>NZ_JANRHK010000003.1:0-328829 GCF_024733815.1 Bacteroides sp. ET336
GAGGATGTTCTTAATGTTGTGGCTGCAGGCCGAACGCCTATAATACTTACTGCCAGAACTTCTCATGTAGAATTGCTTGCCGAAATGTTGAAGCAGCATGTAGCCAACATCATACAACTCACAGGAGAAGGGACTGCAAAGAACAAGAGAGAAACGCTGCAAAAGTTACAGGATATACCCAAAGATGCCCCTCTTGTAATAGTAGCCACGGGAAAATATGTGGGAGAGGGATTTGACTATCCACGACTTGATACACTGTTTTTGGCACTACCAATCTCATGGAAAGGATTGGTGGCACAATATGCCGGACGTTTGCACCGTGAGAATGAGGGCAAGAAAGATGTTCGTATTTATGACTATATTGATATACACGAACCTGTTTGTGAGAATATGTATCGTAAACGCCTAAAAGGATACTTTGCCATCGGTTATCGTGTACTGTCAAAAGATACTCAGACGCTGTTTGATAATACAGATGACTTACAAATATCATCATATGAAGGACAGATTTTCAATGGCAACACATTCCGTTTGGCATTTATGCAAAATTTGAAAAGTTCAAGACAATCTATTGTCATATCCTCTCCAAAACTCTATCGTACAGAACGAAACACATTTGTTAAAATGCTCAGAGAGTTTCATGTAAGTGGTGTTCAAGTTGCAATTCTTACATCAGAGGAAAGCAGTCAGACGAATTATCTAAAAAGTTTGGGATTATATGTAAAGATTGTACCTAAACTATCTTTATCCTCGTGTATCATAGATAGGTCCACTGTCTGGTATGGCAGTATCAATATACTTGGCTATGTAACAGAGGAAGACAACATTATTAAAATCACAGATGGTAAACTTGCAAATGAGTTACTTGATGTCATTTACGATAGCCCCAAATAGTGGAATGCAAATAAGTAGAAAATAATCATCGTTTTACTCTCTAATGACAGTATTATAAGTGTAATAATTCTTGCAGAACAGATGTAATTACTGCTAAATTGTAAAACTTTTTAGCGCGCTGCAATTTTAGAGCGTTTTGTAACAAAATCCCCCTCAAAAAGCTGATGCTTAATGAGGGGCAAATAACGATAAATATGTAATTTACTTAACCTGAGTTGCTGAATTTCAATAGTTGTATTTTTACATGACTTATAAATTCAGGTTGTCTATATGTAATGTATTAGCTGCTTTTTCTTTCTGTTCGTTCACGATATGCGTATAAATCTGCGTGGCTCTGACATTTGTATGACCTATTAAATCTTTTATTGTATATATGTCAACACCATTTTCCAGCAATAGCGAAGCGAAACTATGGCGGCCGCAATGGAAGGTGATATGCTTCTTTATACCGGATGCTTCTATCCAAACTTTCAGAGGACGTGAAATCCAGGAGGCATCTGTCAATCCCTCAAAAACGAGAGATTCTTCATCGTTTGGGCGTTCTCCACAGAGTTGGAGAGCTTGTTGTATGACTGGCTTATAATCTGGTCTTTTTGTTTTCTGCTGAACTATAACTGCTTGCCATGTACCCTTACTTGTTTGCTGAATCTGTTTCCATTTCAAAGTCTGGATGTCACTATGTCGTAATCCTGTGAGAATAGAGAATAAGAACGCACGTTTTAAAACATCGTCCTTACAAGGAGTATCAACCAACATTTGCACTTCATTCATACTAAGTGCAACACGAGGCTTCTCAATGTTTGTTATCCCCTTTACTTTTGCACCTATATCAACGGTAAGATATTCATCAACGAACGCTTGTTTTAATCCGGCCTTGAGTATAGAGAAATAGGTAGATGCAGTATTCTGTGAGATCGTTCCTTTTTTATTTCCTCCCATGGGGGCACGTAACAGAAACATCTTAATATCTTCGAGTAGTTTAACGGAGATTTCCTTGAATGGGATTGGTTGTCCTTTAGAATAAATCTTCAACAGTTCGACCACACGTCTCCAGTTGACTATAATTGAATCGGAACTGTTGGGATGCCTTTTACTGATAATGCTATTGAAGTACTTGATAAAGTCTTGTTCGCTCCGCTCGTTTTGTGCAGCGATTTCGTTCTCTTTATCTGTATATAGAATTGCGCTATCGTATTCATACTGCCGTAACTTACGCACATTGTCGGCATAGATACAAGCCTCTTGATCTATCGTTGAACGGCATTGGATGATTCCATTCAAATCACGCTTAGGTTTGTAATTGAATGTTCCATCCGGCAAGATTCGTGCAATGGAAGACTTGTCCCAAATTGGTGTGGATATAGTCCGGTTAATTGATTCAACCACACGGCTTGCCTGTTTAGAGCCTCGCTTGTAAACCGGGTATGATTCTATAATCAGATACCACTCATCTTTATAATTTGATTTTCTGAGTTTGACGGTCACTTTGGTGTTTGGTAATGCTTTCTTCATTCTACTTCTGATTTATATAGATTGTCTATTTCTTGTTTGGGTACATATACATAGTTTCCTATTTGTCTTGAAGGAATAGAGTATTTTCTAACATGCGCCCATACTGAACTATCATTAATATGGTACTTTTCACAAATCTCTGTAATGGTATAACAGTCCTCTGGCTCTAAGCTATATGTTTTAGGAACAGGTTTTTCTTTTTCGGCAATACTTTCCGGTCTCTTTAGGAAAAGCTGTTCCATTTCGGAGCGTTTGATACGCGTGAGCCTTGTACCCAAATTGATGACTGGAATACGTCCCAATTTGATTAAGCGATAGAGAGTACTACGTTCTACCCCAAACATTGCTACTGCCTCCTTTACAGAAATATATTCTCTGATGTCTGGTACTTGTTGGGCAATGGCTTCTAATTTTGCATTTCTATCTTTTACATCCTTTTTGCGCTTCCAAGCTACTTTACCACATTGGGGGGAACAATAATAACTGTCAAGTGTCTTTGCGACGAAAACCTTGCCGCAGACTTTGCACTTTCTTTTGATTTCAAATCCGATTGTTGGCATATTATCTACTTTTAAGTATGTATTAGTATAGATAAGTAGAATTTAGTTCCACATTATCTACTTTTTTGTCTTGTCGCAAATATGTCGCAAATAAGAGATAAAAAAGCCTATAGAAAACACATAGAAACCATGAACCCTATAAACGCAAAAAGCGTGCAACTCGTTGAGCTGCACGCTTTTGCTTATTGTTTATTATTTGTTTACTTATCGGAATCATTTGACTTCCTCGAAATCAGCATCCTGAACATTGTCTCCATGCTTGTCGTTAGCACCACCATTGTTTGCCTGACCAGCGTTAGGACCTGCCTGAGCACCGCCCTGTGCGCCTGACTGAGCATACATTTCAGCGCTTGCTGCCTGGAAAGCTGACTGGAGTTCTGCGCTTGCAGCATCGATACCAGCCAAATCCTGAGCCTTGTGAGCGTCTTTCAGTTTCTGAAGAGCTGCTTCGATAGGAGCTTTCTTGTCTGCAGGGATCTTATCGCCAAGGTCTTTCAACTGATTTTCTGTAGAGAAGATCAAGCTGTCAGCCTGGTTCAATTTGTCGATACGTTCCTTTTCTTTCTTATCAGCTTCTGCGTTTGCTTCAGCTTCAGCTTTCATACGGTCAATTTCTTCCTTGCTCAAACCAGATGAAGCTTCGATACGGATAGCCTGTTCCTTACCTGTAGCCTTATCCTTAGCAGATACTTTCAAGATACCGTTTGCGTCGATATCGAATGTTACTTCAATCTGAGGAACACCACGACGAGCTGGAGCGATACCTGTCAAGTTGAACTGACCGATTGATTTGTTCTGTGCTGCCATAGGACGTTCACCCTGGAGTACGTGGATTGTAACTTCTGTCTGGTTGTCGGCTGCTGTAGAGAACACTTCGCTCTTCTTGCAAGGGATAGTAGTGTTGGCGTCGATAAGTTTTGTCATCACACCACCCATTGTTTCGATACCCATTGACAATGGAGTTACGTCAAGAAGAACAACACCCTTGATTTCGTCTGTCAATACTGCACCCTGAACTGCTGCACCTACTGCAACTACTTCGTCTGGGTTAACACCCTTAGAAGGAACTTTACCGAAGAAGTCTTCTACAAGTTTCTGAACTGCAGGGATACGTGAAGAACCACCTACAAGGATTACTTCGTCGATATCTGAGTTACTCAAACCTGCATCGCTCATAGCTTTCTTACATGGTTCAAGACAAGCCTGGATCAAGTTGTGTGCCAACTGTTCGAATTTAGCACGGCTCAATGTCTTAACCAAGTGCTTTGGAACACCTGCTACAGGCATGATGTAAGGCAAGTTGATTTCTGTAGAAGTAGAAGAAGACAATTCGATTTTTGCCTTTTCTGCTGCTTCTTTCAAACGCTGCATTGCCATTGGGTCCTGAGTTAAGTCAGCACCTTCGTCGTTCTTGAATTCCTGAACTAACCAGTCGATGATTACCTGGTCGAAGTCATCACCACCAAGGTGAGTATCACCGTTTGTAGAAAGTACTTCGAACACACCGCCACCGAATTCAAGGATTGAGATATCGAATGTACCACCACCAAGGTCGAACACTGCAACCTTCATATCCTTGTTTGATTTGTCAACACCGTATGCAAGTGCTGCTGCTGTCGGTTCGTTTACAATACGTTTTACTTCAAGACCTGCAATCTGACCAGCTTCTTTTGTAGCCTGACGCTGTGAGTCTGAGAAGTATGCCGGAACTGTGATAACAGCTTCTGTAACTTCCTGTCCAAGATAGTCTTCAGCAGTTTTCTTCATTTTCTGAAGAATCATAGCTGAGATTTCCTGTGGAGTGTAAAGACGTCCGTCGATGTCAACACGTGGAGTATTGTTTTCGCCACGAACTACTTTATATGGAACACGTTCTATTTCTTTTGCTACCTGTTCGTAAGTTTCACCCATGAAACGTTTGATTGAGTAAACTGTACGAGTTGGGTTTGTGATAGCCTGACGTTTTGCAGGGTCACCGATTTTACGTTCGCCGCCGTCAACGAAACCTACTACTGATGGAGTAGTACGCTTACCTTCGCTGTTAGCGATTACAACTGGTTCGTTACCTTCGAACACTGCTACACATGAGTTTGTTGTACCTAAGTCAATACCAATAATCTTTCCCATAATTTTATCTGTTTTTTTATTATTATCTAATTAAGTTATTTCTGTAACTTTTGCGTTACGCTGTATTATAAACAAACCGTGTGCCACAGCGTAAAAATGTTTTGGCACAGACAAAAACTGACATTTTGGCTGAAATTTATCTTAATTTTACTGACAAAACATGATTCCTGTCATCTTTTAAACTATGTACATTGATAAAATATATAGGGTAGAAGAGACTCTTTTGTTGGAGATAAAAGTATTTTATCTGTTATATTTATAGAAAATGTCAGCACGAAAACATGTTTTTATGTGGAAGAACGAGGTATTGTTTCGGTAGAAACAAAAAAATGGAGCCACTGTGGTAATTATGCCACCGTGGCTCCATATCTGATATAATAATGTATAATATCAGATAATTTCTATACCTTTCTGTTTGCAGAGTTCCAAACCTATATCTTTCAGCTTGAATTTCTGAATCTTTCCGCTTCCTGTCAGAGGGAAACCATCTACGAAGAAGATATATTTCGGTATTTTGTATCTTGCAATCTTGCCCTGACAGAATTCGCGAACGTCGAATTCGTTCATTTCGCATCCTTCGTGCAGGATGATGAATGCGCCTACTGCCTCTCCATATTTCTTCGACGGAATTCCGGCTACCTGCACGTCCTTTATGCCAGGCATCTGATAGAGGAATTCTTCGATTTCGCGCGGATAGATATTCTCACCACCACGGATAATCATATCCTTGATACGTCCTGTTATGCGGTAGTTGCCGTTTTCGTCTTTCACACCAAGGTCGCCTGAATGAAGAAAACCATTCTTGTCGATGACTTCAGCTGTAGCTTCAGGGTTCTTGTAGTAACCCTGCATGGTATTATATCCGCGGTTACACATTTCTCCCTGAACACCTACAGGACATTCTTCGCCTGTTTCCGGGTCGAGAACTTTCACTTCGGTGAATTCGAAATCACGTCCTACTGTTGTACAGCGCACTTCAAACGGGTCGTCTATGCGGGTGTGTGTCATACCAGGCGATGCTTCTGTCAGACCGTAAACGCTGGTGACACGCATAAACATCTTTTCTTCAACCTGACGCATCAGTTCCACAGGGCAGAGAGAACCTGCCATGATACCGGTGCGCAGACTGCTGAGGTCGAACATATCAAACATAGGGTGGTGGAGTTCGGCGATGAACATTGTCGGTACACCGTATAGTGCCGTACAGCGTTCTTTATGCACTGATGCAAGGACGAGCAGCGGGTCGAAGCGTTCCAGCATTACCTGTGTACATCCGTGTGTGAGGCAGTTCATTGTGGCAAGCACTACACCGAAACAGTGGAACAGCGGTACGCACACACACAGTTTGTCGTCTGATGTAAACTTCATGTGTTCACCTGTCAGGAAGCCGTTGTTTGTGATGTTATAATGGCTCAACATAACTCCTTTCGGAAATCCTGTTGTACCTGATGTGTATTGCATATTTACAGTGTCGTGACAGCTTACCTGCTTTTTGGCGTTTTCAAGAACCTCATCGTCTATGTTGTTTCCTAGAAGAAGAATTTCCGGAGTGTTATACATTCCTCTGAATTTTTCCTGACCGATATAGACAACATTACGCATACACGGGAAGCGTTTGCTCTTCATGTGTCCGCGGCTGAAGGTTTTCAGTTCCGGGAGCATATTGTATGTCATCTGGACGAAATCGCTGTCTTTCTCTCCGTTTACGATACATAGGGTGTGCATGTCAGAGTTCTGGCACAGATATTCAAGCTCTGCCTGTTTGTAGTTGGTGTTTACTGTGACTGCCACTGCACCAATCTTGGCACATGCATACAGGAATGTCAGCCAGTCGGGCACATTTCCTGCCCAAATACCTACGTGAGTTCCTTTTTCCACTCCGATGGCGAGCAGACCCTTTGCCATATTGTCCACGCGCTTGTTGAACTGGCTCCATGTGAAGCGCAGGTTGCGATCGGAATAGACTATATATTCTTTGTCGGGGGTGACTTCGGCCCAATGTTCGAGCCAGTCGCCAAGTGTTCTTTCTGATAACTGTAACATGGTTTCCGGCTTTTGATTAGATTGGTGTATAGATTACTGCAAGAATACGTGCTGCCTGACCTTCGTAGGCATGAACGTGATGAGGCACGATAGAATCGTAATAAATTGTGTCGCCTTCTTCAAGAACGTAAGTGTTCTTTCCGTAAGTGATTTCCACCATACCTTTCACTACCATTATGAATTCTTCGCCCTCGTGAGCCGACTGGTTGAACACGGTTTCATCGTTCTCATCAATGTCTATGATGAAAGGCTCCATGTGGCGGTCGGTCTTGCTGCGTGAAAGTGAGTGATAGTGCATGTGCTGGCGTGAGTCAGTAGCATTGTTTGAGAAACTTATAGTGTCGTCAGCTTCACCTTTGCGGCATACCACCGGACCGGATTCGCTGTCCTGGTCGTCAAGGAATGTACCCAAGCGTACACCAAGGGCACGTGCTATCTTGATTAGCGGTGCCAGCGACGGAATATCGATATTCTCTTCAATGCGTGTGATTTGTTCAGTAGTCAAGCCTGTATTTTCTGCCAATTCTTCTATACTGATCTCTTTTATGTTTCTAAGCGATTTGATTTTTTCGCCGATGATATTAGTGTAATCCATGGTAAAAAAAGTTTTGATTTATATGTTTGTAAGCGCAAATATAGTCAAAATTTTATAACACAATGGTTTTTTCTTACTTTTTGTAGCTTGAATATGTTAGATAAGATTATTTTGGCAATGAAAGCATACCGTTTTTCTGATGTATGATTTCTTCCGCAAGAAGGTATGACAATACTTTTGTAACATTCTCTTTGTCGTATGATTCAAGTTTTTCCATGAGTGCGGATGTTGTCATGTCCTTTTCTTTGAGAGTTTCTTCTATGGCTCTCGATATCTCGTCGAACACTCCCTGCTTGATTCCTGATGAATGTGACGAAAGGCATACGTCGCACTGTCCGCAGTTATGTTCGTTTTTCTCTCCAAAATACAGCAAGAGCATACGGCTTCGGCATTTGTCTTCAGTTTCGGCATATTCAGTCATGGCCTCAATGCGGCGGATGAAGCTTTCCTTTCTGTCTTCATATACTTCTTTTGTGAATATCAGACGGTTGGCTTCCTGTCTTTCGCGCGTATATATAATATAAGGAGTTTTCTTTCCCGGTATATAATGGAGAATGCGTCGGCGGGTGAGTGAGATAAGTGTGTCATATACCTGCTGGCGTGTCATGCCGGTGCGCAGTGACAGAGTTTCTTCGTTTATATAGGCATATTCGGTGAATACTCCTGTGTATGAACGGAGTATGATGTTTATCAGCTTTTCGGTTTCGGGGCTTGTCTCATGTATGCGGTAAAGCTCTTCTTTTGTCAGAGTAAACATCAGACGAGAATTGTTGTCCTGCTCGTCTGTGTATTCCAGATATCCCGCACGGGTAAGTATTTTCAATGCGCTATCTACCTGGATAGGGAAATGCTTGAAGTTACGGCAGAACTCATCAATGTTGAACTCTCTGGTGCAACCAAGTCCGTCGCCCATTGCCATCTGATAGTAATAGTTCAGATGCTCGTAAACTGTGCGGATATAGTCTTTTTCGGGAAATGTGTCTGTTATTCTTTTCTTCAGGGTGGCTTTGTCGCTTCTTGCATAAAGCAATACTGCATAAGCTTTTTTACCGTCTCGTCCGCCACGACCTGCCTCTTGGAAATATGCTTCCGGAGAATCCGGTATATCAACGTGCACTACTAGTCGTACATCAGGCTTGTCTATACCCATACCGAATGCGTTGGTGGCAACCATAACTCTGGTTTCTCCTTTCACCCACGATTTCTGTCGCTGGTCTTTTGTTTCGTTGTTGAGTCCGGCATGATAGAACGTAGCCGTAATTCCGTTTTCGTTCAATAGCTGGGCGTACTCTTTTGTACGTTTGCGGTTGTGGGCATATACTATGGCTGAGCCATCTACGTGTTTCAGAATATGAAGGAGTTCTTCCTGCTTGCTCTCTGTTCTGCGGACAATGTATGCAAGGTTCTTGCGTTCGAAACTCATTCGGAACACATTCTCCTCTTTAAAGGCAAGACGCTGCTGTATGTCCTTTACCACTTCGGGAGTGGCTGTGGCTGTCAGTGCCAGAACGGGAACGCCTGGCAGCAGGTTTCTTATTTCTGAAATTTTGAGATATGCGGGGCGGAAGTCATAACCCCATTGAGAGATACAGTGCGATTCGTCAACAGTTATCATGCTGACTTTCATGCTGCGGAGTTTGATGCGGAAAATCTCCGTGTCAAGTCTTTCAGGCGAGATATAAAGGAACTTGTAATTGCCGAAAATACAGTTCTCAAGAGCTATGATGATTTCTTCGCGAGTCATGCCGGAATATATGGCAATGGCTTTTATGCCGCGGTCGCGAAGGTTTCTCACCTGGTCTTTCATCAAGGCTATCAGTGGAGTTATGACAATACACAGTCCGTCTTTCGCCATGGCGGGAATCTGGAATGTAATGGATTTTCCACCTCCCGTAGGCATCAGTCCAAGTGTGTCGCGTCCGCTTCCTATGCTTCGGATAATATCCTCCTGTATTCCACGGAAATTGTCATATCCCCAATAGTCTTTAAGTATTTTACGGTAATCGTCTGTCATTTAAAATCCGCTTGGCTTAATGTCTTCTATCTGTAACTGAATGTCACCGCGCTTGTGTGAGTTCTCTTCTATCGTGTAGCAGATGTTGAACGATTGCTTTGTCTTGATGTATCTCACCTGTGAGCTTTGTCCGAAAGCAATTCCGTTCATCACATTGTTCGATTTGTTGTCAACTAGTTCAAGTTTTATATGCTCCTGTTCGCGTCCCACCACTTTACTTGTGCCATAGTCGTAAACATTAAGTGTGGCAAACACAGGTTTGTGGTTTTCCGGTCCGAACGGGTTGAATTTTTTCAGGTCGAAGAAAAATTTGGGAGTTATGTCGCGGAAGTCCAGTTGTGCGTCAATATCAATTGTAGCGCTTGTCTGTTCAGGTAATATATGGTTTGTCACATATTCCTCGAATCGTCTTGTGAATTCTTCCACATTCTCCACTTTCATGGACAGCCCGGCAGCATATGTGTGTCCGCCGAAGTTTTCAAGCAAGTCGCGGCAATGCTCTATTGCGCTATATACGTCGAATCCTGAGACTGAACGTGCCGAGCCTGTAGCAAGACCTTCGGTACGGGTGAGCACCACTGCAGGGCGATAGTAAATTTCTGTAAGTCTTGAAGCTACAATACCTATTACCCCTTTGTGCCATTCCTCGTTGTATATCACAATACTTCTTCTTTCCGAAAGGTTTTCAAGAGAATCGACAATCTTGTTGGCCTCTTCGGTCATAGTCTTGTCCAGATCCTTGCGCTGTTCGTTATATCCGTTTATCAGATTGCCTTTCTCGTGTGCCTGTTTGTAGTCCTTTTCAATGAGCAGGTCAACAGCTTCCTTTCCTTTTTGTATTCTTCCCGAGGCGTTTATTCTCGGACCTATCTTGAACACTATGTCGCTCATGTTTATTTCCTTGTCAGTGAGTCCGCACACGTCTATTATGGCTTTCAGTCCCATGCAAGGATTGGCATTGAGCTGTCTCAGTCCGTGGTATGCCAGTATTCTGTTCTCGCCCATGATAGGAACGATGTCCGAAGCGATACTTACTGCTACAAGGTCAAGCAATGGGGTGAGTTGGTGAAATTCTATACCGTTGTTCAATGCAAATGCCTGCATGAACTTAAATCCCACGCCGCATCCTGAAAGGTGTTCGTAGGGATATGTAGAGTCTGCTCTTTTGGGGTTGAGTATGGCTACAGCATCAGGCAGTACATCGTCGGGTACGTGATGGTCACAAATTATGAAGTCAATTCCTTTTTCTTTGGCATACGCAATTTCTTCTACGGCTTTTATTCCGCAGTCGAGCACAATCACAAGTTTTACTCCTGTTTCGTATGCATAGTCAACTCCTTTTGTCGTTACTCCATATCCTTCGTTGTATCTGTCAGGAATGTAATAATCAATGTTTGAGTAGAACTGCTGTAAAAATTTATAGACTAATGCCACGGCTGTAGTGCCGTCAACATCGTAATCGCCATATATCAGGATACGCTCTTTCCTGCCCATTGCGCTGTTGAGCCTTTTCACAGCCGCATCCATGTCGTTCATCAGGAACGGATCGTGCAGGTCATGCAGTTGCGGACGGAAAAACTTCTTTACCGCATCGGCTGTTTTTATGCCCCTCTGTCGCAATAAGTGGCAAAGGATCGGGCTAATACCTATTTCCTTTGCCAGAGCCCTGGCTTCTTCTCTTTGCTCTAGAGTAGGAGGTTGATAATTCCATTTGTATCTCATTATATTATTTTTTTTCTTTTTTCCTGAGTATGATGGGGTGGAACATAATGTTCCTGTCTTTTTGTGTGGCATTACTTGGTATGCCGGTTCAATTCAATTTGTAAAGTTAGGAAAAAGAAAGAATAAAAATGCCGGTTTAGTATAAAATTTAACTAAACCGGCATCATATTATTTGTAATCAGTCTATATTACGATTATTTCAGGCCTAATTTCTTGGCAATTTTTGAAGGGATTGCATCTTTGTGTACAAGGATATTCATAGTTTTGTAAGCAACGAATGCCTTTGAAGCATACCATATACCTTTGTATTTTCCAGCTTCACCCCAAGAGTTCTTTACCATGAAGTATTCTTTTCCGTTCTGGTCTTTAGCCAAACCGTAGATAAGCATACCGTGGTCGTCAGTAGTTTCCCAGTTGTCGAAAGCTGTCTGACGCATTTCCTGTGTTACAGTTACTTCAGGAAGAGGTTTGCTTGTAAGTTCCTTACGCTTGTCGGCTGCGCTAAGTCCCAACCAGTGTGCCATATCTGAACCAGTAAGTTCTGCACCCTTGGAAGCATCTGGGAATACGGCTATACCGTCGCGAGTGAATCCCTGTTCGCTTACGTCAGAACCCCATGCGAATGTATATCCTTTTCTTACGGCATTGTCCATAACTTCCATCAACTCTTCTATAGGCAGGTTGTATGAAAGAGCATTACGCCAGTTGTCCTGTACTTCTACGTTGAACTGAGTGTAGAAAGGATGGTGAGTATAAGAAGTCAAAGAGATATAGTCGTTCATGTTCAGTTTCAAAACTTCGTCGGCAAATGTTCTTGGAGTGTAAGTCTTGCCGTTGTAATTAAATTCTTTCGGACATTCACCAAGATATGTGTCATAAATAGAGCGCAGACCGTTCTTCCATACCGGAGTAAGTTTTGAGAACTTGCCTTTACCGATTGCCTCAACATATGCTCCTGCTACAGCGTCAAGTTCGTTGTGTACAGGAAGTGAGTCGCCGTACATGATACCAGGCATTGCATCCTGTGGCACCATACCATATTTTTCGTAGCAAACTACCATATCTTCAAAGCTACCGCCAGGAGAGAACGAAGCATCACCGTGATAACGTACGTAGTTTATGGCACGATCTTCCATTGTGTGGTGAACGATGAACATTTCAGAAAGGTCGAATTCGCCTTTACCTTGACGTAGCAATTCAGATTCAAGGAATGCTACAGACGAGAACGACCAGCAAGTGCTTGAACGGTTCTGGTTCTTGATAGATGTGATAGGGTTTTCCTTGATAGTTGTAAACACAAAGCCTTCTTCAGCTTTTTTCTCCTCTTTCGCTTCCTGAGCGTTGATGCTGCTGAAACAAAGTCCAAGTGCAGCCAGTGTGATAAATTTGTTCATGTTATTAATTGGATTTATAGTATTAATTCTTCATGATTTCCTCTACGTCTTCCACCTTGATAGGAATACGCTTTTCTCCTGTAAATCTTGAACCGTCAGGAGTGATGAGTATATCGTCTTCCAGACGGATACCGCCAAAGTCTTTATATTTTTCTATAACGTCGTAGTTTAGGAAGTCGGTATGCATTCCTTCTGCTTTCCATTTGTCAATCAGTGCTGGAATGAAATAGCATCCCGGCTCATCGGTCATGACAAATCCCGGTTGCAGACGGCGACCCATACGCAGAGATGCCAACCCGAACTGGTCGGATGGACGTACTTCATCATCATATCCCACGTATATCTGTCCCAGGTCTTCCATGTCGTGAACGTCAAGTCCCATCATATGTCCAAGTCCGTGAGGCATGAACAGAGCATGTGCACCTGCTGCGACAGCTTCGTTCACATCGCCCTTCATCAGTCCAAGATCTTTGAGTCCCTGAGCCAGAACCTTGCATACGTCAAGATGTACGGACTTGTATGTTATTCCAGGTTTTGCCAGTTCCAGGGCTTTCTCATGACATGCATAAACAATGTTATAAATGTCTTTCTGGCGCTGGGTGAATTTTCCTCCTACAGGGACAGTACGTGTGTGGTCAGAGCAATAGTTGTTTATATTCTCTGCACCGGCATCTGTAAGCATCAGTCTTCCTTCCTGCAGAATGTGGCTGTGGTCGTGGTTATGTAATGTCTGTCCGTTCTGAGTGAGGATAGTGGCGAATGAAGTCATGCTTCCGTATGAAGCTGCGATACCTTCCAGGATACCTGCTATGTATTGTTCCGATACTCCCGGCTTGCACAGACGCATAGCTGTTGTGTGCATTTCATAACCAATGTTGCACGCTTTGTCAATTTCTTCAATCTCGCATTGTTCCTTTACAGCCCTTAATGACACGACGGCCTTGATTAATTCTACAGAGGCATGAGTTTTAACCATAGATGCCTTAATACCTGTCAGGTCTTCCAGAAGCATCATGTTGTCATAACGGTATGGAGGCAGGAAATGGATTTTTCTGCGTTGTGATAAAGCTTTTCCTATAACATCCTTCAGTTTGTCGAATGGGAAGCTTTTGCTTACACCTACTCTTGCAGCCAGTTCTTTTATGCTAGGCTGAGGTCCCATCCATATAATGTCGTCCATATCGACATCATTGCCGAAAAAATACTCTTCGTTATTGTCTATGTCAATAACTCCGGCATATCCCGGGTGGGAATGTCCGAAAAAATATAGGAACGAACTGTCCTGTCTGAATTTGTATGTATTGTCAGGATAGTTTGCCGGAGCCTCGTTGTTTCCTAGGATAAGAATAAGACCGTTGCTCATTCTTTCCCTCAAGGCTTGGCGTCTTTTTTGATATGTTAAGGTTTCAAACATAACAGTAATATTATACAGTAATTTATAGAATATGTTATTTATGTTGCAAAAGTAAGAAAAAAATGTCTTATTTTCTATCTGAATGTATTTAAAAAACATATATTTGCATTTGGCGTGTCTGTTTTAAAAGAAATATGTTATGAAAGTAGATTTTAGTAAAATGGGCTTAGTGCTTGAAGGCGGTGGCATGCGTGGTGTATTTACCTGTGGCGTGCTTGATTTTATGATGGATAACAATATCGAATTCCCTTATGCGGTAGGAGTGTCTGCCGGTGCTTGCAACGGACTTTCGTATATGTCGCATCAGCGAGGTCGTGCCAAATACAGTAATATAGATATGCTTGAAAAGTATAACTATATAAGCTTTAAATATCTTTTTCATCAGCGCAGTATTTTAGATCAGAAGCTTCTGTACGAACTGTTTCCTGAAGAAATTCTTCCGTACGATTACGATGTTTATATGAAGAATCCTAACCGGTTTGAGATGGTCACAACGAATTGTGTAACCGGTAGGGCTTGTTATCTTGAAGAAAAGCATGATAAGGAACGATTGTTGCGTATAGCCAAGGCTTCAAGTAGTTTGCCTTATGTATGTCCGATAGTTTATGTGGATGGACGTCCAATGCTTGATGGAGGAATAATAGATTCCATTCCTGTGTTGAGAGCCATAGAGCAGGGATATGAGAAGAATGTTGTCGTTCTTACCCGTAATCGTGGTTACCGTAAGACGGAGAAAGACATAAAGGTTCCTCATTTCATATATACCAGATATCCTCGTTTGCGTGTACTATTGAGTAACCGTTGCCGTGTATATAATGAACAGCTGGAGATGGTAGAAAAAATGGAAGATGAGGGAAAGATTATAGCAATCCGTCCGGAAAAGAAAGTCGTTGTAAACCGTATCGAGAAGGATATAAAGAAACTGACGGAACTTTATGAGGAAGGATATCTTTGTGCTGAAAAGGTGCTTAAACCTTTGATGCAGGATTAATTCATATGTGAAATGAGCTTAGAATAGACAGCACTATATGGTGCTGTCTGATTATATACCGAGTTTGCTAACTTTTAAGATTTAAGATAAGTGATGAGAAATATCTTGATGTTGCTATTGTTATTGGTTTCGGTGGAAGCCTATTCTATTGATTCTGAATTGGAACAATTGTTATTAAGGCTTGATTCTGTATTGGCATTCAGTGATAAATATGTAGCGGAGAAAGAAGCCAGATTAGAGGAACTGAGGAAAAGGAAGTCTTCGGCTTTAAAACCGGAGGAAAGATTGTGGCTTAACAAGATGTTCTATGATGAATATTATGTTTATAATGTAGATTCTGCAATGGTCTATGTAACTGATAACATCAGTATTTCCCAAGAACTTGGAAGAAAAGACTGGGAGCAGGAATGGCTTCTGAATAAAGTTTTCTTACTTGCTGCTACAGGTTTGCTTAGTGAGGCAGAAGGAGTTATTGAAGATATAGATATTAAAAACTTGAATAAAGATTTGATGTTCAGATATTATGACAGTAAAATATATCTGTATTCTCATTTGGGACAATATATAGGAGAACGTCCGGGACTTACCAGAGCCTATTATGAGCGCGAAGCGGAATTAAAACGCGAAGCACAGGAATTTATAACTCCTGACAATCCGTCGTATTATAGCTTTTATGCTTCATTACATAAAGACTATCCGAGGTCTGCGTTTGGAGACAGTATTAAGGTTAAACTCCAGAAAATAGTGGAAAAATCAAGACTGTCGTCGCGAACAGATGCTATTAATTCATACCATCTGGCTATTATGTTTTTTAATGAGGGTGATGAATACAATTATATAAAATATCTGGTTTATTCTGCAATTGCAGATATAAAGATAAGCAATCGAGATATAGCTTCTTTGGAAGAATTATCAAACATACTATATTCATGTAATGATATAGACAGGGGATATACATATATCGGATATTGTCTTAAAGCTGCTTTGTTATATCCAAGCAGGGTAAGGTTTGCAAATATTTCTTCAGTAATGGATAAATTACGTCATGCTTACCAGCAAAGGAACGCCGAGCAGGAAAGTAAACTTCGTTCATCACTTTATGCAATGAGTATAATGTCGGTAGTTTTGCTGATTTCTATATTGTTTATATATGTCCAGTATAGAAGGCTTGTCAAGTCACGAAAAGAATTGGATGAAAGCAATCGTTTGCTTAACCGTCATGTAGATGAACTTTCCGAAGCCCATCAGATGCTTGCAGATGTAAACAAAGAACTGAGCGAAGTAAACGAGAAATTGAAGATAAGTAACAGTAAGCTTCAGGAATCCAATTATGTAAAAGAAGAATATATAGGTTATGTATTTTCAATATGCTCAAGCTATATAAGTAAACTGGAAGAATACAGAAAGAGTATCAACAGAAAGTTAAAGGCAGGACAGATAGATGATATAAAATCACTGACTTCAAGTACAACAATAGTTCAGAGTGAACTTAAAGAATTCTATCACAGTTTCGATGCAATCTTCCTTCATGTATATCCGGATTTCGTTGAAGATTTCAATTCACTATTGCGACCGGAAGAAAGAGTGGTGCTTAAAGATGGAGAATTGCTCAATACTGAACTTAGAATATATGCACTGGTACGGTTGGGTATAAGCGATAGCGTGAAGATAGCCGAATTCTTGCATTGTTCTCCTCAGACAGTTTATAATAATCGTTTGAGGACACGCAACAAGGCCATTATACCTAAAGAAGAGTTTGCCGAAACTGTCCGTTCATTGGGTAAAATGCAGAAGTAAAGCACAATAAGATATTACTTATAGTTTACTTGTAAAGGATGTTATATTGCTGATAATCAGTAGTATAATATCCTTTTTAGTTTACTTCTGCAGTTTACTCATATATACAGACAATTAAATTAGGACCTACCTTTGCTGTCAGAGAAATTAATTTATTTAGTGTTAACTTTTAAAATTTATTTATGAGACAAAAAGTAAATTTTATGCAGGCAAATGGACGGAAGTTCATTCTCTGTTGCCTGATGTTATTCTTCTCGTTGGGTGCTTTTGCACAACAGATCAATGTTACAGGTAATGTAAAGGATGCTCTTGGTGAATATGTAATAGGAGCAAGTGTATTGGTAAAAGGTACTACTGTCGGTACTATAACCGATATAGAC
Organism: Bacteroides sp. ET336; assembly: GCF_024733815.1. Lineage (NCBI taxonomy): Bacteria > Pseudomonadati > Bacteroidota > Bacteroidia > Bacteroidales > Bacteroidaceae > Bacteroides > Bacteroides sp. ET336. The sequence continues at coordinate 17,444 of NZ_JANRHK010000003.1, forward strand.
GGTAACTTTATGATTAATGGTGTAGATAAAGGTGCTGTATTGGAAATATCTTATATAGGATATGTGACACAATCGGTGACAGTAAACGATGAGACTCCTATTAATGTTGTGTTGAAAGAAGATTCTGAAACTTTGGAAGAGGTGGTGGTTGTAGGTTATGGCGTTCAGAAAAAAAGTGTTGTAACCGCTTCAATAGCCAAAGTTTCATCAGACGATTTGGCGGCAGCAGCTCCTGTACGTATGGATAATGCTTTGAAAGGTTTGGCTGCTGGTGTTACAGTCACTTCATCATCCGGTCAGCCTGGTGCTGCTGCACAGATACGAGTTCGTGGTGTCGGAACAATCAACAATTCAGATCCGTTGTATATCGTTGACGGAATGCCAATTGAAGGTGGATTGGATTATCTGAACCCTAATGATATCGCTTCTATAGAAGTATTGAAGGATGCTGCTTCTGGTGCGGTATATGGTGCCCGTGCAGCGAACGGAGTAATCTTGGTAACGACAAAGACAGGTAAAGTTGGAGCAACTAAGGTAAACTATGATTTCTCATACGGTTGGCAGAATGCCTGGAAGAAGCGTGATGTTCTCAATGCATCCGAATATGCCATGATGATTAACGAGGGATATATGAATGCAGGGTTGGCTCCTAAATATAGTGACCCTTATTCATACGGTGAAGGTACAGACTGGCAGGATGCAGTATTCAATAGCAATGCTCCTGTAATGAATCATCAGTTGAGTGTAAGCGGTGCAAATGAAAAAGTAAGTTATCTGTTCTCGGCTGGTTATTACACTCAGGATGGTATTGTCGGAGGTAATTACGGTCGTTCAAATTATGATAGACTTACCCTAAGAAGTAATACTATTTATACTTTATTTGATGAAAGTAAAAATAGAAATTGGCTGAACAGTCTGAAAGTTACATCAAATCTTTCATATGCTCATATCGAGAGTACTTCTATAGATGCCAATTCTACATGGGGTTCTCCTTTGGGTTCTGCGTTGGCTCTTTCTCCAATATTGACAGTTTATGACGAAGGCGATGCAGCGCAAGCGCAGTTGGACAAATATGCAAATACAGAAGGATATACTCCGATGTACGATCCTAATAATGGCAAGTTATTTAGTATTCCTGGTTCAGAGTATGGTGAAATGACAAATCCTTTGGCAAACTTGTCTTTGCCTGGAAGTAAAGGATGGAGTCATAAATTTGTAGCTAATTTCTCTGCCGAACTGCAGATATGGGATAATTTGAAGTTTAAATCTTCTTTCGGTGCAGACCTTTCATTCTGGGGAAATGACGGATATACTCCTAAATATTATTTGAGAAATGGAGGCTATTCAACACGTTCTACTGCTTATTCTGATAAATATGACGGTTTGGTTTGGCAGTTGGAAAATGTGCTGATGTATGATAAGACACTTGATAGACATAGTTTCTCTGTGATATTGGGACAATCAGCCAAAAAAACTACAGGTTCATATTTGTGGGGCTCAAGAAATGACATCATCAATTATGACCGTCCGTATATAGATGCAAGTAGTGGTCTTGCAGAAAATGGTGACCGTGATTCGGCAGGTGCTCCAACAGAACCGTCAGCTTTGGCATCTCTTTTTGCACGAGCAAGCTACAACTATGATGAACGTTATATGTTGCAGGTTACAGTACGTCGTGACGGTTCATCTCGTTTTGGTTCGAATAATCACTATGCTGTGTTCCCGTCATTCTCATTAGGATGGAATCTTACTAATGAAGAGTTTATGCAGAAACGTCCGGATTGGTTGTCTTCTACTAAAGTACGTCTTTCTTGGGGTAAGAACGGTAACGAGAATATCGGTAACTTCCGTTATACAGTACTTACATCTACAGGTAACAATGCTATATTCGGAGCGTCAGAATCTGTTGTTAATGGTGTTAAGGCAAGTGGCCTTGCCAATCCTGATTTAAGATGGGAGGAATCTGAACAGATTGACTTCGGTCTTGATTTCGGTTTCTTCAATAATGCATTGACTTTTACAGCCGATTATTATAAGAAAACTACCAACGGTATGTTGATGACTATGAATATCCCTTCATATGTGGGTGAAACTAAACCAATAGGAAACGTTGGTAAGATGGAAAACAGTGGTCTTGAAATGGAATTATCTTATAAGTTTAATGTTTCTGACTGGAATTTCAGAATAGCAGGAAATGCTACATATCTGAAGAACAAACTTATTGAATATGGCAATGATTCCGGTTGGGCAAATCTTGACTCTTTTCAGGGAGCAGGTACTATAAGCCGTGCTCAGAATGGAATGCCTTTCCCATATTTTTATGGATATAAGACAGACGGTATTTTCCAGAATTATTCAGAAGTAAATTCATATACAAACGCTGATGGAGAATTGCTTCAGCCTGACGCTGTTCCTGGTGATGTAAGATTTGTTGATGTTGATGGCAATGGAGTTATAAATGAAGATGACAGAACATATATAGGTAAAGGTATGCCTGACTGGACATTTGGCTTGAATTTCAATGCTTCATGGAAGAATTTTGATTTTTCTATGATGTGGCAGGGTACAGCAGGAAATGATATTTTCGATGCAACACGCCGTACAGATATTTCAGCAAGTAACCTACCTTCATGGATGCTTGAGAGATGGACTGGTGAAGGAACATCAAACAGAGTTCCAAGATTTGTTGTAGGTGATAATGTTAACTGGCAGTCTTCTGATTTGTATGTTTATGATGGCAGCTACATCCGCCTGAAAAATATCCAGTTGGGATACACTCTTCCTAAGAGTCTGACTAGCAAGGTATTCATCTCTTCATTGAGAGTATATGTGGCAGCTGAAAACCTTCTGACATTTACAAAATATCATGGATTTGATCCTGAAATTTCTTCAGGTGGTACATCACTTGGTATTGACTATGGAGTTTATCCACAGGCCAGAGTATTTACAATCGGAGCAAATCTTAGTTTCTAATGTTTAATTATCTATATCGAAGTAATATGAAACAATATAATATCCTTTTGGCAGGCGCATTGTCATTAGCTTTAATAAATTCCGGATGTTCTGATTCATTCCTTGAAGTAGAATCACCGGTAAATGAAACAATAGAGTCTTATTTTACCACAGACGAACATATACAGGAAGCTGTAGTTGCAGCATACGATCCTTTACACTGGCCGGATTGGGCTAATAATGAATATAATCCTGTAAATATCATGAGTGATATTATGGCAGATGATATATGGGTAGGAGGACAGGATAAGACAGACAACAGAACATGGCATCTGATGATGAACTATGAGGCTATTCCTACTTATGTAATGGCAGGATTGTGGACTGATGCGTATAGTGGAGTGAAACGCTGTAATGATGTTATGCTTTATCTTACATGGGCTGAGGATGTAACAGAAGAGAATGCAAATTACTATAAAGCACAGGCATTGACTTTGAGAGTATTCTATTATAATTGGTTGTGGAAGTTCTGGGGGAATATACCATATTATACAGATAATCTGACTTCTCCATATTTGGCAGAACAGCTGAAGGCTGATGATGTTTACAACAATATCATTACAGATCTTGAAACTGTTATTGACATGGACGTTCTGCCTATGAAGGAAACTTCAGATAATTATGGTAGAGTTACAAAAGCCATGGTTTATATGCTTTATGCAGAAATTGTAATGTATCAGAATGATGAATCGCGTTTTGCCAAAGCTCTTCAATATATGCAGGAGATAATTGCTTCTCCGGATTATGATCTGGTAGAAGATTATACTTCTATTTTTAAAGAAGAAGGTGAATGGAGTAAGGAATCAATATTTGAAGTTATTTATAAGGACGATAACGCCGTACGTTCATGGAGTTCTCCATTGGTTGCAGGAGGAACAGTTCTTCCTACATTGATTAGTCCTCATACATGGCCTGACGGAACGGAAGGACATGACCAGGGCTGGGGATTCTGCCCTGTAAGACAGGAAACTTACGATATGTATGCCAACAATGACACACGTCGCGATGCAACTTGTTTCAATGCTGGAGCTACAGGAGTGACTTACAACAAGCGTTATCAGGACACAGGTTTGTTCCTCGAAAAATATGCTGCAATTTCTGGTAATAACAAGGATCAGAAAGCTGATGCACAGTTGAACTGGAATAACAATCTACGTATTTACAGATATTCGGAAACATTGCTTAATGCTGCTGAACTGTTGGTAAGAACAAACGGAAATCTGACAGATGCAAAGAAATATCTGAATGATGTTCGCAAGCGTGCAGGTCTTCAGACAGAACTGGAACCTACTATTGACAATATTATTAATGAACGTCATCTGGAATTTGTAGGCGAAGGAAAACGTTATTGGGATTTGATACGTACAGGCAAAGCCTCAACTGTTCTTGTTCCTGACAGCTATGGCTATCGTACAAATACATGGACAGAGAGTAAAAAATATCTGCCTATACCACAGAGTGAAATAGATGCGGCACAAGGTACATTGACTCAAAATAATTATTAATTCTTAAAATTACAAGTATGAAAAATATATATGGATTTTTGAATTGCATGGTGCTTGCGGCTACTCTTTCTTGTGGCATGTCATCATGTACATCCGACAAAATTGAAGCACCGACAGAAGCTGGTCTGCCTTTTATTGCAGATTATGAAGACAATATCGTTATTACTGTAGATCAGGAAACTAATAATGTAACTTTCTCGTTTACAGGAAAAGGTGCAATGCCTGTATGGATTATTGACGGTAAGCAATATTCTACCCTTCAGTCATTTACAAAATATTATCGCAAGGCCGGTGACTACAGTATAGAAGTAAAGGTGTCGAATTATAATGGCGTAAGCGATGGCTCTGTTGTAAAAACATTTCATATAGACAAGACAATCATGAATGGTTTCGGAGGTTTCGTTTATGACTCTGATTTCAATATGTGGAAAACGGCTACTATTAATGAACCTACTTTCTACTATGCACCGGGATGGGCGCAAATAGGAGATCCGTCATATACAGCAATAGAAGGTGGTTTTACTGTCAGTCTGACAGAGGCTACATCAGAACAGTGGCAGGCTCAGATGTTTATTAATACTGACATGGCTACAGTTTCTTCTTCAAATTATGATTTCTCTGTAATTATCAGTTCTACAACAGATCACCCTGGGGTTACTGTTAAACTGACCGATCCGAATGATGCAGAATCTTATTATTTTGCAGAGAGAGTATCACTTACAGCCAATGAGCCTTTATGCTACTGGAAGAGTGATATGCAGGGTAAGGACATTAGTAATCTACAGTTGGTTCTGGATTTTGGTGGCAATCAGGCTTCAACGGATATTACAGTTGAAAGTATCGTTCTGAAAGATCACGCAAATGATGACGGAACTGTAGTTCCTGAAGTTGATGATACTCCGGAACCGGCTTGGGTAGATGTTGACAGTGATGATAATATGTGGAAGAGTGCAAACTTTACAGCTTCATTCTATTATGCACCAGGATGGGCACAGATTGATAATCCTGAAATGCAGACTAACGGAAATGAATATTCACTTAGTTTCCCTGAAGCTACAAGCGAACAATGGCAAAATCAGGTAATATTTACAACAGAGGCATTGGCTCTTGATCCTGAACAGGAATATGATTTTAAGATAGTTCTTAATTCTACTAATGAAATAGCTTCTGCAACAGTAAAACTGGCGCAGACAGACAATGATGATTTGTTCTTATTCCAGAAAAACGCTCAATTGCTGGCTGGTGAAGATGTAGTGGTAAAGGCTATAAATGTTCCTGGGGTAGATATTACAAAAGCTAAGTTGGTATTCGACTTTGGAGGTAACCCGGCATCTACAGATGTTGTGATAAAAGATATTATACTTCAAACTCATAGAGAATAATTTTTAATATGGAAATAAAAAGTGTATTACATAAATCACTGGTTTCTATAGGTATTATTCTTATAAGCGGATGTGGAGGCAGTAGTGAAAGTGCTGCTGCCGAAACATTGCTTGAACTGTCTGTCACGGAAATTGAAATTCCTTACACCGGAGGCAAACAAACTGTTTCCGTTGAGGCAGGTAGTGAATGGACCGCTTATTCTGATGCCGATTGGATAGTGTGTAATGTCAATGGAAGCACAGAAAAGAATGGGACAGTAGATATTATAGTAGATGAGAATAAAAATTTTGAGGCGCGCACAACAGATATAACTGTTAAGTCCGGTACAACAAGAAAAGAAATATCTGTTGTTCAGGAAGCTGCTCCGGAATTTGATACTTCTGATATACCTATTCCGGAAGGATATCGTCTGGTATGGCATGATGAATTTAATGATTCTAAATTGGCCTCACCTGATGAATCGCTTTGGTATTATGAAACTGGTGATAACGGATGGGGTAATAACGAAATTCAGAATTATATTGCAGGTTCGAAAAATGGCGTGACATGCGCAGAAGTCAGTGAGGGTATTTTCAGTATTATTGCCCAAAAAGCAGGAGACGAAGTTTATTCCATTCGAATTAATTCCAAAGAAAGCTGGAAATACGGATATTTTGAAGCAAGACTTAAACTGCCGAAGGGTAAGGGTACATGGCCTGCTTTCTGGATGTTGCCTCAGGAGTTCAATGCGTGGCCTGATGATGGCGAGATTGATATTATGGAGGAAGTGGGATATAATCCGGAATATGTATCATCATCCATTCATACCAAGGCATATAACCATAGCATAGGAACACAGAAGACTAAGGAAATATTGGTTGAAGGAAGCCAGTCAGAGTTTCATGTTTATGCTTTGGAATGGACTGAAGATTACATCAGGACTTATGTTGACGGCAAGGAACTGTTTTATTATCCCAATGATAAAAAAGGCAATAAGGACACATGGCCTTTCAATGTTCCTTTCTATCTGAAATTGAATCTTGCATGGGGAGGATTTTGGGGAGGAGCACAGGGAGTTGACGAAACTTCTTTGCCTGCAACTTACCAGATAGACTATGTAAGGGTATTTCAAAAGAAATAATAGAGTTTAAATAAGCCGTAATAGTTAATTGTATTATGAAAATGAAAATTATTACATCAGCTTTTCTTGCAATGTCATTGATGGCATGTTCAGAGAAAAGTAATATCAATAAAGATTCGGATATCGAATCCAGAGTTGAATCATTGCTCAGTCAGATGACAATGGAAGAAAAACTTGGTCAGATGAACCAGCTTAGTCCATGGGATTTTGAAGAACTGGCTGCACGTGTGCGCAAGGGTGAGGTAGGTTCCATCCTTAATGTTGTCAATCCGGAAGAGATAAATAAGATACAGAAAATAGCCGTTGAGGAATCTCGTCTGGGTATTCCTATTCTTGTTTCGCGCGATGTCATTCATGGTTATAAGACTATTTTCCCTATACCGTTGGGACAGGCTGCTACTTTCAATCCTCAGATTGCTGAAGACGGTGCCCGTGTGGCTGCCATAGAAGCATCGGCAGACGGTATCCGTTGGACATTTGCGCCTATGATAGATATATCTCGTGATCCGCGCTGGGGACGTATCGCCGAAAGCTGTGGTGAGGATCCTTATCTTAGTTCTGTGATGGGCGCTGCCATGATTAAGGGGTATCAGGGAGATTCTTTGAATGATCCTACAGCCATTGCTGCTTGTGCAAAACACTTTGTGGCATACGGTGCTGCCGAAGGCGGTAAGGACTACAACTCGACTTTCATTCCTGAACGTGTACTACGCAATGTATATCTTCCTCCTTTCAAGGCTGCTGTTGAAGCTGGATGTGCCACTTTCATGACTTCGTTCAATGATAATGACGGTGTGCCTTCTACAGCCAACAAGTTTGTCCTGAAAGATGTTCTTCGTGACGAATGGAAATACGACGGTATGGTGGTTACAGACTGGGCTTCGGCTGCAGAAATGATTAATCATGGTTTCTGTGTTGACGGTAAGGATGCAGCAGAGAAGTCTGTAAATGCCGGAGTAGATATGGAAATGGTGAGCGAAACTTTCATTAAAAATCTGAAACAGTCAGTTGAAGAGAAGAAGGTTTCAATGGAGACTATAGACAATGCGGTGAGAAACATCCTTCGTCTGAAATTCCGTTTGGGATTGTTTGAAAATCCTTATGTTGTCACTCCTCAGACTGTGAAATATGCCGATGCACATTTGCAAATTGCAAAGACAGCAGCAGAGCAGTCGGTTATCCTTCTGAAGAATGATGCACAGACATTGCCGTTTACGGACGAGGTTAAGACTGTTGCAGTGGTTGGCCCTATGGCTGATGCTCCATACGAGCAGATGGGTACATGGGTATTCGATGGTGAAAAAGAACATACACAGACACCTCTGAAAGCTATCAGGGAAATGTATGGCGACAAGGTGAACGTAATCTTCGAACAAGGATTGGCATACAGCCGCGACAAGAATGTTGCAGGCATTGCAAAGGCTGTAAATGCGGCACGCCGTGCAGACGTTGTGGTATGTTTTGTAGGTGAAGAATCAATCCTTTCGGGTGAGGCTCATTCTTTGGCAAATCTTGATTTGCAGGGAGCACAGAGTCAGCTGATCAAATCGCTGGCCGCAACTGGCAAACCTGTGGTTACTGTAGTTATGGCGGGACGTCAGCTTACTATTTCTGATGAGGTTGAGGCTTCGGATGCTGTTCTTTACTCGTTCCATCCGGGAACAATGGGTGGCCCTGCCATTGCGGACATTCTTTTCGGAAAGGTTAATCCTAGTGGTAAGACTCCTGTTACATTCCCTCGTATGACAGGTCAGGCTCCAATCTATTATGCTCATAACAATACAGGACGTCCTGCAAATCCTACAGAGATGCTTATTGATGAAATCCCTGTTGAGGCCGGACAGACTTCTGTGGGATGCCGTTCGTTCTATCTTGATGCGGGAAATTCTCCTTTGTTCCCATTCGGATACGGTTTGTCATATACAAACTTTGAGTACAGTGACCTGAAACTGGCTTCTGATAAACTTACAGTTGACGGAGAGGTTAATGTGAGTGTAAACCTTAAGAATGCCGGCAAGTATGACGGTACTGAAGTAGTACAATTGTACGTACAGGATAAGGTTGGCTCTGTCACTCGCCCGGTTAAAGAGCTTAAGGCTTTCCAGAGAGTGGAACTTAAAGCAGGGGAGAGCAAAACTGTTACATTCACGCTTCCTGTATCGGATCTTGCTTTCTGGCGTTATGATATGACATACGGTGTGGAACCGGGAGACTTCAAACTGTGGGTAGGAACAAACAGTGCTGAAGGATTGTCGGCTGATTTTACAGTCATTGATTGATACTGATTATTTAAGCTTTGCAACTTCAACTTCATAGTTGAAAATGCTTCTTTACTTTATATTTATAGATAAAAATAAAACGTGCGCACATTTCACTTTAAACGTGCGCACATTCAATACAAAGCGTGCGCACATTTCACTTTGAACGTGCGCACTTTTTTTTCGGCTATGAAAAAGGCTTGAATGCCGTTTTGATTTTTTATAAAATGATTTGTTAGAATATTACCAAACCTGCTTCAACAGTTGGATTTTTTGAGTATGCCTGGTTATTCTTATATGTTCTTGTCCATGAATAACCACCGGCAATGAAAACGCCCAATCTCCTCAGAGGATTATATTCCAGTCCTATTCTCGGCTGAATTGAATATAACCTGTTTGGTACATTGGTATTGCCAAGTGTTTCAATATGGCTATATCCTATGTCGGTATTCAGGTGAAGTCTGTTTTTTATTAGCGGAAATGCAAGACCTGTTCTGTATGTACCTGCCACAGAAGCTTTGTCGGTAAGTTCACCAAGTATCATTCCGGCTTCCAGTTGTGTGTAAATCATTTTGTTTTTGAATCTTACGGCAACATTGGCTTTATTCAGATTGCCGCCGGATATTATGAGTTGTGTACGTGTCTGTGGTTTTATATTGATTATACCTACCTGACGTGCGCAACTGTCGCCGTTTATATTCAATATTCCTATCTGTACACCTTTGCTGCATTTATTGCTTACATTGGCTATACTCAATTGCAATCCTTTGTTATCGCCGGAGTAGTTGGCAATAGCACCGATCTGTACTCCCTGATTAATTACACTCACGTTGCTCAGTGCCGCAAACTGTAAACCTTTATTACTGTTTCCGGCTATGTTCATCAATGATGAAATCTGTGCTCCACGCATGTCTCCACCACTTACATTTGTAAGACCGCTTATACCAATTCCCTTATGCTCGTTTCCTGCTATATTGGCAAGGCCTGATATCATAAGACCTTTCATATCAACTGAGCCCATATTCATGAGTCCGGTAATCATGAGACCTTTCTGGTTGTTGCCTGCCAGGTTACCTATACCGGAAATCTGGGCACCGAATGTTGATCGTCCGCTGATGTTGAATAGTCCTCCAATTCTTAGTCCGTGAGATTTTATTCCGGATATATTGGCCAAACCTGCCACCTGCATTCCGGAACTTCTGTTGCCTACGATGTTTACAAATCCTGACAACTGGAGTCCTGATGATCTTTGGTGTACTACATCGGAGATAATATTGATGCTGGCTCCGTTAAGATTCTGGTAATTACTGAACAAGCCAAGATTGAAATATGTCTTGCGTGTATCGGGTTTGTGGCTGTTTATGCTCAAGGAAATATTCCTTCCCTTCTTTAAGCCGTATTCTTGAGCATATATCGGGGATAACATTGTTCCTGTCAGGATTATAGCTGACAGGAACATTCTGATATTTGTAGAGTGTTTTTTCATTTATTATTTAACGTCTTGATACAAGAATCGTTTTATACTCTTCTTAGGGGTCTTCTCGAATTCTTCAGGGTAGATCTTAACTCGTGCAATCTGTGAATAAGCCGGAAGTTCGGAGTTGAGTGTGTTTCTGTTTTCTTCCATAGCCTTTTCTATATCTGCATTGCTCATTCCGTGTGAATAGGCTTCATCGAAATCAGGGTATATCAGAGCAGCCAGCTTATGGTCTTCCTGTTGTATGATAATGCTTTCGCAAACGAATGGCATATTGTTAAGTTTATCCTCTATTTCTTCAGGATATATGTTTTGGCCTGAAGGTCCCAAAAGCATGTTTTTGCTTCTTCCCTTTATTGTGATATTGCCATCCTTGTCCATTATTCCAAGGTCGCCGGTGTGAAGCCAACCGTCTTTATCTATTGCTTGGGCTGTGGCTTCCGGATTCTTGTAATATCCAAGCATCACGTTATCACCTCGGGTAATGATTTCACCTACAATGTTTTCAGGATCGGGACTGTCTATCTTTACCTCCATACGCGGAGCGGCCTTACCGCATGAGCCCGGCTTGAAACGCTGCCAGTCTTCGTAGCAGATTATAGGACCGCATTCAGTCATTCCGTAGCCTACCGTGTATGGGAACTCTATACTATTGAGCAGTTTTTCCACATCCTGATTGAATGCTGCACCTCCTATGATTACTTCGTAGAAATTTCCTCCGAAGGCCTGTACCATGTGCTCTCTGACAGTAGCTTTTATCTTGTCGTTGATGATAGGTACTTTGAGCAGTATTTTCATCTTGAGGGTTTCCAGTTTAGGAAGTACATTTTTCTTGATTATTTTTTCAATAATCAGAGGAACTGATATTACAATGTTCGGTTTGACATCTGCAAATGCCTGGAATATGATTTTCGGACTTGGCATACGTGTAAGGAAATATACGTGGCATCCTGTACACATTTCGTATATGAATTCGAATGCCAGACCGTACATGTGCGCCATAGGAAGTATTGATATTACTCTGTCGCCTGGTTTGAGTGACAGCACTTCGAATGCAAACTGTGTGTTAGACCACAATGATCTGTATGGAAGCATTACTCCCTTAGAGAAACTTGTTGTACCTGAAGTGTAGTTTATGATTGCAAGTTCTTCAGGATTGTCGCGACGGTATGACACATGTTCGCGTCGGAAGTTCTTAGGGAATTTCTTACCGAACATTTCATTAAGATGTTCTCTGGCATAAAGGAGCTTTTCGCTTCTGCATACCAGCAGAGTGAAGTCTGTCATAAGTATGATACCTTCGAGTGACGGCATTTCTGCTTCATTGAGGTTTTCCCATGCCATATCACCTACAAACAAGATACGTGCGTCAGAATGATTTACTATATTGTGTACATTGTCCGGCTTGAATTCGTGAAGAATAGGTACTGCGACGGCACCATACGTAAGAATTGCCAGAAATGCTACTCCCCAGTGCGAGCTGTTTCTGCCACACAGGGCTACTTTGTCACCCGGTTTGACACCGCTTTCTTCTAAAAGAATATGGAGTTTTTCGATTTTTCTGGCTACGTCCTTATATTGGAGTGTGGCGCCTTTATAGTCTGTCAGAGCATCAAGATCCCAATTTTTCTTGATACTTTCTTCGATGAAAGCTATAAAACTTTTTTCCATAATTGATTATTTGATTGTGCACAAAATTCAGTGTGTAGTGCAAATATACAATTTAGTTATTACTATTCCAATTATTTGTCAATAAAACGTAATAAAATGAAAGGTGTTCTCGAATAATAGTTTTTATAATGTTTTTTAACTATTATCGGGAACACCTTTCTGTGTATATCAAGCTTGTATATTTACATTATTCGTGGTTGCTGTAGTATTTCATGAACTGTGTTCTTTCGAATGGGTTTACGCTTCCTGCAGCTTTAGCGTTCATGATGCCTTTCATGCTTTCAATGTTTTCGTAGCCTTTTGATTCCATCCATGAAGTAAGCTCTTTAAGCATTTCAGCTATTTCCTTTTCGCCGTACTTGTAGATTGCGCTGCATACTTCTACGGCGCTTGCTCCGGCAAGAATTGATTTGATTACACCTTTACCGCAGTGAACACCACCTGAGATAGCGTAATCTATCTGTGGAACTGATGCAGAAGCTATAGCTGTCCATCTGATTTTTTCAGCAAGTTCATTTGATTCACTCATCACGTTAGTGCTTGTGAAAGTCATTGTGTCGATGTTGATGTCAGGCTGGTAGAAACGGTTGAACAATACTACTGCTGCGGCTCCGTTGGCATAAAGCTGATTGATGAGTGCTACAGGATTAGTAAGGTTGCTGCCCAGTTTCATTATCACAGGAATGTTTACAGCTTTCTTGATGTTTTTCAATACATCGATGTGCAGCTGTTCGAAGCTTCCGTATGTATAGTCTTTTTCTGACTGCAATGAAAGGATATTGATTTCAAGTGCGTCTGCACCTGCTTCTTCCATATGCTTTGCAAAGTCTGTCCATTCGCTTGTCGAGTAGCAGTTGATGCTTGCTATTACAGGTATGCTGCAAGATTTCTTGGCTTCTTTAATGAGTTCGATGTGTTCGTTTAACGCATTCGAACGTACATATGCATTAAGATAATCGTCGGCTTCAGGAGCTCCGTATCCGCTCATCTGTCCTGCATGTATGTTTATCTGTTCTTCGAATACTGATTTCAGAACAACGGCACCTGCACCTGCAGCTTCCAGTTTTTTGATTTTCTCTACGCTGTTAGTTAAACCTGAACTGCTTACGATAACAGGATTTTTAAGTTTTAATCCTGCAAAAGTTGTTGATAATTGTGTCATAATAAATATGATTTTAATAGTTTCTTATTCCAAAAATTTTACTTCCGATTCTTACAAGTGTGCTGCCATGTTTTATTGCCAGATGATAGTCGTCCGACATTCCCATTGACAGTTCTCTGAATGAGTCGCAGTCCTTGAAAACTGTTGACTTCAGCTCGTTGAAATATGCGGCAAGCTTGGTGAATTCGCTTTCTATCATTGCGTCATCATCGGTATTTGTTGCCATACCCATTATTCCGCTTATACATACATTCTTCAGCTCTTTCCAGCTGCCATCTTTGAGCATTTCTGTGCATTCTTCGGGAGTGAATCCGAATTTTGTTTCCTCCTGCGCAATGTGTATTTCAAGCAGGCAAGGTATAATCCTGTCTGCTTTTGCCGCCTGCTTGTTTATTTCTGCCAGCAGCTTGTACGAATCTACGGCATGAATCATAGATATATATGGTGCAATGTATTTCACTTTGTTTGTCTGCAAGTGACCTATGAAATGCCATTCAATGTCTTTCGGAAGGATGGTGTGTTTTTCCTCCAACTCCTGTACCTTGCTTTCTCCGAAAATTCTCTGTCCTGCATCATAAGCTTCTTTTATGGCTTCTGCCGGATGGAATTTCGATACTGCTACGAGTTGTGTGGTTTGTGGCAACTCTGCCTTTATCTCACTCAATATTGCTTTTATATCCATGATTGGTTTTCTCCTTATCTGTTTGCTGCATCCGGAAACTCAGGTTTCACGTCAGGCTCTGCTGAATATGGATACACGTCCATGATAGCTGTTTCGGCTACAGATGCTATGACATAGTCTGCCATTGTTCCTTTCATGCCTTCGTCAAGTTTCTTGATTGAATCCTTCAGATCGGCAGCCTGTACAAGTACGTTTGTTGCCGTTTTCTTTTCTGCTCCACTCTTTTCGTCAAGAGTGATGAAATATAATTTACATTTGAACCATTTGTCGGCTTCATCGTCTTCACAGAAAAAGAGTTCGCTGTAGTTGGCTCTCTTTATGTCTGAGACAGTGAATTCACCGCTTATGAATGGTGTTATCTCTTCTATTATTCTTGATTCAGCTTCAGTAAAACTCAAGGCATCTACCAGATAAGGTTCTGTCACCTTTTTGTTCATACCGTTTTCCGCTACTTTTTCGTATCTGATTTTGCATTCAAACCAATTATGCATCATGTCTTTTTACTTTTTTAAATTAAATAGTACGTATAATTTAGTTTGACAAAGATAGTATTTATTTGTTAACGGTGTACGAAAACGGACAAAACTTTCTTGTCGGTTAGTTGTTTTATTTAGCTAATCAGTTTATATTTGCAGTCAAAATTTTATATAACATAATAAATTATGCCACAAATATCCATTAGAGGAAACGAAATGCCAGAATCGCCAATCAGAAAATTGGCACCATTGGCCGAAGCTGCGAAAGAAAGAGGTATTCATGTGTATCACTTGAATATAGGTCAGCCTGACCTGCCTACTCCACGAGCGGCCCTTGAGGCAATTCGTAACATTGACCGTACTGTTCTGGAATACAGTCCGAGCCAGGGATATAGGAGCTATCGTGAAAAACTGGTAGGTTATTATAAAAAATACGACATAAATCTTACTGCTGACGATATCATTATCACTACAGGTG
Organism: Bacteroides sp. ET336; assembly: GCF_024733815.1. Lineage (NCBI taxonomy): Bacteria > Pseudomonadati > Bacteroidota > Bacteroidia > Bacteroidales > Bacteroidaceae > Bacteroides > Bacteroides sp. ET336. The sequence goes on from NZ_JANRHK010000003.1 coordinate 32,668, forward strand.
GATCGGAAGCTGTATTGTTCGCTTTCATGAGTTGCCTTAATCCGGGTGACGAAATTATAGTTCCTGAACCTGCATATGCCAACTATATGGCTTTTGCAATTTCAGCAGGTGCTATTATCAGAACCGTAACAACTACCATTGAGGAAGGATTTTCATTGCCTAAGGTAGAAAAGTTCGAGGAACTCATAAACGAACGTACGAAAGGTATCCTTATATGTAATCCTAATAATCCGACCGGATATCTTTATACACGCAGGGAGATGAACCAGATACGCGATTTGGTGAAGAAGTATGATCTGTTCCTGTTCTCGGACGAAGTCTATAGGGAGTTTATCTATACAGGTTCACCTTATATATCTGCATGTCATCTTGAAGGTATTGAACAGAATGTGGTTCTTATTGACTCTGTATCGAAGAGATATTCTGAATGCGGAATCCGTATTGGTGCCCTAATTACTAAGAATCCTGAGGTACGTAAAGCTGTGATGAAATTCTGTCAGGCAAGGCTTAGTCCTCCATTGATTGGTCAGATTGCTGCCGAGGCTTCACTTGACGAGCCTGAAGAATACTCACGTGAGACTTATGACGAGTATGTCGAGCGCAGAAAATGTCTGATAGACGGACTGAACAGAATCCCAGGTGTATATTCGCCTATACCTATGGGTGCTTTCTATACTGTAGCTAAACTTCCTGTTGACGACAGTGAGAAGTTCTGCGCATGGTGTCTGTCTGAGTTCGAATATGAGTGTGAAACAGTTATGCTTGCCCCTGCAAGCGGTTTCTATACTACACCGGGAGCCGGAAAAAATGAAGTCCGACTGGCTTATGTGTTGAAGAAAGAAGATTTGGTTCGTTCGCTTTTCGTTCTGAGAAAGGCACTGGAGGCATATCCGGGAAGAGTTGACGAATAGAATATGAATTGGAAATTGTTCATTGCCCGTCGTATCTACAAGAATAACGACGGAAACAAAGAGGTATCAAAGCCGGCTGTGCGCATTGCCATGGCCGGCATTTCTATTGGTCTTGCCGTGATGATTGTCTCGGTAGCAGTGGTTATCGGCTTCAAAAATCAGGTGCGCGACAAGGTGGTGGGACTTGCTTCTGAGGTTATCATAACCAGCCTTGACGATGCGCAGCTTTATATGACGGCTCCCATACAGACAAGCGACAGCCTGATGGAGGCGTTGTCCCAAAAGTCTGATATAACTCATGTGCAGCGGTATTCGGTCAAACCGGGTATGATAATGACATCAGACAATTTCCAGGGTATGGTAGTGAAAGGAGTGGGGCAGGAGTATGACCTGAGTTACATCCGCGAGCATATCGTTGAAGGAGAGATACCGGTTTTTACTGATACTGTTGCCACCAATAGTGTGGTAATCTCAAAATCTATAGCCGACAAGCTGAATATTAAGACCGGTGACAGGATTTATACATATTATGTGGATGATAATGTGCGTGCACGAAGATTGACTGTTTCTGCTATTTACCAGACAAATTTCTCGGCTTTTGATGATTATTTCCTTCTGACAGACATTTATACAGTGAACCGTCTCAATAAATGGGAAGCTGATCAGGTGAGCGGTATAGAAATAAATGTGGATGATTATTCGCGTATTGATGCTGTGAATGATGATATTCGTACCGGATTATTTGAATCCTCTGACAAATACGGACAGAACTATTTCTCGCGTACCATAGTTGAGGCAAATCCACAGATATTTGCATGGCTCGATTTGCTTGATCTTAATGTCTTGGTGATATTGATACTTATGACCGGAGTGGCAGGTTTTACCATGATTTCAGGTTTGCTGATAATAATACTTGAACGTACCAACATGATTGGTGTGCTGAAGGCTATGGGGGCGGACAATAATTCCATAAGGAAAATATTCCTTTCATTCTCAGTGTTCCTGATAGGCAGGGGAATGTTGTGGGGAAATGTGATTGGACTATCACTTTGTCTGATACAGTATTTCTTCGAACCGGTGAAGCTTGATCCGTCTGTATATTATGTAAGCTCTGTGCCTATTGAGCTGAATGTTCTGATTTATATTTTGCTTAATCTATTTACATTGATTGTATCTGTATTGATGCTCGTGGGCCCATCTTATCTTATAAGCAGAATTCACCCTGCGCGTTCCATCAGATATGAATAATAAAAGTGATATAAAACGAAATGTCCGATACAATGGTTATTTTACCTTGTATCGGACATTTCGTTTTATATATCATCTTTTGGTGGGATTAACCTATCTTGCTGATTTTTTTCAGCTTTTCTTCGTCGATAAGTTTTATCTTTCTTCCGTCAATTATTATAAGTTTTTCTGAGGCAAAGTTTGAAAGCGTACGTATTGCGTTCGATGTTGTCATATTCGACAAGTTTGCCAAGTCTTCGCGTGAGAGGTATATACTAAGTGTACATTGGTCTTCTTCCACTCCGTATGTATCTTTTAGGAACAGTAGAGATTCTGCAAGTCTTCCGCGTATATGTTTCTGTGTAAGGCTTACTGTCCTTTCATCCGAAATACCCAAATCTATAGAAAGTTGTCTGATGAAGAAAAGTCCAAGCTGTGCATTTTCCTCCAGAAGCTTTACTATACATGTCATTGGTATAAGACATATTGTACAAGGCTCGAATGCAGCTGCTGCAGTAACAAAATTTTCATTGGCAAAATATGCCCTGTAGGCGAAGTATTCTTTGTCTTTGATAACTCTTATTATCTGGCTTCTTCCGCCGACCCCGTCTTTATAGATTTTTACTTTTCCTTTAAGCAGGCACATTAAGTGCTTAGGAGTTTCCCCTTCACAATAGATTGTTTCGTTTTTCTTATACTTTTGAATTGTAAAGTTTTGCGCTAGATAATCTCTTTGAGCGTCTGTTAATGGTTGCCATAAATCGGGAATACTTTCGGCAATCTCAGTCTCAGATAATTCTTTTTTTACCATAGATGTTATAAAAACGTGTTATATAGCACAAAGGTAAGAATAAAAAATTAAAAAACTGTTTTTTTACGATTAAAAATAACAGTTTCAACGGGTTTTGATTATTTTTGTTTCTGTTATGTCGTATATGCTAAAATATACCAGGTTGAATTTAGTGCGTCTGTTTTTAATATGCTTTTGTATAATGATGCCGTGGTTTGGGAAATCGGAGAATATCGTTTCGCTATTTCCCAAAGACCGTGTTGTTCCTGATTCTATTTTGGGTAAGATGTATTCGTCGGCATCCATTTATTCCAATGAGGTAAAGAGTTACAAGGCAAATATGTATCTGAAAGGTACTATAACAGTGCATAACCGTAACAGGATTATAAAGTATATCCCGTCGATGTTCAAGCTTGAGGATAGTATCCGTAACTATATGCACGAGTCAATAAGTGAACTTCAATATACTGCTCCTTCCATTTATGACAGAAAGATAAAGGCTATGGTATCTACTTTCAGGAGCCAGAGAGGGCAGATATTTGATATCATGGACTATATGAAGTTCAATGTTTATTCGTCGTCATTAATGGGCGATAAGGTGTTGTCGCCGTTAAACAGCCAGTCTAAAGTTCATTATAAATATATGCTGGACAGTGTGTCGATAATAGATAATAAGCCTTGCTGTAAGATACGTGTTCAGCCTAAGTATAAGAGTACGAAACTTGTTGACGGTTATATGTGGCTTTATGCCGATGATTGGTCAGTACACAGTTTTGATTTTGAAGGAGAGTATGATTTGATTGATTTCAGGATAAAGGCTAACATGGGTAATACTCCGCAGACGAAATTTCTCCCGTGCTATATGGATATTGATATGAATTTCAAGTTTTTGAAAAATCATTTGCAGATGAGGTATTATGGATGGCTGGATTATACTGAGGTAAAATTCACTGAACTTGGAGAGATTATATATCTGAAAAAAGACAGAAGTAAATATAATCTGTCGAATTCATATACATTGACTTGTGATACCACACGTCTGGTGACCGATATTGATTCGTTTTCAAAAATAAGGCCTTTCCCGCTTACATATGAAGAAGAGATGCTCTATAAGGATAAAATAGACAGGAAGATGATTGACAGGCAAAAATGGGTGAAAGATTCTATAGAGAACCTGAAGAAGCCGAAAAGTCAGGTCTTCCTGGGACAGGTGGGTGATGCTTTGATAAACTCCTATGATATTGACTTGCCCAAAGTGGGAAGTATTAACTGTTCGCCTATAATTAATCCTCTGTTGCTTAGTTACAGTCATCGCAATGGTATATCATACAGGCAGGTTTATAAATATAACAAATTGTTTTATGACGGGCGTTTGTTGAGGATAGCCCCCCAGATAGGTTTCAATTTTACCAAGAAGGAGCTGTACGCTAAGGCTGACGTAGAGTATGTTTATAATCCAAGGAAACACGGCGCTTTGGAATTGCATGTTGGAAACGGTAACAGAATTTATAGTAGTGTTGTGCTTGATCAGCTTGCTGCTATGCCTGACAGTACATTTTCTTTTGACGGATTGAATTTGGATTATTTCAAGGATATATACGTAAGTCTTTCACATAATATAGAGATAATAAACGGATTGAATCTTTGGACGGGTCTTTCAATGCATTGGAGATATACGAAAAGCACTCCGGAGTTGGATGCAAGGGTTCGTTCAAAATATAACAGTTTCGCTCCACGTGTGAGGATAGAATGGACTCCTGGAATGTATTATTATATGAATGGAAACAGAAAGGTTAATGTGGGTTCGTATTATCCAACTTTCATAGTTGATTATGAGCGTGGTATCAAGGTCTTTAAAAGCTCAGGTGAGTATGAGCGTCTGGAGTTGTCTGCAGAACAAATTATCAAGGTCAGGGATATTCACAACATTGCATATCATGTAGGATGCGGATTCTTTCTGAATCAGGAGGATGTGTATTTTGTGGACTATGTAAATTTTGCAAACAGAAATCTTCCTCAGGGATGGAATGATGATATTGGAGGTACTTTTCAGATGCTCGATGGAAGATGGTATAATGCTTCAAGCCATTATGTACGTGGAAATATGACTTATGAATCACCGTTCATATTGCTTTATCCTGTCAGCAAGCTTCTTTCCTTCATTCAGAAGGAAAGAATATATGCCGGAATATTGTTTATGCCTCACCTTAATCCTTATTTCGAAATAGGCTATGGTATAGGTACACACATATTTGATGCCGGTGTATTTATTGGGAATGAACGTGGAAAATTTACCTCTGTAGGTTGTAAGTTTACGTTCGAATTGTTCAATAAATAATGTATAAGTGTGTGACTATTTTCTCATGTAGTCACTCTTGTGGCGGGTGATATATCCTATTTTCAGGCTCAGACTGTATAGTGGGCGCATAATATCATATATAAAAAGATATGCAGAAACTTTTTCTCCCATGGCTTTTGCTGTCTTGAAGAAAACTGTCATAGCTGTTATTGTTCTTATCAGCCATGCAGCGAAGATACATGAGGTGAAGATCAATTCTTTATTCAATATTCCAATACACAAAGCTACTATTACCGATAGATTAAACAGCCAGGCAGACCATGTTTCCAGGCTGTTTGATATTCTGGCTGTTCCTTTATAATGGTTTCCGGTTACTTCATATCCTATTTTGTCGTCTCTCCATGTCTTCCTGTATTTAGGTAAAGGCATACGCATTATGCTGTTTGAATCTACACATACTTTTGTGTTTCTGCTGTCTGCGATTTCGTTGATAAACAAATCATCGTCACCTCTTGACAGTGTAAGCTGAGTGTAGAAACCTTTGTGCTGCAAGTATATATCCTTGCGGTATGCCATATTTCTTCCTATTCCCATATACGGATTTCCGCCGATAGCTTTTCCTAGGAAGCGCATTGAAACCATCAGCATGTCCGTTATTATTCTTTTAGCGAATATTCCTTTGCCATAGCTGTAATTGCAGTAGCCCAGTACAATGTCTGTTCCCGGTACAAAGTTTCTTGACAAACTTTTTAACCAGTCTTTGCTTTCAGGTTTACAATAAGGCTCTGTCACAACAATCCAGTCGTATTTGCTGGCTTTGATACCCATTGCCACTCCAAGTTTCTTTCTGCTGACGTATCGTGCAGATTTAGGAATGAATGTGCGGTATAGATGACGGTATCTGCTGCCAAGAATCTTAAGTATATCCTCATCTTCACCTGCCGATTCATCGTTTACTACGATTACTTCGAACTCCGGATAATCCTGTTCGAGGATTGCCGGCAGGTTGTCTTTAAGCATGCTGGCAGAGTCTTTTGTAACTATAATGACAGATAGGGGAGGACAGTTTGTGTTTTCTTGAAGTTTGTTCTGTATTTTGTTGCTTTTGAATAATCTGCTGTACGGAACAAGAAAATAGTATAACTGTATTAAGAACATCAGTCCGCAGAATATCTGCAAAAATAGAATAGCCGAATTATAGTCTATGTTTATCATATCTTATTTTGTTTTCTGAAAAGTCATGCAAAAGTAGTTCAAAATTTCAGAAAAAAGGCTCCTTCAATGGTTTTTATTTAGCCATGAAGGAGCCTTAGCTTGTGTGTTTTGTTTCTTAAATAAGTTCGTCGGATGTATATCCTTGCGGAAGTGTTCTGCAGTTGTATGCCGATGCCATTATTTCACCGTATGCGCCTGCCGAACGAAGGGCTATCAAGTCGCCTCTCTTTGTTTTGTTAAGGTCGATAGCTTTTCCGAAAACATCTGATGATTCGCAGATAGGGCCCACTACATCGTATGTTTCCATAGCCTCGTCTGAAGTTATGTTTTCTATCTTGTGATATGCCTGATACAGAGCCGGACGTATAAGGTCTGTCATACCTGCGTCAACGATTGCAAACTGTTTGTTTGTTCCCTGTTTTACGTAAGTAACCTTTGTGATGAGACTACCGCACTGTCCAACTACTGCACGTCCCAGTTCGAAATGCAGTGTCTGCTGCGGACGAAGGCGCAGATGTTTGTGGTATGTCTTGAAGTATTCTGCAAAATCAGGTATCGGCTGACGGTTAGGATGAGCGTAGTCTATACCGAGTCCGCCACCTACGTTGATGTGTTCAACGATGATCTGACGTGCGAACAGTTTTTCCTGCAGTTCGTTCACTCTGTTGCAGAGAGCAACGAAATCGCCCATATCAAGAATCTGTGAACCGATGTGGAAATGAAGTCCTACAAACTTCACATTATTCATCTCCAGTGCACGGTCGATGACATAGTCCATATCGTTCATGCTGATACCGAACTTGTTTTCTGCAAGACCTGTTGTGATGTTGGCGTGAGTATGTGCACCTACATCAGGATTGATACGGAAAGCCACTCTTGCAATTTTGCCTTTGGCTGCTGCAAGTTCGTTGATGACTTCAAGTTCAGGAACAGATTCTACATTGAAGCAGAAAATATCGTAGTCCAGTCCGAGATTGATTTCCCAGTCTGTTTTACCTACTCCTGCATATACTATTTTGCTTGGAGGAAATCCAGCCTTTATAGCCGCTTTGATTTCTCCGCCGCTTACACAGTCGGCACCAAGTCCGCTTTCGCGGATAATACTGAGAACCTTAGGATTGGCATTTGCCTTAACGGCATAATGAACGCAGAATTTATTGTATTTGCCACTTTCATCCTTTATAGTCTGAAGAGTTTCGCGAAGCAGATTTGCATCATAATAATAGAATGGAGTTTCCATTTCGCGGAATTTTCCGATAGGGAATGTACCTTTCATAAAGTGTTCTGTTTTTTTATTTTCGTTTGTAGCTGTTTTTACAAAAAAAGCGAATGGTCTGGATATATCAATCCACAGCCATTCGCCTTTTATATTATAGATGTTTATTTATTGTTGAATAAAACATCGCTCAGAGACTGCAGTGCACGTTTCTTGTCTTCTTCACGGATAAGGAAAGAAATGTTGTAGTTGCTTCCTCCGTATGAAATCATACGAACAGGAACTTCTTTCATAGCCTGAAGAGCTTTTGACTCGAAACCTACGTTTTCCCATTCCAGGTCACCTACCACACATACGATACACATGTCCTGATCAACAGTAACTGTACCGTATTTCTTCAGGTCATCAACAATTTCGTTGAGGTGTTTTGTATTGTCGATAGACATCGATACGCCAACTTCTGAAGTACAAACCATATCAATGGCAGTCTGGTAGCTTTCGAATATTTCGAATACCTTGCGGAGGAATCCGTGAGTAAGCAGCATACGGCTTGACTTAATCTTGATAGCAGTGATATTGTCTTTTGCTGCCACTGCCTTGATTTTGCCTTTCTCTGTTTCGTTAGAGATAAGAGTACCAGGTGCGCTTGGCTCCATAGTGTTGAGCAGTCTTACCGGGATATTTGCATATTTGGCAGGCTGTACGCATGTAGGGTGAAGAATCTTTGCGCCGAAGTAAGCCAGTTCTGCAGCTTCTTCGAAGTGTAACTGACGTACAGGAGAAGTCTTCTCAACGATACGAGGGTCATTGTCGTGCATACCGTCGATATCTGTCCATATCTGTATTTCAGAAGCGTTGACAGCCGCACCGATAAGAGATGCTGTGTAGTCGCTACCGCCTCTCTGCAGGTTGTCTATCTCGCCGTAAGCGTTGCGGCAGATGTAACCCTGAGTGATATAGATTTCATATCCAGGGTTTGCTTCAAGTTGGAGAGCCAGTTTCTCACGGATGTAAGTCAGGTCAGGTTCGCTGTTCTTGTCAGTACGCATATATTCCAATGCTGGCAGAAGAACTGCGTTGATTCCTTGTTCGCAAAGGTAGTTTGTCACCATGTTTGTAGAAATGATTTCTCCCTGAGCCAGGATAACTTTTTCTTCGAACAAAGTGAAAATGTCTTTTGTATATGAACGGATATAGTCAAATACTGACTTTACGAATTCCAATGTCTTCTGTTTATATTCTTCAGTAGAATAAAGTTCATCTATGTGCTGTTTATACTTTGATTCCAGCTTATTGATGATTTCATTCGCACCTTCAGGATTTTTCTTGTACAGATAATCCGAAATTTCAACTAATGTGTTAGTTGTACCCGACATTGCGGAGAGTACTACTATTTTCTGCTCGCCGTCAGAAATCAATTTGGCAACATCTTTCATTCTCTGTGCAGAGCCTACTGATGTTCCTCCAAACTTTAAAACCTTCATTTTACGTTTCGAATTTTAATGGATTGTTAATAATTAAATATCAGAATGCAAAATTAGCAATAATAATCAATTTCTTTTTGTTTTTATGCCGATTTTACGTTCATGTTTGATTTTTTTATGAATTCTGCTGCTCTTCCAGCTTGTGCGACTCACATTTATATACTTTGCCAGGGTATTCCGAAAGCAAGTTTATATTGTGAGTGGTCATTATTATCGCCGAGCCTTGAGAACATATTTCCCTGAGGAGTTCAACAATACGATGACCGGTTTCTACATCAAGATTACCTGTCGGTTCGTCTGCCAGAATAAGTTCAGGCTTGTTCAGGATTGCCCTGGCTATTACAATTCGCTGCTGTTCGCCTCCGGACAGTTCGTTAGGCATCTTGTATCCTTTGGTTTCCATCCCTACCTGCGTAAGAACTTCTGTTATTCTGGCCTGGATGTCGTTATTGTTTTTCCATCCGGTTGCTTTCAGTACAAATTCCAAATTTTCTTTTACCGTACGGTCTGTAAGTAGCTGGAAGTCCTGAAAAACGATACCTATTCTTCTTCTTAGTGCAGGGATATGTTTTCTTTTTATACTTTTCATGTCATAAGCCAGCACTGTAGCATTACCATCCTTTATGTCAAGTTCGCCATATATGGATTTCAGGAAAGTGGATTTTCCGCTTCCTACCTTACCTATAAGATAGACAAACTCTCCTGGATTGATGCTGAAATTGATATTTTCCAGAATCTCCTGTTCCTGTTGCCAGATACTTACATTGCTGTATGATATAAGTGGTGCTTCGCTCATCGATTAATGTTTTTTCCAGGTTTCACTGTGGCGTTCTTTCAGTTCTCTTGCCAGATCTTCTATACGGTAACCTTTCGAAGTAAGCAATACTATAAGGTGATAGAGTAGGTCAGCTCCTTCATAAATAAGTCTTTCGTCGGTACCGTTGCATGCTTCGATTACAGTTTCAACGGCTTCTTCACCCACTTTCTGCGCCATTTTGTTCACTCCCGACTGGAAGAGACTTGTTGTATATGATTTTTCAGGCATTTCTTCATGTCGTTTGCAGATGAAGTCCTGAAGCTCTTTAAGGAACATTATGTCCTGCTCGTTTTTGTCTCCCCAGCAAGTATCTGTGCCAAGGTGGCAGACAGGTCCTACAGGGTTCACCATTATGAGGAGAGTATCGTTATCACAGTCGGCCTTTATAGATACCACGTTCAGGAAGTTTCCGCTTTCTTCACCTTTGGTCCAAAGTCTGTTCTTTGTGCGGCTGAAGAAAGTTACCTTGCCTGTTTCTACTGTTTTCTGGTATGCTTCTTCGTTCATGAAGCCCAGCATAAGTACTTTCTGAGTGTAGTTGTCTTGTATGATGGCAGGAACCAGTCCGTTCATTTTATCAAAATTCAATTCCATAATTCTATAATCTTTTTTCGGTTAATATGCATGTATATTTAAAGTCTTACGGAAATACCTTCTTTATGAAGATACTCTTTCAGTTTCATTATAGGTATCTCTCCAAAGTGGAACACGCTTGCAGCGAGTGCAGCGTCTGCTTTACCCAAAGTAAATGCGTCTCTGAAATGCTCCATTTTTCCGGCACCGCCTGAGGCGATAACAGGAATGTCCAGTGTCTCGCTCAGGTGCGCCAATGCTTCGTTGGCATATCCGGTTTTCACTCCGTCATGATCCATACTTGTGAACAGGATTTCTCCTGCTCCACGGTCATTGACTTCCTTTGCCCATTCGTAAAGGTATCTTTCGGTTTCCACTCTTCCGCCGTTAAGATAACATTTCCAGCCATTGGCCGTCTGTCTGGCATCAATGGCTACAACGCAAACTTGTGATCCGAAGTGTTTTGCTATTTCATCCACAAGCATCGGATTTCTTATTGCTGCGGAGTTTATAGATACCTTATCAGCTCCGGCATTGAGCAATCTGTCAACATCTTTAAGCTCGTTTATTCCGCCGCCTACGGTGAAGGGAATGTTAATCTGTGCAGCTATTCGCTTCACAAGATCTGTAAATGTTTTTCTTCCTTCGTGGCTGGCTGTGATGTCAAGATAAACAAGCTCGTCTGCGCCCTGTTCACTATAAGCTTTTCCCAATTCCACCGGGTCGCCTGCCTGACGCAGATTTACGAAGTTTGTACCTTTTACGGTCTGTCCGTCTTTTATGTCAAGGCATGGAATAATTCTTTTTGCAAGCATAATCAGTCTTGTTTGTCAGAGTTTGATAAATCGGATAAGTCCTTTAGTTTGATTTTACCTTCATATATGGCTTTCCCGAATACCACTGCAGGAATACCTGCTTCATCCAGTCTGTATATATCATCCAGGCAGCTTACTCCTCCACTGGCTATCAGATGCATGTCCGGATGGTTTGCCATTATGTTTTTGTAAAGTTCTATTGACGGGCCTTCCAGCATTCCGTCCTTGCTTATGTCTGTGCAAAGAACTTTAGATACTCCTTTGGCTGTATAATCGTTCAGAAAATCTTCAAGCATAATGTCGCTTTCTTCTTTCCAGCCGTTAATAGCTATTTTGTTGTCTTTAACGTCGGCTCCCAGGATTATCTGTTCGTGACCGTATTTGTTCAGCCATTTTTCGAACAGTTGAGGATTTTTTACTGCTATACTTCCCACGGTAACCATCTGTGCGCCGTTATCGAAAGCTATAATAAGGTCTTCATCCGATTTTATTCCTCCTCCGAAATCGATAATAAGAGAGGTTCTTCCGGCCAGTTGCTCCAAGATCCTGTAGTTGACAATATGTTTTGATTTGGCTCCGTCCAGGTCAACTACGTGTAATCGTCTTATACCGTATGCCTCAAATTCTTTTGCTACTTCAACAGGATTTTCATTGTATATCTTTTTAGAGTCATAGTCTCCTTTTGAGAGGCGGACGCATTTTCCGTCGATTATGTCTATGGCAGGAATTATTTCTATCATAATATTATTATGTGTTTATAGTTCTAAGAAATTTCTCAAGATTCTTTCTCCCGTTTTTCCACTCTTTTCAGGGTGGAACTGTGTGGCATAGAAGTTGTCTTTGTGCAGCGCAGAACTGTAAGGAAGAATGTAGTTGGTACGTGCGGCTGTGAAATCGTTCAGCGGAACATAATAGCTGTGGACAAAATAAACATACTCATCCTTGTCGAACCCTTTAAATAGAGGGCTTACGGTATTCTCGATAGTGTTCCAACCCATGTGTGGCACCTTGTCAATGTGTCTTTGCGGACAGAATCTCTTTACATCTGTATCAAAAATTCCGAGGCATTCTGTATTTCCTTCTTCGGAATATTTACACATAAGCTGCATACCCAAGCATATTCCTAAAACCGGCTGCTTTAAATCCTTTATCAATATATCCAAATTTTGTTCTTTCAGATATTTCATTGTGGTTTCAGCCTCACCTACGCCTGGAAATATCACTTTGTCAGCTTTAAGAAGTGTCTCCTTGTCGGATGTTATGACAGGTGTCACTCCAATACGCTTTAAAGCATAATCTACTGAGAAAATGTTTCCTGCATTGTATTTTATGATTGCTACATTCATATATTTGTCTTATTTCTGCCTACCTGATTCGTTTTTGCAAAAGTAACTAAATAATATTTAATTCCTAACTTTTATATCAAAAAGTTTGCTTTATAGCATATTTTATTACAATATACGATATGGTTATTTCTTTTTAGGTAACTCAGGAACTGTACTCTCTATTTTATTTTCTACATCGTCCGGCAGTTTTGAGAAGAAATCCATCCCAGTAACATTTTCCACACTATCCACAGTCACCATGTATTTCTCTATATCTTGTGAATGGGCGGTGTTTTTGAAAATAAATCCCATAGCTATAGGATTTTTTCTATTATATATAAGTATAACCTTGAAGAATCTGTCAGGTACGGCAACCTTATGTACACCAATTCTCTTTGGTGATTTTGAATCGAAGATAGGTCCGCATGCAATGTATATCCTTCCGTATTTGTCTGCCCAGTTTCTGCAAAGTTCCTCTAGATCGTTCCAGTCACCACGGTTCAGATTGCCTACTTGAGGGCATATATTGCTCATATAGAACGATTCTATCATAGCCTGTTTGCTCCATTTCATATCCGCAGCAGGAGCCATGTGCCCTCTGTCGTATCCGCTTTTGGTATAATCTTTATGTACTACCCTTGGTTCTGGTAGATCCGGATCGGGCATGAACTTGTCGTATCTGTCGGCTTCTCCTTTGGTCTCTTCTCTAGTCAATTCCCATGCCACCCAATTGGGGCTCTTATAATACTGGTTGTATGATAGGGTATAGCCTGTTCTGTTTATGATGATTTCCTTCTCGTATCTTCCCGGATATGTATAAACAGGTATTTCCAGATTAAGTTTAGGTGTTTCGGCAGATGAGGTTGTCTCTTCCTTGTTTCCTGATCTTATCTTTTCAATTACCGGTTTCAGGTTTTCTGCCTGTGCTACTATTTCATCCTTAATCTTGTCGGCTTCCTGAACAGTCTTCTTTAAAGTTTTCTGTATTTCCTTATTGTCCGGGAGTTCCGGTAGATTTATGTTTTTATTCTCAGAATAAACATAGTAACCTCCGGCGCATAATCCGATAAGTATGATTAGCAGCAACGGTTTCCACTTAATACCGCTTTTCGCTTTTTTCTTTTTTGCCATATTACTTAATAAGTTTGAATCTTATCCTCAGAATGCCATCGTTATAGTCGTGGCTTATAATTTTGAATGTTCCAATTTCTGATGTGTTATTAACATGAAGTCCTATGCAGAGGCATTCGTCGTAATCGCCAACCTTTACTATTCTCACTGTGTCTGATGCATTTTCCGGCAGGCGTTTCAAGTCAAATCTGTCTGCTGCTTCCTTCTGTGTTATGAATTCTGTTGTCACATCAAGATGTCGTGCAATAACACTGTTTACGGTATCTTCTATTCTTGTAATATCTTCATCGTTCAGAGGCTGTGGTAGGGCATAGTCCAGTTTGCTTTTCTTCCTTTCTATATGTGCCGAAACAGCTCTTCCGCATCCGAAGAGGTTTATCATTGTTCTGTTGATTATGTGTTCGCAGGTGTGCATAGGAGGAAATTCCTGTTTGTTGTGTGCGTTAAGTTGAGTTGATGGTTCCATAATTAACTACATTATTGTTTGTTCTGCAAATTAACTAAAAATATTCATTACTCTGATAGAATTGTTATTCTTCATTCTGATTTTTCATTGCTATGATGATAGAAACAATTACTGATAAATTAGAGAAATATCAGGCGTTTAGTGTTTAAATGTCTTTTCCCATACATTGAAAATAGGTGATTTTTTGCTATCTTTGCACTCAAAATTAATTTTACGCATTAAAAACGAATGAAGAATATACGCAATTTCTGTATCATCGCACATATCGACCATGGAAAATCTACTTTGGCTGACCGATTGCTGGAATACACACAGACAATCAAGGTCACTGAAGGACAGATGCTTGACGACATGGATCTGGAACGTGAGCGTGGTATAACAATCAAGAGCCATGCCATCCAGATGGAATATACTTACAACGGTGAAAAATACATCCTTAATCTTATTGACACTCCGGGACACGTGGACTTCTCATACGAGGTTTCACGTTCAATTGCTGCATGCGAAGGTGCTCTGCTTGTAGTAGATGCTTCGCAGGGAGTGCAGGCTCAGACAATCTCAAATCTTTATATGGCACTAGAACATGACCTGGAGATTATTCCGGTTCTGAACAAGTGTGATATGGCTAGCGCTATGCCTGAGGAAGTGGAAGATGAGATTATCGATCTTTTAGGATGCAAGCGTGAAGAGATTATCCGTGCGTCTGGTAAAACAGGTATGGGTGTTGAGGAAATACTAAAGGCTGTTGTTGAACGTATCCCTCATCCGGAAGGTGACGAAGAGGCTCCTCTGCAGGCTCTTATCTTCGACTCTGTATTCAACTCTTTCCGCGGAATCATTGCATATTTCAAGATTGAAAACGGAGTATTGCGTACAGGTGATAAGGTAAAATTCTTTAATACAGGAAAGGAATACGATGCTGACGAGATTGGTGTCTTGAAGATGGACATGGTGCCACGCAAGGAACTTCGTACAGGAGACGTTGGATATATCATTTCCGGTATCAAGACATCCAGAGAAGTAAAAGTAGGAGATACTATTACTCATATAGCAAATCCGTGTGATAAGGCAATCGAAGGTTTTGAGGAAGTCAAGCCTATGGTCTTCGCAGGTGTTTATCCTATCGAGGCAGAAGATTACGAGAACCTTAGAGCATCATTGGAAAAGCTGCAGCTTAACGATGCTTCGTTGACATTCCAGCCTGAATCGTCATTGGCTTTGGGATTCGGTTTCCGTTGCGGATTCTTAGGATTGCTTCACATGGAAATTGTTCAGGAACGTCTGGACCGCGAGTTCGATATGAATGTCATTACTACTGTGCCTAACGTATCGTATATGATATATGACAAGCAGGGTGGAGTACAGGAAGTGCATAATCCTGGCGGTATGCCTGATCCAACATTGATTGACCATATTGAGGAGCCGTTTATCGATGCTTCCATAATTACTACTACCGATTATATCGGTCCAATCATGACCTTGTGTCTTGGCAAGCGTGGTGAGTTGGTTCGTCAGGATTATATATCTGGTAACCGTGTGGAATTGCATTACAAGATGCCGCTTGGTGAAATCGTGATTGACTTCTATGATAAGCTGAAGAGTATCTCCAAGGGATATGCTTCATTTGATTATCACCAGTCTGGCTTCCGTCCTTCAAAACTAGTCAAACTTGATATTCTTTTGAACGGTGAGTCTGTGGATGCGCTTTCTACTCTTACCCATTTCGACAATGCATACGACCTTGGAAGACGCATGTGTGAGAAACTGAAAGAACTTATCCCACGCCAGCAGTTTGAAATCGCAATTCAGGCTGCAATCGGTGCGAAGATCATTGCCCGCGAAACTATCAAGGCAGTGCGTAAGGACGTAACTGCCAAGTGTTATGGTGGTGACGTGAGCCGTAAGCGTAAACTTCTTGAAAAACAGAAGAAGGGTAAGAAACGTATGAAGCAGATTGGTACTGTGGAGGTACCGCAGAAAGCATTCCTAGCTGTATTGAAACTTGACTAATATACTTACTAAATAGTGAAACGAACCCATGACGGATGATTTTATGCCGTTGTGGGTTCGTTTTTTTGTATAATTTTTTTGAATAAGTTCTAATTGTTTGAATTGCTAATTAAGCATCTTGTATAGCTTTTATGTTTACAGAAGTGTATCAGATAATAATTTTAAGAAGAATCATGGCTTGATGAAAAAATAAAAAACGGATTTAATGTACTAGAAGATGCTTGTTTTTCATTACCTTTGCGCAAAAAGAGCAAATGAATGAAATTTGGAATGAAATATGTTTTGAGTTAAAGACTTGCATTAGGAATAATGTTTTGGAGAAAGAATATGAGAACATAGTATGTAATTGTTTAATGCTTCTAGGTTGGAAGAAGTTTAAAGGAGAAATTGTAACACAATACCCTGTTAGGGCCGGACATGAAAATAAGTATGCTGATATTGTGGTTCAGCAAGACAACGTAGAGCAATTTGTGATTGAAATCAAGCGTCCAAATCACACATTGCAAGAAGAAGATGAAAGGCAATTGTTTTCTTACATGCGTCTTTTAAAGCATCAAGTGATTTTTGGACTTTATGTGGGAGATAAAATTTGTTTATATTATGATGACGTTGCGTCCCAACAACTTCCAGAACAGGTCTTTTCTCTAAACATAGAAGAAAACAATCCTGATGGAATTAAGTTTGTGGAACTTTTTTCCAAAGATTTATTCAATATGCAGACCTTGATAGATTTTTGCAATGAACAAAAGGCTAAATTACAAACACACAAAATAATACAGTATGAAATTGATAAGATATTGTCTGATACAAGCGGTCAGATATTTAAAGATGCATTAAAAGAAAAATATCTGAACGAAGGACATTCTGTAGAATGGGTGGATTCTGTATTAAATCAAATTAACTTAACGATAACTTCTACAAATAAAAGTACAATAACAAGAGATCTTGTCAGTTCATTTCAATCTACACAAAGTATTGAACATTCAATAACAACACATGATAAAACAAAATATGGTTTTTTAGGTAGTAAACCTATGTCTAAAAGAAAATTCGTACTTAATGTAGTAAGGCATTTTGTAGCAGAAAATCCCAAATCATACGCTGAACTTTCTAAAGTACTTAATGCCCTTAGACCAGATTCTTTGGGTGTGATAAAACCTTATGATTCATTGGAAATGAATCAATATCGTAACTATTTTGTTGGAGAAAGTGAATATTTAAGAAGTGAAGATGGAATAAAATTTGTTGTATGCAATCAATGGGGAATTTTTAATATAGGATCCATTCTTCAATTTGCAAACTCACAAGGTTATAATGTTGTAGAATACAAATAAATAATAGATACGGATTGCCTATCGGGGTATGGCTTAAACATAAAACTTCTACTATAAAGAAATTGAGTTATTTGGTATAATTCATATATATTTAGGTAACCCTATGGATACTTGCTACTTTGATTTAAGTTTGATTTAAGTAAGTTGTGGTGTATCTCATTGTACGTTTAAGTGGTACCTAAACTGCATTAGAAAAATGTTATAATAAGCTATGGAATAAGTAATCTTATTTGGAAATGATTATGAAACCGTTCTTTTACTTTAATCAGCTTTTAAACAGTTTTAGACTGTCTGTCCAACTTCTGCGATTCTCTCCTAACTCTATATTTTCAGAATACTGTGTTTATATGCTGTAATATGGTTGATATTCCAGAAATTTTCCGTAAGTTTGTATGGTCATTTAGAAACAATCATACACTTGAAAAAACATTACAAGACAATAATATTATCAGACCTTCATTTGGGAATGCCTCATGCCAAGGTAAATGAGCTTATTCAGTTTCTTCGTTCCGTGTCATGCGAACGGTTGATTCTGAACGGTGATATTATTGACGGGTGGTACATACACAAGCATCCAAAGTGCGCTTGGAGAAGTGACCTTATGCGTCTGTTCCGTACCATATCGGAGATGATGAAGAATAGCACGTCTGATGTTATTTATACATACGGCAATCACGATGACTTCATGCAGAGGTATGTAGGTAAGGTGATAGTAGGTATAAAAGTATTCAGAGACTTTACTCTCTCAAGTGGAGGCAAGAAGTTCCTTGTTACGCATGGTGATTGTTTCGATACCGTAAACCGTAAAGCCACATGGCTCTCAAAAGTTGGAGCTTCATGCTACGAGTTTCTTCTTTTCTTGAATGAATTCTATAACAAATACAGGGCTTTTCGCCATAAACAGCCGTTCTCTTTCGCTCAGGTAATTAAGCGATGGACAAAAAAACTTGTCTCAAACTTTACTAATTTTGAGAAACAGATAACAGACTTTGCCGTGAAAAATAATTACGACGGCATTATATGCGGACATATACATCACCCTGAAGATACTCATCTTGGAAATATCCGCTATCTTAATTCCGGTGACTGGATTGAGAATAAATCAGTTCTGATAGAAGATGAAGATCAGAACTGGAAAGTCCTGATGGCATAATTCTGATTTATTCCTTTTTTTTGATGTGATAATAAAAAAATACCAGACATACCTTCCGGTATGCCTGGCATAAACCTATTCTGTAATAGTAAATTATTTCTTGAAGTATCTGTTGTACAAACCTTCGAAACCTTTTCCGTGACGAGCTTCGTCCTTAGCCATTTCGTGAACTGTATCGTGGATAGCGTCAAGGTTAAGAGCTTTAGCGCGAGTAGCGATACGTTTCTTGTCAGCGCAAGCACCGCTTTCAGCGTTCATACGCTTTTCAAGGTTAGTCTTAGTATCCCATACGCAGTCGCCAAGAAGTTCAGCAAACTTAGCAGCGTGTTCAGCTTCTTCCCAAGCGTAACGTTTGAAAGCTTCAGCTACTTCTGGATAGCCTTCGCGGTCAGCCTGACGGCTCATAGCCAAGTACATACCTACTTCTGTACATTCGCCCATGAAGTGGTTGTTAAGGTCTTTAATCATTTCTTCGTCGCAACCTTTAGCTACACCGATAACGTGTTCGTCTGCAAACTGAAGACCACCTTCTGTTTCTTCCATTTCTTTGAATTTAGAAGCAGGAGCTTTACACAATGGACACTTTTCTGGAGCTGAATCACCTTCGTGGATATAACCACATACTGTACAGATAAATTTCTTCATAATAGTAATAAGTTAGTTAGTTGTTAAATTAATATTTTCAGTCCGACTTTAGTTTTTGTCGGAGTTGTTATTTCTACATTCAGGACAGACACCTTTGTAATAGCTGTGAACTTCTTCCACGCTAAAACCTTTTTCTGTCATTTCGTTCATTTCGTTTTCGTTTATATGCATTGGCATATCGAAAATCCTACCGCAGCATTTGCACTGGAAGTGTGCATGGGCAGATGTATCGCCATCGAAACAAGCATTACGCTCGTCTATCGTAAGCATCTTTGCGGCTCCATGTTCAACAAACAACTTCAAAGTGTTATATACTGTTGTTTTTGAAAGGGTAGGAATATCATCATGCAAAGCCATATAAATCTCATCAATACACGGATGAGTATGATTCTTTAGGAGATAGTCCATAATTGCGATGCGTTGTACGGATGGCTTGATGTTGTAATTAAGCAAATATTCGTAAACGTTCATACTCTCTTTCAATTATGTAATTATTACAATTTTATTTCAATGGCAAAGATACAAACTTTTTTCTAAACTACAAGTTCCAAACTTACTTTTTTGTTTTTTTTACTTTTAACTTAACCGCTGTGCAAAGGAATAATTTGTATTTTTGCACAGACTATACATTATATATAACAAATTATATGAAATTTGGTTTTGTAAAAGTGGCGGCTGCTATACCGGCGGTAAAGGTGGCCGACTGTAAATTCAATGCGCAACAGACAGAAGCACAGATTATGGTGGCTGACGGTAAAGGTGTGCAGATAGTGATTTTCCCTGAATTGAATTTAACGGGATATTCATGTGGCGATCTCTTTTCGCATAAACTGCTGATAGAACAGGCTGAAATGGCTTTGATGCAGGTTATGAATAATACACGCCAACTGGATATTATATCTATAGTAGGCATGCCGGTAGTGGTTAACTCAACTTTGGCAAATTGTGCTGTAGTCTTTCAGAAAGGAAAGATTCTTGGAGTAGTGCCTAAAACTTATCTTCCCAATTATAAGGAATTCTATGAGCAGAGATGGTTCGCATCATCACTTACATATACCGGAGTTTCTTCAATAAGATTATGCGGACAGGTTGTGACGTTTGGCAAGAATCTGCTTTTCGATACGTCGGATACATGTTTTGGAATAGAAATATGCGAGGACGTATGGGCTCCGGTTCCTCCAAGCTCTGAACTGGTGCTGAAGGGAGCTGAGATAATATTCAACATGTCTGCCGATACAGAGAACATTGCAAAGCATCAGTATCTGCGTTCATTGCTCGCACAGCAGTCTGCACGCTGTCTGGCAGGATATGTTTTCGCTTCAAGCGGTTTTGGCGAGTCTACCACTGATGTGGTGTTTGCCGGCAATGCGCTTATTTATGAGAATGGAGCCTTGCTTGCTGAGGCTGAACGCTTTTCTTTCAATGCGCAGTTAGTAACCAGCGAGATAGATGTGGAACGTCTGCGTGGCGAGCGTCTTGTAAATACCACATTTGCTGCCAGTGTCAGGGCATACTCTTCTGCGGACGTACAGCATATTCAGACTGAACTTGTAAACAGTCGCGAACTCTCGCTTACAAGATATGTCGATCCTCATCCGTTTGTTCCTGCAGGCGGAAAGCTTCTTGACGAAAGATGCGAGGAGATTTTTTCCATTCAGGTGGCAGGACTTGCAAAACGACTTGTGCACACCAACTGCAAGACTGTGGTAGTAGGAATATCCGGAGGTCTGGATTCTACATTGGCTCTTCTTGTGTGTGTAAAGACTTTCGACAAGCTGGGGTTGCCGCGCAAGGGTATAGTAGGTATCACAATGCCGGGATTCGGAACAACAGACCGTACATACAACAATGCCCTTACTCTGATGAGTTCTCTTCAGGTCACTACCAAAGAAATAAGCATCAAGGACGCCTGCATACAGCACTTCAAGGATATTGAGCACGATATGTCTGTTCATGATGTCACATACGAAAACGGTCAGGCTCGCGAACGTACACAAATCCTCATGGACTATGCCAACAAGATTGGCGGTCTGGTGATTGGTACGGGGGACTTGTCTGAACTTGCTCTCGGTTGGGCTACTTATAATGGCGACCACATGTCTATGTACGGTGTGAATGCCAGCATTCCTAAGACGCTGGTACGCTATCTTGTAAACTGGGTGGCTCAGACCGGTGTAGATGTAATTTCTCGTAACACTCTGCTTGACATTATAGATACTCCTATCAGTCCGGAACTTATTCCTGCCGACGAAAACGGAAATATCAAGCAGAAGACTGAAGACTTGGTTGGCCCGTATGAACTTCATGACTTCTTCCTGTATTATTTCCTCAGATTCGGTATGCGTCCAGCAAAGATTTTCTATCTTGCAGAGATTGCTTTCAGAGGAACATACGACAGTACTACTATAAAGAAATGGCTTACTAATTTCTGCCGCCGTTTCTTTAATCAGCAGTTCAAGCGCTCATGTCTTCCTGACGGGCCTAAGGTAGGTTCCGTATCACTCAGCCCTAGAGGCGATTGGCGTATGCCTAGTGATGCCAGTGCGGCAATGTGGCTCAAGGAATGTGAGGAACTTGTAGGCTGATTTGATAGAATACAATGATGAAATCATCGTGACACGTTCGTGTTACACGCGTTACACGTACGTGTCACTCTCGTCACACGAACGTGTTCCGATCGTTACACGTACGTGTGACGCTTTTTATATAAGGGTTTCTAGTGATTTTATTAGTCAATATACTTATCAGTAAACGCTTTTACCCTCTTTGTATATTCTTCAGGATAGTTTTTATACGATGTGGCATGGTCAGTCTCAGGCACAATCCATATTTCTTTCGGCTCTGATTTCGCGGCATATACTTCGTTCACCATATATGTAGGAACGAAATCATCCTTGTCGCCATGTATGAAAAACATCGGTTTGTCGCATTTCTTTACTTGTTCTATAGCAGAAGCTTCATGGAAATTCCATCCGTTCTGAAGTTCGCAAATCCAGCTGGCAGTGTATAGCAGTGGGAATGCCGGCAGGTTGAACTGTTCTTTAAGCTCCTTTTTGAACTGTTCCCAAACGCTGGTATAACCGCAGTCCTCTACAAAACATCTTATATATTCAGGCAAGACTTCACCCGAAGTCATCATAGTGGTTGCTGCCCCCATTGATATTCCGTGCACAACAGCCTGTATAGAGTCGCCGAAAATACCCGGAGTCAGGTTTATCCATTCCTTTACGTCAAGACGGTCCAGCCATCCCATCTGTATGGCATCGCCTCCGCTCAGCCCGGTATATCTCAGGTCAGGAACTATAATGTTGTAATCCAAAGACTGATTGTACATATATCCGATGTGGAACATTCTTATGGCGCTATCGGTATAGCCATGTACAATTACCGCTGTCTTTTTGGTCGGGTGTGATGCATAAGCATAATAAGCATGCAGTTTGACTCCATCCTTAGCGGTTATAAATGTATCTTTTAGCAGTTGATTTCCCTGAAGGCTGTCCAACCATCCATTTATTTGAGGATAGGTCTCGCGCATGTACGCTTCAGATCCGGCCAGATCCTTACCTCTGTTTTCAGGACGAAGTGAGTAGTCTATCATGTAAAGACTTCCACCTATCAGTCCGCCAACTATTATTACTACAATAACTGTGAGGCTGATAATTAATTTCTTATGTTTCATGTCTGTTTTATTTGTTCCAAATTTCCCAAGCTCCAAAAGCCTGAAGCAGAAGCATCTCAAGACCGTTTTTTACTACTGCACCTTTCTCTCCACCGTTTTTCATAAATAGTGTTGTATCAGGATTGTACAGCAAATCATAGAGTAAATGTTCAGGAGTGAGATATTCGTATGGTATTTTAGGGCATTCGTCTGCTTTTGGGTACATACCAGTAGGGGTACAATTTACTATTACCTTGTATTCGTTCATAATCTCCGGAGTTATGTCGTCGTAAGTAATAGTATTTTCATTTCTTTTGGCTCTTGAAACGAATTTTGTTTCCAGTCCTAGTTTGTGCAATCCGTAGTTGATGGCTTTTGATGCTCCTCCTGTTCCCAGAATGAGGGCTTTCTTGTGGTGAGGCTCCAATAGAGATTCAATGGACTGGGTGAATCCCATTACGTCAGAGTTATAGCCTATAAGTTTCAGTTTGCCCTTGTTCTTTTCTATTTTTATTACATTTACTGCCCCTATTGCAGCAGCGTCGGCATCCAGTTCATCCAGGTATCCGATAACCTGTTCCTTGTATGGTATAGTCACATTCAGTCCGCAGAGGGTAGGGTTGGATTTTATAACTTTATTAAATTCCTCTATGGATGGTATTTCAAAATTAACGTACTCGGCATCAATATTTTCTGAATGAAATTTTTCATTGAAAAAATTTTTAGAGAATGAATGTCCCAAAGGGTAGCCGATTAAACCAAATTTCTTCATTGTAGTAAAAATTTTAAGTTATTTTGTTGCAAAGTAAAGAGTGCAAATACCAAATGTAAGTCTTTTGAATGTCACTTTGCTGAATCCTGCCTTGTAAAGAATTTGTTGCATAACTTCTCCTTGCGGGAAAGCCTTGATGGATTGCGGCAGGTATGTGTATGCACTGTTGTCTTTCGATAGTAACTTTCCGATTGTTGGAATTACGACTTTCGAGTAGATGGCATAAAGCTGTTTCATCGGGAATGTTTCCGGTTCGGACAGTTCCAGAATGACCAAATGTCCGCCTGTGGTCAATACGCGGTGCATCTCTGCCAGCCCTTTGTCCAGGTTCTCGAAGTTACGTACTCCGAATGCCACTGTTATGGCATCGAATCTGTTGTCGGGAAATGTGAGAGAAGTACAGTCTTCCTTGGCGAAGGATATCTGTTTGTCCAGCCCCGACTGTCTTACTTTTTCACGTCCTACATTCATCATACCCTCCGAGATATCTGTACCTATAAGTTCTTCAGGCTGAAGTACACGGCATGCCTGTATAGCAAAATCGCCAGTTCCTGTAGCCACGTCCATCATGTGCATCGGTCGGTATGGCTTGAGCATGTTGATGGCTTTGCGTCGCCAGCTCTTGTCAATGCCAAGCGAAAGTACGTGGTTCAGATTATCGTAAGTAGGAGCGATGTTGTCGAACATTTTTTCTACCTGTGCAGCTTTGCTTTCGTCTTGATTATAAGGTTTGATGTTTTCTTGAGGATAGTTTGACATGTTGTGAGTTAGTGTAGGATTTGTGGATAGAATATATGATGGGCGGGAAGAATCCCGCCCTGTCATAATTATTTCAAGTATTCAGTAACGTTCTTTTCGATGCGTGATGCAAGTTCAGCTGTATCAGCCTTTACGAATGTTTCACCAGTGATGTGTTCGTAAAGTTCGATATAACGTTCGCTGATTGAGTTTACTATTTCCGGAGTCATTTCAGGAACAGTCTGTCCTTCCTTACCCTGGAAACCGTTAGCCATCAGCCATTCGCGTACGAATTCCTTAGAAAGCTGTTTCTGAGGTTCGCCTTTTTCGAAACGTTCTTCGTAACCTTCTGAGTAGAAGTAACGGCTTGAGTCAGGAGTGTGGATTTCGTCCATCAGATAAATCTGACCGTTGTGCTTACCGAATTCGTATTTAGTGTCAACGAGGATAAGACCGCGTTCAGCTGCCATCTTTGTACCGCGTTCGAACAGAGCCAGAGTATATTTCTCCAATGTAGCATATTCTTCAGGAGTTGCAAGACCTTTAGCTAGGATTTCTTCTTTAGAGATATCCTCATCGTGCATACCCATTTCAGCCTTAGTGGTAGGAGTGATGATAGGTGTAGGGAATTTCTGGTTCTCGCGCATACCTTCAGGAAGTTTCACACCGCAGATTTCGCGAACACCGCTCTTGTAAGCACGCCATGCACTGCCGCACAAGTAACCGCGAACAATCATTTCTACAGGGAAACCTTCGCACATTACACCTACAGTGACCATTGGGTCCGGAGTAGCGAGTTTCCAGTTTGGACAGATGTCAGTTGTAGCATCAAGGAATTTGGCTGCAATCTGGTTCAACATCTGGCCTTTGTAAGGAATACCTTCTGGCAAAACAACGTCGAATGCCGAGATACGGTCTGTTGCAACCATGACTAATTTTTCACCGTTGATGTTGTAAACATCGCGAACTTTTCCGTGGTAAACACTCTTCTGACCAGGAAAGTTGAAGTCTGTTTTTGTTAATGCTTTACTCATCTTTTCTATATATTTTAGGAAGTAAATATGTTGTTTCCATTATTGTTTTGACGCAGCTTTCTTTTCTGTTTTTTCAGCCTTGTCCTTTTCTTCTTTTTCGGCTTTTGCTTTCTCTGCTTTCTCGGATTTTACTTTCTCTTCGAATTTCTCGTAAGCCTCCACAATTCTTGTTACCAGTTTGTGTCTTACGATATCCTTTTTGTTAAGCTCTATGAAACTGATGCCTTTCACTCCTTTCAGGATTTTCATTGCCTGCACCAGACCAGATGTCTGCGACGAAGGAAGGTCTATCTGCGTCATATCGCCTGTGATAATCATCTTGGTGTTCATACCCATACGGGTGAGGAACATCTTTATCTGCTGGGTAGTAGTGTTCTGAGCCTCGTCAAGGATCACTACAGCATCATTCAGCGTACGTCCGCGCATAAATGCAAGAGGAGCAATCTGAATGATGTTCAGCTCTATGTATTCCTTCAACTTGGCAGCAGGAATCATGTCTTGCAGAGCATCGTACAGCGGTTGCAGATACGGGTCAATCTTGTCCTTCATATCTCCCGGCAGGAATCCCAGTTTCTCTCCTGCCTCTACAGCCGGACGGCTTAATATGATTTTTTTGATTTCCTTGTTTTTGAGAGCTCTCACAGCCAGAGCTATTGCGGTATAAGTTTTGCCCGAACCGGCCGGTCCTATGGCGAATATCATATCGTTTTTTTCGAAATCCTTTACCAGTTTCAGCTGATTGGGACTTCTCGGAATGATAGGTTTTCCGGTGACGCTGAACACGATAGCCTCGCTGTTCTTTTCTATTTTTGTGTTTTTGCCTTTTACAATGTCCAGAATAACTTCCTCGTCGAGCGAGTTATATATCGAGCAGTGTTTTTCCAGTGCTGTCACAGCTTCTTCGAAGGCACACATTTCCTCCTCGTCTCCCATTATCTTTATGACATTTCCTCTAGCCACTATCCTCAGTTTGGGAAACAGAGCTTTAATCATTTGCATGTTGACGTTGTTCACGCCATAGAAGATAACCGGATCGATATCTTCAAGTACAATATGTTTTTCTATCATTCAGTCAAATTCAATATCCTTTAGTTTTGTATATTTTTCTGCAAATTTAATGAATCCTTTTGATTGTTATGTACAAACAGGTATAAAAAATGCCGGCTTGTGACTAAAGCCGGCAAAAAAATGATACGAAAAACGGTACCGTAAGGTCTATCAATATCCCGTGGAAAATTGCTACGGGAATCATGTCTTTTCCTGAATACCTTGTTATAATAGGTAGTACTACATCCATAGAGTTTACTCCGGCAGCTGATATAGGTGCCAGTTTGCCGAAATATTTCACCAGCAGCGGTGTCCCAAGCAGAGCCATCATCTCGCGGAAGATATTCGAAAGAAGGGCAATGGTTCCCAACTCTGTGGCAAGCTGAATGCCGAGTGATGCTTCCTTGAACTGTGTGATCAGTATTGATGACAGTGAGTAATAGGCAAATCCGCTACCCACAGCCAGACAGTCGAAAATGCTCCATTGCGAAAGAAGCAGACTGGCAAATGCCGAAAACAGCAGTGTGCCGATAATAGTGGCAAGAGGTATGAGCAGATATTTGGGACGTATATCCTTTACTATAGACTTCAGATCCTTGCTCGAACCTATGCTCAGTCCCACCTGCAGCATAAGTGCATACAGTATATACATTGACAGGTTGCTTTTCTGCAAGTCGAGAGGTATTATGTCCAGTACTCCCAATATGCAACCTGCCATAAAAAACAGAAGAACAATCATGCTACCCTTCATGGCTTTCTCCTTTCTTGAAAAACAGTGTCAGTACCAGCCATGCCGCGATGATGCTTCCGCAAGTAGCCGAGAACGCTATTATTGCCGCCTGCCATCCGAAGCTTCCCAGGTTTTCTATTATCCTGTCGTTCGATCCTACTGACAGCCCCATTATGAACAAAAGCAATATGATAGTATAAGAAATGGTCTTTTCTGTTTTTTTCAGAAAATCCAGGTTTCTGAAAATATAACCCAAAATAATTCCTGTGAACATTGTTCCTATGATTGTAAACATAACCGTACTATATTAAAAATGAGAGAATAGATTGCCTTGGGATACATATATAATGTACCCCTGAATAAAAAATAAAGAAAAAATGATATGTAGAAGTTATGCTTATTCGAATCCGCTGAACCAATGAACGGACGCACTGCGATGTCCGAACGTAAGATAAATTCGGAGCGGAGTGTGAGGCTGTATGTATGTCAGAAGTTTGTTCATTGGTAGTCTGTTTATTTTGTTTTGCGATGCAAAGGTATGATGAAATTGCATATTTTCCAAATATTTATAAGTTTTTCCTTTTCAGCGGAAATTATTTCATTCATTATATGATTGATAATTGTATGAAAGTAATAACTTTGCAACTATTAATAATGAAAACATTTATATTTGATATGAATACAGCATTTAACTTTGTTTCTTTATCCTACAGGCAGAGTAGGACATATCTGTTTTCTGTGCTCTTCATACTTGGAAATATACTTCTGCCTCAGTTGTGTCATCTGGTTCATCTAGGTGGTCCTACTATGTTGCCTATTTATTTTTTCACTCTGGTTGGGGCATATAAATATGGAATGAAGCTTGGTTTGCTTGTTGCAATCCTTTCTCCTTTGGTAAATTCGTTTTTCTTCGGAATGCCAGTACCGGCTTTGCTTCCGGCAATAATGTGTAAATCTGTATTGCTTGCTGTAGCTGCAGGATTTTTGGCTAGCCGTACCGGAAAGCTTTCTATATTCTCACTTATGGGTGTCGTACTGTTTTATCAGATAGTAGGCGGTATGGCAGAATGGGCTATAAGTGGCAGTCTTGACAAATCTCTTCAGGACTTCAGAATAGGTGTTCCGGGAATGCTTCTTCAGATTTTCGGAGGATATTGGCTTTTAAAATCGATTTCAAAAATTTAAATTCATAAAAACATATGACAACATTATTACTATTGGGGATAGGGATGCAGGAAGTCCTGCTTATCGGACTTATTTTTTTGCTTTTGTTTGGTGGAAAGAAGATACCTGAACTGATGAAAGGATTGGGTAAAGGAGTAAAGAGTTTCAAGGATGGAGTGAAAGGTATTGAGGACGATATCGAGATATCCGATAAAGAAAACAAGGATAAGAAAGAGCAGTAAAAGTGGAACAGGACGATAAAGTAATGACATTTTGGGATCACTTGGACGAATTGCGAAGTGTCCTGTTTCGTATAGTTGTTGTTGTAGCGCTATTTACAATCCTTGGATTTTGTTTCAAGGATCAGCTTTTTGCTGTTGTACTGGCACCTAAGGAATCCGATTTCATTTTTTATAGGTTTCTTTGTCGTTTGTCCGAGTTGCTTGGTATGCCGGGATTATGTCCTGGTGAATTCAGCTCCACGCTCATCAATACCCAGTTGGCTGGTCAGTTTATGATGCACGCCATGGTGTCCATATATGCAGGCCTTATAGTGGCTTCACCATACATTATTTATAAATTGTTTCATTTTATATCGCCAGCGTTATATGAGAATGAACGCAAATACTCTGTTCGTGTAGTAACGAGCGGATATCTGCTGTTTATTATCGGTGTGCTGGTAAACTATTTTATCATATTCCCGCTTACATTCCGTTTCTTGGCATCATATCAGGTGAGCCTTGATGTTCAGAACACAATAATGCTTTCATCGTATATCGACACGCTGATGCTTCTGAGCCTGTTAATGGGAATAGTTTTCGAGATACCTGTCGTTTGTTGGTTCCTTGCCAAAATAGGGGTTTTGCATTCTTCATTCATGCAGAAATACAGAAAGCATGCATATGTTGTGGCACTTATAGTGGCGGCTGTGATTACTCCTACATCTGATATATTTACATTGTTGCTTGTTTCAGTACCTATATTTGTATTGTACGAAGCAAGTATTCTTATAGTAAGAAAGGTTGATAAGAATGTCGATGATTGATTTAAGAAAAACTTTTTTTGCAATGCTTTGTTGTGTTGCCTCGGCTTCATATGCCGGTGATACTATAAAGTATTGTGCGCCATTGGATTTTCCGCTATTACTCAGCGCCAATTTCGGAGAGCTGAGACCAAACCATTTTCATAACGGTCTTGATTTCAAGACAAAAGGAACAGTCGGTCATCCCGTAAGATGTATTGCCGACGGATATGTGTCGCGTGTGGCTGTCCAGCATGGAGGATACGGACAGGCTATATATATCACTCACCCAGACGGACATACATCAGTCTATGGTCATGTCATTTCGTTCGCTCCCGAAGTAGAGAAATACGTAAGGGAATATCAGTATGCCAACGAGACTTTCGTCTGCTATCTCTATCCCGAACCGGGACGTTTCAAGTTCAAGAAGGGCGACATCATAGCGTTGAGCGGTAATGAAGGTTCTTCTGCCGGTCCTCATCTTCATCTTGAAATCAGAAAAACCGGTACAGATGAATATCTTGATCCGATGCCGTATTTCAGCAGTAGGATAAAGGATACCAAGGCTCCGAAGGCAAGCTTTATAGGGCTTTATCCTGTAAAGGGTAAAGGAGTAGTGGAAGGCTCTACCAATAAAAAGATTTATCCTGTGGCATCAATCAAGTCGCCGGTTACTGCATGGGGGCAGATATATGCTGCCATCAGTGCCAAGGATTATATGGACGGCACATCCAATTTCTATGGAGTACATTCCGTAACTCTTTATGTCGATTCTGTTGAGGTGTTCAACAGTAAGACTGACAGAGTCCTTCCTGATGAAAACAGAATGATTAATACCTTTACCGATTATGACGAACTTGTGCGTTCACGCAGATTGATGATGCGTTCGTACAAGTCGCCTGGAAACAAACTGCGTCTGCATCATGTAGGCGAGGATAGGGGTATCGTAAATATAGACAGCGAAAGGGATTATAAGTTTGTCTATGTTCTCGAAGATAATTTCGGAAATAAGAGTAAATATAGTTTTACCGTGAGAGGGAAAAGGCAGGATATTCCGGAATACCGTATGAAAGGAGAGGAACTGTTGCAGTCTTCGCATACTGCTATTATCCAGCGTCCCGGTATGGAATTCATTATACCGAAAGGAATGCTTTACGATGATACGGAGGTAAGTGTTGGCATTACAGCCGAAGATACAACAGCCGTTTCGCTTGAATATGACATTGATGCAGGAAATACTCCGCTTCACGGTTATTGTCCTTTGGCTATAGGAGTAAGAAAACTGAATACTGTATCTCCCGATAAATACTATATCAGGCAGATTGACGGCAGGAGGACATATTATGTAGGAGGTGAATACGACAATGGCTGGATGAGGGCAAAGGTACGTAACTTCGGAAAATATTCTGTGGCTGTTGACACTGTTCCTCCTTCTGTCGTTCCGCTTGATAAGGCAAAATGGCGTTCTACTTCGAATATCCGTTTCAAGGTGTCCGACAAGGCTACAGGGATAGCTTCATATAAAGTATATATCGACGGAAAGTTCGTTCTCTTCGGTCTGAAGAAGGGTATCCTTGTCATCCAGGATAAGGAAAAAGTAAAGAGGGGAGTACCTCACAAGCTGGAGGTCGTGGTGACCGACAATTGCGGAAACGAAACACGTAAACAATTAAATTTCTAAATAACTATTCAATCACAAACGCTTATGACAAACAGATTGTTGATGGCTGTGGTGTTGCTTACAGCCTTTGTAGTAAACGGTTGGGCTTGTACCAACTTTATTGTCGGTAAGAAAGCGTCTGCCGACGGTTCAGTAATAGTGTCTTATTCTGCCGACTCTTACGGTATGTTCGGATGGCTTTATCACTATCCTGCCGCTACACATCCTGATGGTGCCATGCGTGATATTCACGACTGGGATACCGGAAAGTATCTCGGACAGATCAAGGAGGCAAAGCAGACATACAATGTAGTGGGTAATATGAACGAATATCAGGTTACTATCGGCGAAACCACATTCGGAGGTCGTCCTGAACTGGTTGATACTACAGGTATCATGGACTACGGAAGCCTGATTTATGTAGCTCTCCAGCGTTCACGCACTGCCAAGGAAGCCATCAAGGTTATGACAGATCTTGTTAAGGAATACGGCTATTACAGTAGCGGTGAGTCATTCTCTATTGCCGACCCTAACGAGGCATGGATAATGGAAATGATCGGTAAAGGTCCCGGTATTAAAGGTGCTGTTTGGGTGGCAGTCCGTATTCCTGACGACTGTATCGCTGCTCATGCCAACCAGAGCCGTATACACAAATTCAATCTTAATGACAAGGATAACTGCCTTTATTCTCCGGACGTAATTTCGTTCGCTCGTGAAAAAGGATATTTTAATGGCAAGAACTCTGATTTCAGTTTTGCCGATGCATATTGTCCGCTTGATTTCAGCGGTCTCCGTTTCTGCGAGACACGTGTATGGAGTTTCTATAATATGTTCAGCAAGACAACTGGTGATGCTTATCTTCCATATATCCTTGGCAAGAGCAAAGAGCCTATGCCACTTTATATAAAGGCCGATTCAAAACTTTCTGTACGCGATGTCCAGAGAGCAATGCGCGACCATTACGAAGGTACACCGCTTGATATCACTAAGGATTTGGGTGCAGGTCCTTTCGAAACTCCTTACCGTCTTTCTCCTCTTACATTCAAGGTTGACGGAGTGGAATACTTCAACGAACGTCCTATCTCAACACAGCAGAGTGCATTCTCTTTCGTGGCACAGATGCGTGCAAACTTGCCAGACCCTGTAGGCGGTGTATTGTGGTTCGGACTTGATGATGCAAACATGACTGTATTTACTCCGGTTTACTGCTGTACAGACAGAATTCCTGTTCCATACGCTGAAGGAAACGGCGACTGCATCACATTCTCATGGGATTCTGCATTCTGGATTTACAACTGGGTGGCAGACATGATCCGTCCTCGTTACAGCCTGATGATAGATGATATGCGTGCCGTACAGAAAGAATTGGAAGATACTTTCGAGTCTGCTCAATCAGGAATTGAATCTTCAGCACTGAAGTTGTATCAGGAAAGTCCTGAAAAGGCAAAGGATTTCCTTACAAACTATACTGACATGACTGCCCGTACAACAGTTGACCGCTGGAAGAAACTTGCAGAGTTCCTTATCGTTCGTTATAACGATGGTGCAAGAAAACTGGTAAAGAACGGAAAGATGGTTGCTCCTGAAACTGGAAACTGCGCTCCATTGGAACGTCCTGGATATCCTGAAGAATTCTTGAAGGAAGTAGTTAAGGCTACAGGCGACAGATATAAATCAGTTGAATTGAAATAAAAAAAAAGAGGCCCTCGGGCCTCTTTTTTTATTATCAGTTGCGGAAACTCAATCCGTCTCCACCACGTTCCACTATGATTGGTTTTGTTCTGTCCACTTCCTGTGAAAGAAGTTTCTTTGACAAGTCGTTGAGCAGATAACGCTGTATTGCACGTTTCACAGGACGGGCACCGAACTCAGGGTCGTAGCCTGCTGTAGCTATGAAATCTACAGCCTCGTCAGTCATCTGGAGCTGTACACCGTTCTCTTCAAGCATCTTTCTTATGCCGTTTATCTGCAGACGTACAATCTGTTCTATTTCATTCTTGTTCAATGGCAAGAACATGATAGTCTCGTCTATACGGTTCAGGAACTCAGGACGGATAGTCTTTTTCAGCATATTCATCACCTCGTTCTTTGTTTCCTCTACTATCGTGTCATGATTCATCGGAGTGATTTTCTCAAACTGGCTTTGTATGTATGAGCTTCCCAAGTTTGAAGTCATGATGATGATAGTATTCTTGAAGTTCACCGTACGTCCCTTGTTGTCTGTCAGACGACCGTCGTCCAATACCTGAAGCAGGATATTGAATACGTCCGGATGAGCCTTTTCGATTTCGTCGAACAATACCACTGAATAAGGTTTACGTCTTACTGCCTCAGTCAACTGTCCGCCTTCATCGTAACCGACATATCCCGGAGGCGCTCCGATAAGTCTTGACACAGAGTGTTTCTCCTGATACTCACTCATATCTATACGTGTCATCAGCGATTCATCGTCGAACAAATATTCTGCCAGTGCCTTGGCCAACTCAGTCTTACCTACACCGGTCGTACCGAGGAAGATGAACGAACCTATCGGACGTTTAGGGTCCTGCAGTCCTGCACGGCTACGTCTTACGGCATCGGACACAGCCTGAATAGCTTCGTCCTGACCTATGACACGCTTATGCAGTTCGTCTTCCAGATGAAGAAGTTTCTCGCGTTCGCTTTGCAGCATCTTGCTTACCGGTATTCCTGTCCAGCGTGATACTACGTCGGCAATATCTTCTGCGGTAACCTCTTCCTTGATCATGGCACTGTCGCCCTGTTTGTGTTTCAGGTCTTCCTGAATATTCTTTATTTCAGCTTCCAGAGCCTGCAGCTTGCCGTAACGTATTTCAGCCACACGTCCATAGTCACCCTCACGCTCAGCCTTGTCGGCTTCGAACTTGAGCTGTTCTATTTCCTTCTTGTTCTGCTGAATTTTATTTACAAGTTCCTTCTCGCTTTGCCATTTGGCCTTGTAAGAAGTCTCCTGTTCTTTCAGTTCGGCAATCTCCTTGTTAAGCTGTGCAAGTTTAGCTTCATCCTTTTCACGTTTGATAGCCTCACGCTCGATTTCAAGCTGTTTCAATCGGCGTTCAATCTCGTCAAGTTCCTCAGGCAAAGAGTCACGTTCCATACGCAGTTTAGCAGCAGCCTCGTCCATAAGGTCGATAGCCTTATCCGGCAAGAAACGCTCTGTGATATACCTGTTACTCAATTCAACTGCTGCTATGATAGCCTCGTCTTTGATACGTACCTGATGATGGTTCTCGTATCTTTCCTTCAGACCACGAAGGATTGATATTGAACTCTGGGTGTCAGGTTCGTCCACCATTACAGTCTGGAAACGACGTTCAAGGGCCTTATCCTTTTCGAAATACTTCTGGTATTCGTCCAGTGTGGTAGCACCGATACTTCTCAGTTCGCCACGGGCCAATGCCGGTTTCAGAATGTTTGCGGCATCCATCGCGCCTTCGCCTTTACCTGCACCAACCAGAGTATGTATCTCATCGATGAACAATATTATGTTACCGTCCGATTTTGTTACCTCATTGATGACAGATTTAAGTCTTTCCTCAAACTCACCTTTATATTTGGCACCTGCAACCAGCGCACCCATATCGAGTGAGAACAACTGTTTGTTCTTCAGGTTTTCAGGCACGTCACCACGCAGGATACGCTGTGCCAGACCTTCCACGATGGCTGTCTTACCTGTACCCGGTTCACCTATCAGGATAGGGTTGTTCTTTGTACGGCGGCTCAAAATCTGAAGTACACGTCTGATTTCCTCGTCACGACCGATTACCGGGTCCAGCTTACCTGTTCGTGCAGCCTCAATCAAGTTTATTGCATACTTTGAAAGTGACTGATATGTGTCTTCACTTGACTGTGAAGTAACCTTCTGTCCTTGTCTTAATTCGCTGATTGCGGCACGCAATTCCTTGTCGGTCATTCCGGCATCTTTCAGAATAGTTGCCACTGTACTCTTAACATTGAGCAAAGCCAGAAGTATAGCTTCAAGTGAAACGAACTCGTCGCCAAGCTCTTTTGAGTACTCAACTGCCTTCTGCAATACATTGTTCGTATCGCGGCTCAGATAAGCCTCACCGCCTGAAACCTTAGGCAGAGATGCAATCTGACGGTCAAGAACTGTAGCTACCTGCTGGCCGTTTATTCCAAGCTTCTGGAATATGAAGTTGGTTACGTTTTCGCCCACCTTCAATACGCCCGCAAGTATATGTTCCGGCTCTATGGCCTGCTGTCCTCGGCTTTGTGTCAAGTTCACAGCCTCCTGAACAGCCTCTTGCGATTTGATTGTAAAGTTGTTGAAATTCATATATATTCTCCTTTCTTATTTTATACTTTATTGTTATCCAAGAATCTTTTTACCTATTGTTCCAATACCTTGTTGTTATCCTTGTTTTTACCTTTCGTTTTTAATCACGCTTATAATACTCCAAACTTCTTGCCAAAACTGTTTTTTAATAATTATATGTCTAAATGTCAGAAACTTAGAGCCTAAGACTGCAATTTTGTCCTTTTATAGGACAGTTTGTCTGTAAAGTTTTTAGTATCTTTACACGGTAATTGAATTTTTATGGAAAAGAAAATAGAATTTGCACCAAACGTGATGCTTATAGATGCATCATATCTTGATAGAGTAGGCCGCGATATGGCCGAACATTTTTCACCTATATTAAATAGAGAATTACCGAAGGCAGATCTGGCTGCATTGCTTGAATGTCTGGCGCTTGATGCAGGAGTTGTATTAGGGGATAATGCCGTTCAGGTAATTTTTATATATGATTCGGCAGAACCACGCATGTCGTTCTGTACCCCATCCGATTTGGATAAGGAACTCAATAATGTAGCCTTCAAGAGTCAGCTTGGCGAATTTTCCATATACTCTTTCCAGCCGTCAGATATGGCAACGTGCGAGGAATTGTTCAATGAGGCTCTTATGCTGGCAGGCGAATCCAAGGATGTGAAACGTGTTGTAGCTGTTGCCGATGAAGACGCATATCAGCAGAAAACTCATTCCACACTCAACAAGATAAAAGGAAAAGACAGTATAACGCTTTTCGGAATGAACCCTCCAAAGGATGAGGCTGTATATTCTTTTGAGATGCTAGGCTTTGCAGTCCTTCAGTCATTAGGAATAAAAGCGGAAGAGCTGTGATTTCTAGACAGCTCTTGGTACCGACGATGGTCAGCACCACTGCCGACGATGGTCGGCACCTCTGCTCACGATAGTCAGCAGCTCTGCTCACGATGGTCGGCAGCAGAATGCATATAGATATTTAAACGGCATTAAAAAATAAAATAGTCATGTCAGATTTCCGTCTTAAAGTATTTTACAGTGTTGCCAAAAACCTAAGCTTTACAAAAGCCTCACAGGAACTGTTTGTCAGTCAGCCGGCAGTGACAAAGCATGTACACGAACTGGAAAGCATGTACCACGTGCGTCTGTTCGACCGTATGAACAACAAGATAACTCTGACCGAAGCAGGAAAAGTTATGATGGAACATTGCGAGCGTATCCTTACGGAGTATCGCAAGATGGAATACGACATGCATTTGCTTAATAACGAATATGCGGGAGAACTACGTCTTGGAGCAAGTACAACAATAGCCCAATATATCCTTCCTCCGATACTTGCAAAGTTTACTGAGAAATATCCGCAGATAAAAGTGTCGCTAATCGATACCAATTCACGTAATGTGGAGAACGCCGTGTCGGAACATACTATAGACCTTGGTATGGTGGAAGGAGTGTTCCGCACTCCAAATCTGAAGTATGAGGCTTTCCTTTGTGATGAGCTCGTTCCGGTAGTACGTTCGTCAGCATTTCCAGCCGATGTAGAGGAAATAACCCTTGATGAGTTCTGCAAGATCCCACTTGTTCTGAGGGAAAGAGGTTCTGGAACACTCGATGCTATAGAAACAGTCCTTGCAGAGGAAGGTCTGAAACTTTCGTCACTCAATGTGAGAATGCATTTGGGAAGTACCGAGAGTATCAAGTCATTTCTGGCATGCAGCGATTGCATGGGAATAATCTCAATTGCCGCTTTGGTGAAGGAGTTGGGCGAAGGAATGTTCCGGGTGATTGATGTTTCTGGGCTTCAGTTTACACGTCATTTCTGCTTTGTGTCGGCACAAGGTCAGGAGATTGAGGCTGCACAGTTGTTCATGCGTTTCGTACGTAGCAGTCTTGGTAAAGAAAACAAATAACAATACAATATATAATAATGAGTACAAGAGAAGAACAGATGAAATCGTTCGGCCGTTTGCTTGATGTGCTGGATGAATTACGCGAAAAATGTCCGTGGGACAGAAAGCAGACAAATGAAAGTCTTCGTCCCAACACCATAGAGGAAGTTTATGAACTTTGCGACGCTCTGATTCAGAATGATAAGAAGAACATTTGTAAGGAACTGGGCGATGTACTGCTTCATGTCGTGTTCTATGCAAAGATTGGTAGTGAGACAGGTGATTTCGATATAAAAGATGTGTGCGACAAACTGTGTGACAAACTTATATTCCGCCATCCTCATGTGTTTGGAGAGGTTAAAGCAGATACAGCCGAGAAAGTTTCAGAAAACTGGGAACAGATAAAACTGAAGGAAAAAGACGGAAACAAATCTGTATTGAGCGGAGTGCCTGCTGCCCTTCCTTCATTGATAAAGGCGTACCGAATACAGGATAAGGCACGTAATGTTGGTTTCGACTGGGAAGACAGGGAAGATGTTTGGAAAAAGGTGAAGGAAGAAATCACCGAATTTGAGTCGGAAGTAGGCAATATGGATAAAGAAAAAGCCGAAGCTGAGTTTGGCGATGTGATGTTCAGTCTGATTAATGCGGCAAGACTGTATAAGATAAATCCTGACAATGCTCTGGAACATACGAACCAGAAATTTATCCGCCGATTTAACTATCTGGAGGAACATACTATCAAGGCAGGAAGAAACCTCAATGAAATGAGTCTCAATGAGATGGATGAATTGTGGAATGAGGCAAAAAGTAAAGGACTGTAGATTTTTGCGATATTTCGAATTGAAACTCTTTCATTTTGAAATCAATTAACTATCTTTGCCGACAAATTAGTTATTAAAAATCAATTAAAGATGAATAAATCAATTATCACCGTAGTAGGAAAGGATACTATAGGTATCATTGCCAAAGTGTGTACATATCTTGCAGATAACAAAGTAAACATACTTGACATCTCGCAAACTATCGTTCAGGAATATTTCAACATGATGATGATTGTTGATATGTCAGCCATAGAAAAACCTTTTGAGCAGATTGTTACTGAAATGTCTGCTTTGGGAGAAACAATGGGTGTGCAGATTAAGTGTCAGAGAGAAGAAATCTTCGATAAGATGCATCGTATTTAAGGAGTTGTCAGTTATTAGTTTTTAGATTAAAAAAACAGAAACTCATGATAAATATATCCGAGGTTATTGAAACCAATAAAATGATAGAAAAGGAAAATCTTGATGTCCGTACCATCACTATGGGTATCAACCTTCTTGATTGTGCTGATGGTAATCTTGATGTCCTTTGTCAGAATATATACAATAAGATAACCCGTCTTGCCGGTAAGCTGGTAAGTACGGGCGAAGAAATATCAAAGGAATTTGGTATTCCTATCGTAAACAAACGTATTTCCATCACACCGATAGCACTTGTAGGCGGTTCTGCGTGTAAGACTTCCGATGATTATGTAAAGATTGCACAGACACTTGACCGTGTGGCAGCCGAATTGGGAGTGAACTTTATTGGAGGTTATTCTGCCATCGTATCTAAGGGTATGAGCCATAGCGACGAACTGTTCATACGTTCTATTCCTAAGGCACTGGCATGTACAGAGAGAATATGCAGCTCTGTCAATGTAGGTTCTACAAAGACAGGACTCAATATGGATGCCGTACGCCTTATGGGAGATATCATAAAGGAAACTGCAGAGATGACAAAAGACCGTGACTCTTTGGGTTGCGCCAAACTCGTAGTACTTTGCAATGCTCCTGATGATAATCCGTTCATGGCAGGTGCATTCCACGGAGTGTCTGAAGACGATGCTGTTATAAACGTGGGAGTAAGTGGCCCTGGAGTAGTGAAATATGCACTCGAGCAGATACGTGGAGCAAGTTTCGAAGTCCTTTGCGAAACAATCAAGCGTACTGCGTTCAAGATTACACGTGTAGGTCAGCTTGTAGCACAGGAGGCGTCTCATCGTCTTGGTGTTCCTTTCGGTATTATCGACCTTTCGCTGGCACCAACACCTGCTGTGGGCGACAGTGTGGCTGAAATTCTTCAGGAGATAGGACTTGAGTATCCGGGTGCACCGGGAACTACAGCAGCCTTGGCTTTGCTTAACGATCAGGTTAAGAAAGGCGGTGTGATGGCATCATCATACGTAGGAGGTCTTAGCGGCGCGTTTATCCCTGTAAGCGAAGACCAGGGAATGATTGATGCTGTAGTGGCAGGAGCCCTTACAATAGAAAAACTGGAAGCCATGACATGTGTATGCTCTGTGGGACTTGACATGATAGCAATTCCGGGTGATACACCGGCTACATCTATTGCAGGTATGATAGCCGATGAGGCAGCCATAGGAATGATAAACCAGAAGACAACAGCTGTCCGTGTAATTCCTGTTGTAGGAAAGACTGTGGGCGAAACTGTAGAGTTCGGAGGTCTTTTGGGTTATGCTCCGGTTATGCCTATCAACCGTTTCAGCTGCGATGCTTTCGTAAATAGAGGAGGACGTATTCCTGCTCCTATACATAGTTTCAAGAACTAAAAAGAAATAATTTAGTATAGATGACGAGTCTTTCTCTTTAAGAGGGTGGCTCGTCATTTTTTATATTTGCGTAAGATAGGCTTCAATTCGGAATTAAAAGTATGATAACTTTGTTTTCGCTTTGTACTACACAATGTTTGTGCTATCTTTTGATAAGCTAGGATGCGTTTCGGCATAGTCTAAATTTGAAAAACTTTGTTTTTCATTTGTCTCTGCTCTCAACTTTCACTATCTTTGTAAAAGGCAAGAATGTTTACAAAATAGTCTTTATTCACTTTTAATTATTAATTCTCCAATATGAAATATCCTATAGGAATATAGAGCTTTGACCGTATAATAGAGGACGATTATGTTTATGTCGATAAGACTGATATGGTATATAGCTTAGTGCAGGAAGGCTCAATATACTTCCTCAGCCGTCCGCGCCGTTTCGGCAAGAGTCTTCTTGTATCGACACTGAAGAACTATTTTCTTGGCAGAAAGGAACTTTTCAGGGGATTGAAGATTGATGCGCTGGAGAAGGACTGGAAGGTGTATCCGGTATTTCATATTGATTTCAATGGTGGAGAATATACAATCAAAGGTGCATTGAGAAGTGCTATTCTAAGCTATATAACAGATTGGGAGAAACTGTACGAAATAGAAAAAGGCGAAGAAGAACTTAATCTTGGTTTCAGGTTCAAGAGAATACTCGAGGCAGCTTATAAAAAAAACGGTCTCCGTGCTGTGGTACTTATTGATGAGTATGACAAGCCTATCCTTGATGTCCTGGATTATGACAAAGATTTGGAGGAAGAGCATCGCAACGTTCTGAAAGGTTTTTATTCCACTTTCAAGGGAGCCGATGAATACCTGCAGTTCGTATTCCTGACAGGTGTAACCAAGTTCTCGCAGGTGAGTGTTTTCAGCGGATTCAATCAGCCTAAGGATATAAGTATGCATGCAAAGTATGAGACACTTTGCGGTATATCTCAGGAGGAACTGGAGAGTTTTTTCAGAGAGCCTATAGAACAGATGGCTGATGAATACAGTTGTACGTATGATGAAATGATGAAAAAGCTGAAATCGCAGTATGACG
The DNA here is from genome assembly GCF_024733815.1 of Bacteroides sp. ET336. Taxonomy (NCBI): domain Bacteria; kingdom Pseudomonadati; phylum Bacteroidota; class Bacteroidia; order Bacteroidales; family Bacteroidaceae; genus Bacteroides; species Bacteroides sp. ET336. Next base: position 73,766 of record NZ_JANRHK010000003.1, read on the forward strand.
GTTATCATTTCAGTAAAAGAATGACAGATGTGTATAATCCTTTCAGTCTGCTTAATGCATTCGATTCAGGTGAAATGAATGATTATTGGTTCAAGAGTGGTACTCCGACATATCTTATCCGCCTGTTGTCGCATTCTGATGAGAATATGAACGAGATAACAGGGAAGTATTATTCTCCTGAAGAATTTATAGACTACAAAGCCAATGTTGAGCAGCCATTGCCTATGATATATCAGAGTGGCTACCTTACTATAAAGAAATTCGATTTGGAAGAAATGACATTTCTGCTTGATTTCCCAAACAATGAAGTAAAACGCGGGTTTCTTACGATGGTGGCTTCATCTTATTTTGGCGATAAAATGGAGACTGCATCATGGATAAGGAAAACTGTCTCACAATTGAAAAAAGGTGAGATAGACGATTTCCGTACCGGTATGACTGCTTTCCTTGCAAGTATTCCCTATACGATGCGACGCAAAGAGAACGAGCGCGAAAAGGAAAGATATTTCCACTATACATTCTATCTTATAATGCGCCTTATCAGTGTCTATACAGTCTATACAGAGAAGGTGCAGAGCCACGGTCGTGTGGACTGTATCGTAGAAACTCCGGACTATGTATATATTTTTGAATTCAAGCTTGACGGAACTGCCGATGAGGCTATGTGTCAGATAGATGAAAAGGGGTATGTCCGTGAATATGAGTCTGACAGCCGTAGAGTATATAAGATAGGTGCTGTGTTCTCGTCAGAGACGGGGACTATAGAGGAGTGGAAGGTAGAGTAGAGGATTCAGTTAACTCTAGTTAACCGAGTGTTAGCTATGAGTTAACCGCAAATCTGGTTCCAATATACGATCTTTGTCATATAAACATTAAATGAATGTATTTATGAGAAAGATTATTACCTTTATTCTATTTCTTTCGGCTGTTGTGCTGAATGCGCAGGAAACAGCCTTGTTTCGCGTCACATACGATTGTGATGCTTTGTATAGTAAGACACGCAATACCTACAGATGGTTTCTGGATGTAGGCAAAACCCAATCTGTTTTCTACAATCCTAATAATAGGGCATGGGCGTCGGAGTACGATAATATTTCCAAGGAAGCGGATATTGCAACAGCCTTGGCGAGGGCACAGAATGCAAACATAAAGTATGGAAACAAGAACTCTCTGGAAGTTCTGACGGGTGCGCCATCGTCTGATAAATATACCTATATGAGGTATATAAAGACAAATAAGTTTATATACACAGAGAAGCTTCCGCAAATAGACTGGGCATTATCAGACAGTACCAAAACGATTTGTGATTATCAGTGCAAGAAGGCCGTAGCAACAGTTTATGGCAGAACATGGACTGTATGGTACACACCCGATATCCCTGTTTCGGCAGGTCCTTATGTTCTGAAAGGTTTGCCCGGTGTGATTCTTGAAGCATGCGATGCTGACAATCTTTTTCATTTTGTTGCGGTAGGTTTGGAACAGAATGTTTCTGACGCCAGAATAGAGTTGTTCGAGAAGGACAAGGCTCTGAAGTGTTCACGTTCGAAATTTATGAAACTGAGAAAATCCGAGGAAGGGAAGACTTATGGAGAAGCGGTAAAAGAATTGGGTATCAACCTGGTAAAGGCTGTTGATATCAACGGTAAAGATATAACCAATACAGTCAAGCCTGCAAGTAATTATCTTGACCTGGAATAATGCCATTTGAAAATACATCATTCGTATGGTTATGGTAAGAATCATTCTGTTGTGTTTCTCCCTTGCTGTTTCTTTGTGTCTGCCTGCGCAATCTTCTGCTGTTTTCTTTGGTAAGGTGGTTGATACATCCGAAAATGGAATGTATGGAGTGAATATTGTGGCTTATAATGAATCCGGCAGGCAGCTGTGTTATGCCATTTCAGATGCTGAGGGTTACTTTACTCTTAAACCTGTAGGTGGAATTGCATATATCAGATTCAGCTTTCTGGGGTATGAAACACAGACTGTAAAGTATAATCCTGCGGTAAATAAGGTTGTTGTCAGAATGAAAGAAACAAGCTTTCAGCTTCGTGAGGTTTCTGTAAAAGCCGAACGTATAAGTGAAAGGGGTGATACTCTGACATATTCCGTAGCAGGTTTCAAGCAGATACAGGACCGCAGTATAGCCGATGTGATAAGGAAAATGCCAGGTCTGGAAGTAAAGCCTAACGGCAGTATATCTTATCAGGGAAAATCGATAAATCATTTTTACATTGAAGGTCTTGATCTGATGGGAAGTCAATATGCCCAGGCCAGCAATAACATATCGGCAGACAAGGTGGAGAGTGTTCAGGTCTTGGAAAATCATCAGGCTGTAAGGTCATTGCGTGATATTGAGTTCAGTGATAAAGCAGCATTGAACATAGTTCTTAAAGATGATGCCAAGTCTGTTTGGACGGGTTTGGCTGATATAGGATTGGGATGGGCGGAAAAGAGTGATGGCTTCCTTTACGAGAACCGTCTGATGGGGATGAATTTCAAGAAGAATTTCCAGACATTGTTGCTTTATAAAAACACCAATACAGGGACAAATATTGCAGATGAGATTTTAAGCCTTTCCGACTTGTTGGAATATCGTGGAGAAGCGAATATTATCAGTTTGCTCGATTTGGGCGGTCCTGCCTTTGATGTCGAAAGATATACATTCAATAAAAGTCATCTTCTTTCCGGTAACTGGCTGTGGAGGACTGGAAAAGATTCAGATCTGAGAATACAGGCAAGCGGACTGTTTGACAGTGAGGAACAGCTGAGAAAGAGCTCCACTACATATCTGGATTTGGACGGTTCGCCGGTAATTACGGAGGATTGGAATGTGGAAAGCAGGCGAAAGGAGGCAAAAGGAGAAATAACATATACGCTGAATAAGGAAAGAACATATCTGAAAAGCATTTCGAAAGTGTATTCCGACTGGAATGTAAGTCATGGAAATATACTTTATAATGACAGGCTTACCGCTCTTTCAGTCAAACCTTATAAACGTATGGTCTCGGAAGATTTACTGTTGTCGCATACTACGGCAGGGGGCAATGTCATTCAGTTTAATTCTTCTACCGGTTATACCCGTTTGCCGGGACAGTTGCTTACGATAAACGGCAACAGTCAGTTGCTTGATATGGATTTATTCTCTTCGAAAAATCATGTGCAGTATAAAAAGAAATTCGGAGCATTGTATTTTGATAATATGATGGGATTTGACAGTCGTTATCAGAAGATAAACAGCACTGACTGGAAGCTTCAACAGCTATATTGGAGTCCGTCTGTGAGTATGAGGCATAAAGGACATGAGTTAACGGCAAAGACCAAGGTCAGCTATGTGAATCAGTTATTGGATAATTCGGGGAATGGGGCTGCTGATAAGCTTCGTTCTTCAGACTTCTGGATTGAGCCTAATCTGAACTGGAGATGGGAAATGTCTCCCACATCGAAACTTATTCTTGATTACCGTCTGACGGCCGATCCGTATGATGCAAAGAAACTTGTTACAGAACCTCTTTTCACTTCATATGCTCAATGTACTGTAGGAATAGGCGAACCGGAAACCCAATTTGCACATTCTCTGAGTGCTTCGTTTACTTATCGTAATCCTCTTTACGGTTTGTTTGCCTATCTGCGACCTGTGTATATTCATAATAAAGGTAACATTCTGTATAGCGGAGAACTGGATTCCGGAGTGTATAATATGGTGGCTACATCCGGGCGTTATAATACAGACTCATATATAGTTGACGGACGTATAGCCAAGAATTTCTTTTGGGCAAATACTACTCTTGGATTTGGAGGGGGAGTAAACTCATCCGAATCGCAGATGTTGGTTTCCGGAGTGTTGGCTAAAAACAGGATGAATGTGTATAATGCGTCGTTTGACTATTCATTGAAGCCTGTGAAAGGTATATCAATACAGGGTAAGTCAAAAATGATGATATGCAATAGATTGGAAAAAACAACTCCATACGATGACAGTCGTGTAATTGACTGGTCACACTCGCTTGGGATAAATTTCAATCCTGCAGGCGGATGGATATTCTCTCTGAATAATGAAATATATCACAGCAATGAAAAATCTTTTGGAGTGAACAGCTTCTGTGATATCTCTGTAGGGTATAAATCAAAGAAGTGGGAAGTGTCGCTTGTGGCAGACAATATTATAGGCAATTCTGTTTATGAGCAGGTTAATGTAAGTTCAATCACCCGTTTTTACTCTATGACCCGCCTCAGACCACGTGAATATCTCATGAAGTTGAGTGTGGATTTGTGATTATATTGCCTTAAAACTATTACTTTTGTTCTATTAAACTGATTTATTTGGTATGAAGATTGATAATAAACATAGATTCCTGATTATTGCAGTAATTTCAGTTGTCATGATTGCTGCTTATGAGGGGTATTGGCTTTCGGGGCTTTACAAGTCTCAACGACAGTCGTTGGAGATGCAGATCAGTTCATTGATTTCCAAGTCTGAGCTCGCAGCTTATTCGTTTCAGTTAAAACGAGAGCAACTGACAGACTCCATAGCATTTTTGAGTCCTGATAATTTGTCTAAGATTGTATCAATAAAAAGAGACTCTTCTTTTGGGAATAAAATTAGGTCAATAAGTGTATATAGGCGTGACGACTTTAATAAACAGGTGGCATCTTCAGTAACTTCTCCGGAATTTTATGAAATGATGGATTCCATACTTTTTCAGAATTTTAAGGAGGCAGGTATAGATGAAATCTTTCGTCCGCTGGATACGCCTGATGTTGTGTCTGATACTGATTCCGCATCAGCTGGATATATCATAGTTAAATCAACTCTTGGTAAAAAACTTTATTCATTTGATACTGGGCTGATGACCGGATATATACTGTTGAATATGTCCGGCATTATATTCACTTCGTTGATGGTTGTCGCCATAGTGATATTCTCTTTCTGGTTTTTCATAAATACTCTGAAAAAGCAGATGGAATTTGACGAGATGAAAAGCAGTTTTACAAGCAATATCACTCACGAACTGAAGACTCCTATTGCAGTGGCATACGCGGCAAATGATGCTTTGCTGAATTATGGCTTGGCGGACAATCCTGTAAAAAGGGAGGAATATCTGCTTGACACAAAGGAACAGCTGGAAAAACTGAGTGCCCTTGTGGAGCGTATCCTGTCGATGTCAATGAAGGAAAGAGGTAATTTCCGGCTGGAAGTATCGGAAACAAATATAAGAGACATGTTTGAGAAAATAGTACAGGAGACCAGATTACGTACTGCAAAAGCCTGTGATATACAGATAGAGGCCGATGATAATCTGACTGCTATATTCGATGCAAAACTGATGTCGAGCGTGGTTTCCACTTTAGTCGATAATGCGGTAAAGTATTCAGGTGAGTCGGTACGGATACTGCTTAAAGCAATCAGAAAATCAGATAAGTTGTTTATTTCAGTATCAGACAACGGGATTGGAATCGCACAGGAACATCAGAGACATGTATTCGAGAAATTCTATCGTGTTCCTCATGGCGATGTACATGAAGTGAAAGGATATGGTATAGGACTTTATTTTGCAAAAACGATTGTGGAAAGACATGGAGGACGGATTTCGTTAACAAGTACTCCGGGAGAGGGAAGTACATTTACAATTGAAATTTAATGGTATGGGAAAGATAAAAGTATTACTTATTGAAGATGAAATAACTCTTGCAAAAATAATAAAGGATACACTGGAAAGTGTTGGCTTTGACGTCTGTTTGGCATACGATGGCGAGGAGGGATTGAAACTATTCTTTGAATCAAACCCCGATGTCCTGGTTTCTGATATAATGATGCCAAAGATATCAGGGCTGGATGTGGTAAAGAAAATACGTAACACCGATAAAACTACACCAGTAATATTTCTGACGGCAAAAACGGAGGTGGATGACGTAGTGGCAGGATTTGAAACCGGTGCCAATGACTATATCCGCAAACCGTTTGCTATGAAAGAGCTTATAGTACGTATAAAAGCTCTGACCGGACGTATTTCTTCAAAAGAGGAATCGGAACAGCATATGTTTAATATTGGAGATTATGAGTTTGATGCGGACAAGGGTATTCTTTTATATATACCTACTGGTGAAACAGAACAACTTCCAAATAGAGAAACAGAGGTTTTGAAAAGATTCTGTCAGAATTTCGATTCTATTGTTCCCATGCAGAATGTGTTGCTGGAATTATGGGGAAACGATGATTTTTTCTGTACAAGAAGTCTGCAAGTGTTGATAACAAGGATACGGCACCGCTTGTCGAAGGATAAACGTATCCAGATTATTAATATTAGGGGAAATGGATATAAACTTTCGTTGGATTAGTTTATTGTATTATTTGAAAGATGTTTCTTGCTGTAATCTTGATGAAATAGCAACAGGGTTTTATTCCAATTTTGATTACAGTTGTCATTCTTTTTGTCCTTACGTCTTATTTGATAAAAAAACATTAGGATAATTTGTTTTCATTTTATATTTTTGTGCATAATTAATCATATAATCAATAATCATTTTAATAACAACTAATCATGGGAAACGAAGAATTAATAAAGCTTTGTATTGAGAAGGCACAGAAATGGTTGACACCAGCATACGATGCCGAAACTCAGGCAGAAGTAAAACGTATGATCGAAAGCGAAGACAAGACAGACTTGATTGAAGCATTCTATAAAGATCTTGAATTTGGTACAGGTGGTTTGCGTGGTATCATGGGCGTTGGCTCAAACCGCATGAACATCTACACTGTAGGTGCTGCAACTCAGGGATTGTCTAACTATCTTAATAAATGTTTTGCAGGTAAGAAAGATATCTCTGTAGTTGTTGGTCACGACTGCCGTAACAACAGCCGTCTGTTTGCTGAAATTTCTGCAAATATCTTCTCTGCAAACGGTATCAAGGTATATCTTTTCGACGATATGCGTCCTACTCCTGAAATGTCGTTCGCTATCCGTCACCTTGGATGCCAGAGCGGTATCATCCTTACTGCTTCACACAATCCAAAGGAATACAACGGCTATAAGGCATATTGGGATGATGGTGCACAGGTTCTTGCTCCACACGACAAGGGTATCATTGACGAAGTAAACAAGATTGCATCTGCAGCTGACATCAAGTTTGAAGGTAATAAGGATCTTATTCAGATTATCGGTAAGGATGTGGATGATGTTTATTTGGAAAAAGTTCACTCAATTTCTATCGATCCTGAAGTTATCAAACGTCAGAAAGACCTCAAGATTGTCTATACTCCTATTCACGGAACAGGTATGATGCTTATCCCTCAGGCTCTTAAGATGTGGGGATTCGAGAATGTTCACTGCGTTCCGGAACAGATGGTTAAGAGTGGTGACTTCCCAACTGTAATCTCTCCAAACCCTGAAAATGCTGAGGCTCTTACACTTGCTATCAACCTTGCAAAGAGTATCGATGCTGATATCGTTATGGCTTCTGACCCTGATGCTGACCGTGTTGGTATGGCTTGCAAGAACAGCGAAGGCGAATGGGTACTTATCAACGGTAACCAGACTTGCTTGATCTTCTTGTACTACATCATCAAGAACCGTATCGCTATGGGTAAGATGAAGGGTAATGAATTCGTTGTGAAGACTATCGTTACTACTGAACTTATCAAGGCTGTAGCTGACAAGAACAATATCGAAATGTACGACTGCTATACTGGTTTCAAATGGATTGCACGTCAGATCCGTCTGAACGAAGGTATCAAACAGTATATCGGTGGTGGTGAAGAAAGCTACGGATTCCTTGCTGAAGACTTTGTTCGTGATAAAGATGCTGTTTCTGCTTGTGCTCTTCTTGCTGAAATCTGTGCTTGGGCTAAAGACCAGGGCAAGACATTGTACGATATATTGATGGAAATCTATGTTGAATACGGTTTCTCTAAGGAAGTGACTGTTAACGTAACTAAACCGGGTAAGAGTGGTGCTGATGAAATTAAGGCTATGATGGACAACTTCCGTGCATGTCCTCCTAAGGAACTTGGCGGTTCTAAAGTTGCTCTTGTTAAGGACTACAAGACTCTTAAGGCAACAGACGGCAACGGTAATGTAACAGACATTGATATGCCGGAACCATCTAACGTACTTCAGTTCTTCACAGAAGACGGTACTAAGATTTCTGTACGTCCTTCAGGTACAGAGCCTAAGATTAAGTTCTATATGGAAATCAAGGGCGAAATGGCATGTCCTAAGTGCTATGCAGGAGCATGCGCTGACGCTGAAGAAAAGATTGAAGCTGTCAAGAAATCTCTTGGTATCTGATAAGATGTCTTGCAAAAGCTTTGCAATGCTTTTGCAAACGATTTTCAAATAATATTCAGACTGCATCGGATGATGATTGTGAGAACAATATCGTCCGGTGCAGTTTATTTTTTGTTAAAATCCTGATAACCCTAAGTCTATGAGTGTAGAAAATACATTACCTTTGCATCCCGGTAAAAAGTACAGGATATATGGCAAAGTCTAAAGAGATGACATCCGGGGCTCCTCTGCCTCTTATATTGAATTTCACAGTTCCACTCTTATTGGGAAATCTGCTTCAGCAGACATATTCGTTTGTAGATGCTGCGATAGTGGGTAAGTTTCTTGGTATCAATGCACTGGCATCTGTAGGTGCAAGCACGTCTGTCGTGTTTCTTATCCTTGGTTTCTGTAATGGATGTTGCGGTGGTTTCGGTATTCCTGTTGCTCAGAAATTCGGTGCACGCGATTATGTCACTATGCGCAGATTTGTATCGGTCAGCCTGAAACTGGCAGGAGTGATGTCTGTTGCTATAGCCATTGTTACGAGTCTGCTTTGTGCATATATATTGAAATGGATGCAGACACCCGATAATATCATGGAAGGTGCGTATCTATATCTTTTGGTTACTTTTATCGGAATTCCGTGTACTTTCTATTATAATCTTCTTTCCAGTATAATACGTGCATTGGGTGACAGCAAGACACCCTTCTGGTTTCTTCTTATATCTACAGTATTGAACATTGTTCTCGATCTGGTATGTATCCTGGTGTTGGGATGGGGTGTTGCCGGTGCTGCTATAGCCACTGTTGTTTCGCAGGGGGTATCGGCACTTATGTGCTATAAGTATATGTATCGCAAGTTTGACATTCTTAAAACTGCTCCTGCAGACAGACGTTTCCGACCTGAATTGGCGAAACAGTTGCTCTACATAGGTGCACCTATGGGACTCCAGTTTTCCATAACAGCCATTGGCAGTATAATGCTTCAGGGTTCCAATAATGCTTTGGGGACGGCATGTGTGGCGGCATTTACTGCAGCTATGAGGATAAAGATGTTCTTCCTCTGTATGCTCGAAAGTCTTGGTATGGCAATGGCTACATACAGCGGACAGAACTACGGAGCAGGAAAACCGGAGAGAATATGGCAGGGCGTTAAAGCATCAATGTTGCTTACTGTAGCCTATGTAGCAATGGTGAATCTGGTCTTGTGGAATTTTTCTGAAGAGATAGCCATGTTGTTTGTCGATGCCTCTGAAACAGAAGTATTGGCCGACACGGCATTGTTTCTGCATGTATCGGCTTCATTCTTCATATTTTTGGGTATGGTGTGTATATTCAGATATACCATTCAGGGAGCCGGTTATACCCAGTTGTCTATGCTTTCCGGAGTGGCAGAGATGATAGCCCGTGTATTGGTCAGCGTAGTGGCTGTTCCAATGTGGGGATACTGGGCGGTATGCTTTGGTGATCCTGTGGCATGGATGTTTGCCGTGGCCTTTCTTCTTCCGGCATTCAGATATGTATATCGCAGATTATGTCATATAGTGGAAAAAGAGAAAGTTCTGCATACTGCATGATTTAGTTTTTCACTTTCATCCTTTTCCAGATGCATCGCGGTATGAGTTTCCAGAAGAATACCAGTATGCTGTATTTCCAGTCTATCACAGCTATTCTTTTATTTCTCTTTAAGGCTTTTACTATCAGCTTTGCTGCGTATGACGTTTTCATCAGCATAGGATAATTCTTGCCGTCGTTAAGCAGACTTGTAGCGACGAATCCGGGGCGTATGTCCGTGAAACGGATATCCAGCTTCTGCATAGTGGCAAGTTGCTCTAATGCATCAATATATGTATTTTGAAATCTTTTTGTGGCAGAATATGCAGGTGCTACACCCAAACCTTTCGTTCCGGCAATGGAACTTATCACTGCAATATGTCCTCTGCCTTTTTCCCTGAAATATCTGAAAGAAGTACCTACCAGTCTGGTAAATCCGGTTCCGTTTGTTTCAAGTGTATTCAGTTCTATATCGGCATCAAGTCTCGCATTCTGATATCCTATACCAGAACTGTGGAAATACATATCCATACCGCCAAGTTCGCCAATCAGAGATAGAAGTTCCTCGTCGGCATTGCAGTCCTTTACGTCTATGGCTTTTACGCATACCTGTCCTGGATATTCCGACTGTAATTTTTTCAGGTTCTCTTCTCTTCGGCCTGCCACTCCCAGTTTCCAGCCATCTGCAAGCAGAAGTCGTGCCACTTCATAGCCTAATCCTGAAGTAGCTCCCATAATTACTGCACGTTTCGTATTGTTTGTCATTGCTGTTCTTTATCTGTTTGATTTTATTTCGTAAATAAATTCTTTATATTCAGGAATATTAGTGTTTTTCCCTAAATAATATTTTGCTATCATTGGCATCTGCTCATTTAGGCTGATAAACTCTCTTCCCAGGTGACTGCAGAATGCCATATATGCATTCCTGTTTGCCATGTTTCCTGCATCATCCCTGTATATGGTGATGTAGTGGTTCGTTGGGCGTGCATGTACCACCTGGTTTATGTGCATGGCAAGATGTCTTGCTTCGATAGGGGATATGCATCCCATAATGTTCGACATATTGAATATAACAAGTTCAGGAAGTACGGAGTGTGATTTCCAGAAACTGTCGCTTACAGCCGTGATGCGTGGATACAGACTCCATTTCACGTGTTTGTAGTTCTCTGACGTAAGGAATTTTTCGCTCGTTTGTCCCATTTCTTCCTTAGGGTATATTCCCAAGTAATATATATCCGTATGGTTCAGCTGCCTGCACAGGTCTATGAATGCCAAGCCTGATGCAGCCGATTCATATGATATATCGCAGAATACAACTCTTCCCGAAACATTGCGTATGGCATTCCTCAGCCAGTTTCCACAGTCCTCGTACATTGCCATGGCAGCCGAATATTGTTTTCTCATTTCATGAAAGTTGAACAGTAGGGCGTAGTCATCTGCTTTCAAGCCGTGTAGAGAGTTGAAATCTGTTCTCCCGTATGAAATCAGTTCCTTGGCACGTGCGACATTCATTTCTGATAAATGGACTTTCTCCGAATATTGTCTTTCTATAATATCCTTGAATGCTTGTTCAAATTCCGGTTTTATGGAATACGATTTACCGTCCGTTTCCCAGTTCATGTCGTATGAAGGTATAGTAAAGTTACCTTTACAGAAGTCATCTGTATTAGTATCAATAAACCCATTATTCATGCGGATATATTCCATCAGTTTATAGAACGTGATGTTTGCACTAAGCACCTGCGGATTGCCTGTCATTATCATTTGCTTCTTGGCACGTGTGATGGCTACATTCAGTTTCCTGTCTATGATTGCATCTTCCTCGCGGAAAGTATTCGATGTAAGGAAATTCAGCTGGCTGGTATTTCTTACGGTGAATGAATATATTATAATATCCCTTTGGCTTCCCTGATATCTTTCTACAGTGTCTATGGAGATATTCATCAGTTCTGGAATTCCGAGAGATGAAATCTCCTTTCTTATCATTGCTATCTGGTTGCGATATGGCACAATGATTCCTACAGTTTTGTCCGCATCAAAATAGTTTTCTGTCAGGCTGTAAATTCTTTTCAACAATGCGGCTATGATTTTTGCCTCGTTTATGTTGGCTTTATCCGATGATGCTGATATATTTTCCGGGGTAGGCGCAGTGATGAAAACCATCCTTCTCGAAGTTAGAAGCTTTTCTATCATATCCGGATTTTCCGGAATATTTTCATACGGCAATTCCTCTTCCTGATGGGGTAGAGGTACACATTCCAGGCACTCACGGCTATAGAACGTAGTATTCGGGAATTCGGCGATTGCCGGATGCATTCGTCCCTGTTTTCTCAGTACGCTTTTAGCCTTTTCATCACTCTGTCTGTACAGTCTTTCGAACAGCGAGTTTCTGCAATCATACAGTCCTATGGTATTCAGAAGAGGGTCTGTAATCTTTGCGCTTTCTGCATTTTGGAGTGCAATGGCAGGCAACTGTTTGTAATCGCCTATAAGCACGAATTTATCTATTGCATTATAGTTGCCACTCCTGGCAGAGAGTATTCCTATCAGGTCGGGTTCAAGAATCTGCGAAGCCTCGTCTATTATTGCCGTATCGAAGTGCTTTATGTCGAACAGATTGAGTCTGTTGTTTATGGCGGTAGTCGTTCCTACGAATATCCTTGTATCCGAAATTTTCTTTTTGATATCAGTCAGTTTCGGACAGTCTTCCAACTGATTTTTCAGTAGGAACGGTTCGAATCTTTTGTCGCACGACATTTCATGCCCTATACGAATAAAAGGGGTATCGGATGCTATTCCGGAATCAACAAGCATGCTGCAAATCTCATCTACAGCCCTGTTGGTATATGATAATAACAGTATGGAAGTATTTTTTTCTGAAAGAGCTTCTTCAACCATAAATCTCAATGCGCACGAAGTCTTTCCCGTACCCGGAGGTCCTACAAGCAGGAAGTAGTCTTCTGCCTGTTTTTCCTTGAGAATGATTTCATCAAAACGTCCATAGCTGCCGTTCAACTTTATTCCCTCATTAAACGATGCTTCTCTGGCCCCAAGGAGAAGTTCCTTTCTGTCTGTACTTGCAGAAAGGAAAGAGAAAAGCCCTCTTATTCCTGCCGAAGCGGAAACGTCCGAAGAATCATGTTCTATGGCAAAGGTATCGTTATCTCCACCTATTATGTCCTTGTTCTGCTGTCCGTTCCTCAGTATTATTGTTATATTGTCGGGAGTTATTTCTGTTATGTTTCCTTTCATGAGAATTTCGTCTCTCACGTCTGGTTTTTCTGTATATGGATAGAATATTATTATATCTCCTTTTCTGAAGTTGGGCAGGAAATCATCGCCTTGAGCAGGTATGCTGAGTTCTATCAGGTCATATCCCTTGTTGGGCGAACTCTTGCGTTTGTCCTTTATTTTCAGACTTGTAAGAATGTTACCGTTTTCTATTTTCTCGGCCAACGGAGTGTTCCAGACCGAGGCAAATCCTCTGGATGAGTCGTCACTGCCGCCTGTGCGAGCCAGTACCGATTCCTTTGATATGAATGTAAAGAAACGCTGGAAATAAGCCTTTTCCAGTGGTGAGCAGTGTTTCAGGGTCTGAATTGTTTTATAAAGTTCAGGCTCCTGATAGTCGGTCCACAATTTGTTGTGTACCTGTAGTTCGTTCAACAGGTCTGTATCTATTTCTTCTGTCACTTTCGAAATAGCCCCTTCGCTGAAAGCCATTTCGTTGCACACTATCATGTTTCTCAGTTTGATACTTTCACGGAATAGTTTGTCGGTAAAGTGTTCAATGATAAGTCCGTCTGTATATCTGGAATAAAGCAGGAAGGTCTGCATATCTTCAGTGGCCTTTCCGAAATTATACATCAGAACACCCTGATACAGCATCATCTGTATGAAATGGTCTTCCTTATGCCTGTTGTTGAACTCATCCTTTTTGCCTGATTTCTGTTCTATCAGTACCTTGAAATCCTTCTGAAGCAAGTCCACACGTCCCTGCAAACCAAGCTTTTCGCATATAAACGATGCTTCAAGCATAACCTTGTTTCTGTCGAAAGAAGGAATGCTGTGCGGGAGAATATCATTTACGAAGGAACGGATATTCATCATCTGCGCCTGTGCCATTGTATGGAAATTGTCAGGTATAGGGCAGGTACAGAAATCAAGTGCCGAAGCCGAGAAGAATTTCTTCAGACTGCCTGAGTATGTCACAGGTTGTGTATTTCTTTCGTTTATATAATCGTCCAGAAACAGTCCGGCGAGGTTACCCATAAGTATGTGGTGAGTATTTGCCTTAGGCTTTATTCGGCTCATGAAAAAGTTCAACGGATGATGTCCGTACTCCCTGAAGCATGAAGCCAGCGAACTTATGTCGAGCAGAAAGTCCGGATGTAGTATTATCAGTTCCGGTATATAGTGGTTTTCTTCATCTGCTTTCACACCAAGCAGGTTTATCTGCATGTTTTCCTCAAGCAGATCATTCAGATACAGCATGTCGCCGTTAAATCCTCCCTTGGCATAGTTGATTACTATCATCGGGTCCTCATCGCTGTCGGTAGATGCGAAAATAAGATTCTCGTTCCAGCTGTTCACTGAGGCTCTAACGTAAGGAATATGCGAAAGGCGTGTTCCGCTGTACGGGCGGTTGGAATGAGGAATCTGAGGAAGTATGGATGCCGGTATATCTTCTTCAAAACCTAGTGATATAAATCTCACTATAGCTCTGAGGTCGTAGAGATATTCGTTCATGTCCGGCTGGAATTTATCACCCATTGCCGAGTTGCAGTTACGCCTCATTGTCTGTATGGCGTATCTGTCCGAAGGAGTCATCTTCTTCTCCTTGCATATAAAGTCCAGTCTGGAGAACATATTTGCAAATGAAGCTGTCACTCCTGTGGTTAGTTCGTAGCATGCCTGTTGCAGAACCTTATATAGCAAAATATACTTAGCCCGCAGGTTGTCTTGCGACGCTGCGGGCTGAGTATGTATTTTTTCTATTCTTTGGAAAAAATCAAAAGACTGTATATCTATGTGTTCCGGTCTGTCTGTCATCAGTTTTCTGTTGTGTCTTCCAGAATATATTCAATTGTTGCTTTTTCAAGTCCGAGATACTGACTTTTATATGTTTCAGTCACATCATGTCGAAGAACCTTATATGTGTAATTGTTTTCAGTTTTATCAATCAGATCCAGTTCTATTTTGTTGTTTCCTGCCAGTGATATGTCGAAACTTAATATCTTGTTTCCGTTTTCCGGATCGTAAGATTCTTTCTGACTGAAAATTCCGGTTACTGCACTTGCACCCTTTTGTGGATATATGGTAACATTACCTCCGTTGAGCTCTTCTACAGTATAGGTAAATTCTATAGACCCTCCGGTCTTCATTATTGCACTGTTTGTTATATCTTCTTCAATCATTTTTGTCTCATCCTGAGTCAATGATCCTCCTATAACTTCAGTAGAGATATTATTTACATGGAATATGCGTGCCTGATTTTTAACGGTTATAACAAATCTGCTTTCATTCTTCTCGTAATCAGTAATACGCATAATGCCGTTTCCTATCTTTACTGGAGTAAGCGATAATTTCTCTCCATTGTATTCATAGCTGACGATATCTTTGTTCAGATTTTCCAGTATATATTTTCCGTTGCCTCCATTGATGTAGAAATCCTGTCCTTCTGTGAAAGCATCGATATATATAGTATCATTATTTGTAATATGAGTCTTTCCGTCAGCGCTGACCAATGTTATCGGAGCATAGCTTTCACCGCAAGAGGCTAGGAAAGCTGTTAATAATATATTAGTAATTACAATTAGAGTTGATAATAGATTTCGTTTCATATGTTTCATTTTTTTGTTATTATGTCACAAAGATATATGTTTAAATGAAAAATCAAAAAGATATTTTATGGTAATATTCAAGCAAGTTATGTCCCATTTTTCTGTTTATACTCATTTCTTCCCGAAATTGTTATCAATTTTCAGCAATGATGTAACCCAGAACGTCGCAGCCGTGCATACCATTATCCATATAAAGAACATACGGTATCCCATGGTTTCCTGCAGCCATCCGGCTATCATTCCCGGCAGCATCATTCCCAGGGCCATAAATGCCGTACATATTGCATAATGTGCAGTTTTGCTTTTCCCTTGTGAGAAATAAATCATATAAATCATATATGCGGTAAAACCGAAACCATAACCGAATTGTTCGATGAAAATACATAAATTTATTACTTCCAGACTGCTGTTCTGAAAGAAACTCAAATATACATAAACTATGTCGGGCAGTGATATAGCCCATACCATAGGCCAGAGCCATTTTTTCAGTCCGTGACGAGAAACTGCAATTCCTCCAAGAAGCCCTCCTATTGTGAGGCCTATCACTCCTACGGTACCTTGAGTGAAACCAATCTGTTCCGTTGTCATTCCCATACCGCCTTTTTCCATTGGATCAAGCAGGAATGGAATACCCATTTTGGCCAACTGAGCTTCCGGCAGGCGGTAAAGGAGCATGAAAAGGATGGCCGTAACTACCTGTTTCTTTTTGAAGAACGAACGGAATGTACCTATGAATGACGACAGAATACTCTCTGAATTGCTGTTACTTATTTTTATGTCTGAAGATGGGCGGGGTAGGATATATCTGTGGTAAAGCCATAAGCCTATGAAAAGTCCTGACAGAATGTAGAAAGTAATGCTCCATGCCCGGCTGATATTTCCACTGCTGCTTTCCAGATAACCGGCAAGCATGATAAGTCCACCCTGTCCGGTTATTGTGGCAAGACGATAGAAGGTACTCCTTATTCCTACAAACAGTGCCTGCTCGTGTTGCGAAAGTCCTATCATATAGAATCCGTCGGCTGCTATATCGTGAGTGGCGGAGCTGAATGCCATCAGCCAGAATATTGCGAGAGTGGTTTGCAGAAATGAATCTGTAGGAATAGTAAAAGCTATTCCTGTCAGTCCTGCACCTATCAGCAATTGCATTGAGGTAATCCAGTAGCGCTTGGTTTTTATGATGTCGATGAACGGACTCCAAAGCGGTTTGATAACCCATGGAAGGTTCAGCCAACTGGTATATAGAGCCACTTCCGTGTTCGAAATTCCCATTCGCTTATACATTACGAGCGATATTATCATAACAGCCACGTAAGGAAGACCTTCGGCAAAATAAAGCGAAGGTACCCATGTCCATGGCGAACGTGTTTTTATTGTTTCATTCATATTATTTTAAAGTACAAAAGCCAATTCTAACAACTAATAACTAACAACTAATAAACTTTCTTTATTTCAGCATTCCTGTAATAATGTAAAAGAATTTTGTCGTAGGAATAACCTTTTTCCCCCATCATGGCTGCACCAATCTGGCATAAACCTACTCCGTGTCCCCAGCCGGCACCGGTTATAGTAAACTCTGACGGAACGCTGCCTGCAACTTCTGTTTTGTCAATTACAAAAGCCGAACTGAACAGATGGCTTTCCGACAAAGCACGGCGTATTTCCAGTTCCTTGCCTATAGTTACAGTGCGCAGAGTCCCTACTATTTTAAGTCTTGAAATTCTTCCTGACTTTCCCCTTTGCATTGGGATGAGATCTTTAATATCTCCAAACTCAATACTTGTCTTCCTGTGAATGAGTTCCGATATTTCCTTTTGCGAGTATTTCACTTTCCAACGGTAGAAATCAGTAGTTTCCTGATCATAGTTGTTCAGAATCTGTTTCAGAACCTTTTCATCGTGCGTATTGCAGAATGCGGCAGGAGTGGTACGAATCCATTTTTCGGCATTCTCTTCAATACTGAGGTCCGGTATATCATTGTTTTCAGAATTGTCAATGACAGGTTGCAGATACGGATAATCCTTATCTTCCCAGCAGGTATCGAATGTTTCCGAAACACCTCCACAACATTTTGAAAATCTCGCGTCGCATATTTCATCACCATACATAAGTACCATGCCCTCAGTCTCTTTCACAGCTTTTGCTACAGACGGGTTTGAGGCTTTTGTGATTCCCTGATACCTCTGACAGTGGTCGTCGGCACATACATCGAAAAGTTTATGATCCTCACGGTCGTACCATCTTATTATACAGTTTTCATCTGTTGTGAAATTTTGTTGTAAAGATTTATGTACGTTTTTTCTGTCTCGGTTTTCAATTTGTGCAAGAAGCCAGCTACGCGATATTACCGCATGCGATTTCAAGAATTCCAGCGATGATGTGGCGCTCATTTCTGAAGAAATCACACTCACCAGATAATCCTCAACAGGCAATATGTTTATGGCTATCACATTCTCTCCATCTGTAATCAGTTTTAATTTTCCGGTGAAAGTCTGCTCCTCTTGCCTTTCCCAATGATAGGAGATACCTATTGTTACATTATGAAGTGTAAACGAACAGTTGTTGTCTTCCGGAGTGAGTTCTATGGACTCAATTTTTTTTGTGCCCAATGAGATTTCCCCATTTCCCGTTGCAGATGCTTTAAGCTGTCCCGTTACGACTTCTCCTTCTTGTGTCAGGTATTTGCCATTCAGAGTAAATGAGATTTCTTTCCCCGTTACTATACCTACATTTATATATGGTTTTTCCATGATGATACTTCCTTGTAAATCTTTTTTATGTCCGATTCTGTTATTTTTAAGAAATCCTCTTCGCGTGGAGTTACTATAAGGCCAGCCATATCCAGTGCTCCGGGACTGACAAATATCTGTTCTTTGCCTTCCGCAAAATAGCATGATGGACGGTGCGCTTCTCTCGGAAAATATGCAGTTATAAACTTACCGTCTGTATCTCTCCATGCAAACATATTGAATCGTGGTTCAGTTTCACCTTCATGTGTAGTCAGTGAGTTCAGATATCTGTTGAGTAGCTCTGTATCAATGTTACCAGAGTGAGAAATAAAAGCTTTTATCGGACATATATAGCCATTGACTGAGAAACTTGTACATATATCTCCGTTCTGCATTTCTACAGTTTCATCTTTGACTGCCGATTTGAAGATTTCTTCCCATTGGGCTATAAAAGGAATATCCTCCTTTCTGGCAGCCTGGAAATGGAAATGATCCGGAGCCGATGCGCCGCACTTAGCGCCATTATAGAATATGGCATATCCGTGTCCGAAATAATCCTCTACTTTTTGAAGAACCTTTCCCGGCAGTTGCATATCCATTTTGTCTGCCAGTGTCTGTGGAATGTGTTCTTCCGAAGAAATTGTCAGATGTCCCGGCAGAATAGGATATGGGTTTATTCTGATGCTGAATTTCATTCCTGCATCAATGCTTATTGAATACTGTTCTTCAGGCTTGTTTTTCATGCAGAGGAAGCATGGACGTGCTTCGATGGATGATTTATCAAGTTTTGCCAGTGTAGATACTGCTCTTGCCGGATTGAGCTGTACCTTGATATTGTTTCCGTCGATATTGAAACATTTAATTCTGATATCCTTCAGCGCTTCATGATTTTTGCGACAAAGCTCCCATTTTTCGAACTGTGCGGCAATGAATTCTTCAGCTTCTTTTTCTGCCAGTCCGAGTCTTCTGTTTATCTCCAAAGTGCGCAGACTGTCTTTATATGCATTGTTCTGGTTAATCTTCTCAATGCTCAATGCCGCATCAGAGTTTCCTTCCCAGCGGCGGCACAGATATACCACATCGTAAATTCTTCCAATCTTGTAATTTCTTGAAAATGCCAGTCCCAGTGCATAGTCCTCTCCGTAGCTTGTGTTCGGAACTCTTGTTTCACGCAACAGTGGAGTGAAGAAAGCGCGTGGAGCGCCGAGCCCGTTTATGCGCAAAGCGTTGTTATGACCATTCTCGTCTGTCCACTCTTTGTGGTCAATCACTCCCGGAGGCAATGTCTCCAGACTGAAGTTTGTCATCCTGTACGAGCCTATAACCATGGCGCATTTCTCTGTACGGAACTTATCCACTATAGTCTGCAGTGTGTGCGGACTGCTGTAGAGGTCATCACTGTCTAGTTGTACAGCATAACGTCCGCATTCAGGATGCTCAATACCCAGATTCCAGCATCCGCCTATGCCTAGGTCAGTACGTTCCGGAACTATGTGTATCACATTCTTATTATTTTTATACTTATCTATGCATTCGGTAGTGCCGTCAGTAGAATGATTGTCTATTATTATAATGTTGAATTTGAAATCTGTTTCCTGTTCCAGAACCGACTTTATTGCATCATCAATAGTCTTCACTCTGTTTCTCACAGGAATAATGACCGAAGCTTCGTATGCAAAATTGCCTTCTTCGGTATCTATCAGTCTGTTTCTTTGCGGGAGATAAGCACCTATTTGTTTCAGATGATATGTAAAAGCCTCTTCACGCTCAATCTGTACGCTACGGTTGCGAGGATCAACATAATCAAACTGTTTCTCGCCAGATTTTCGCAAATCGTCTTCTACTTCTGTATATAAAAACTCCCTGATATGGATAATGTCAGCAATTCTCGAAACAGCCAGTCGCAGTGCATAAAGTCCCGAGAATAAATATTCCTTTTGCGCCAAAAGGCTTTCGGCTGCTTTTTTGAAAACATCAGTTCTGAACATTATCAGCGAACCGAAGTCGAAGTCATCGCGTACACTTCCTTTCTGATAGTCGATAACAGGATGAGGCAGACGTGTATCTTCCTTCATGATGTAATGGTCGGCATAAGTCATACCGGCATTGTCTGCCATAAGATAGTCTGCCATGCGCTCTATGGCTTTATATCCCAGGTTTATAGGATATGGTTTGGTGTATATCAGTATGAAATCCGTGTCTGCCTGCCGTAAGATATTTCTTATCCCCTTAGTAGAGTTAATTTCGTTGATTTTCAGTGCTATAGTCTGCTTCACTCTGCTGCATTCTTTCATTATATGTCTTGCAATGCTTTCATCTTCGGAAACGGTGAAGCAAGTTATGTCTTTGTTCATAGTCATTCTTTTTTTCTTATATAATGCAAAGATATAAAAGTAGGTGTAGTATCGGTTGTAATTGGATATATTTTTTAGTATTCTACATTCTAAATTTTCATTCTTCGGGTTTCGTTTAAATACCATTTAAACAGTATTTAAGCAGAATTTGAACTGTGAAGTGTCGTAATTTGGATTAAGAAAAAACAAATACCGCTACTGAAAACTTCAGTACAAGCATAAAAGAAATTGCTTTCTTCAGGAAAAAAACTATAAACCGCACTGATATTTTTATAAATCACACTGTGATTTATAAAAACAACAATTGTATTTATAGATTTCGTCAGGATTAAAATAACTTTTCAACATGGTAAAGATAGATTTTTTGTTCACTGGCTAACTGAACCGGCGGTCAACTAAGTTAAAGTCTGCTAGACTAAACTTAAATTACATAAATATTGTATGTTTGGCGAAAAAATATTTCCTTTGTGGAAATATAAACATAAATTATGGAAATAAGGAAAATAACAGTGTCCGATGCAGAATTGCGTAAGGGTGCAGAGGAAGGAATGGATGCTTTCCTCAAAGTTTTTACAGATAAATATATTGAAGTTACCGGAGGTGAGATTAACGCTGAAACTATGCCGTTGCTTAATGGTTTCCAGCATTCTTTGTTGGGATATCATATCTTTCGTGAGGAAGTTCTTGAGGGAGGTTTCGTACAGCTGATTCAGAATGGTTATGGTCCGTATATATTCGAAAATCCTTTTGCCAAGGCTATGCGTATGTTTGGAGCCAAGGATTTAGCCAAATTGATATACGATGCCAAAGCCATTTACGATGCAAACAAGGCTGATTTGCAGAAAGAGCGTACTGATGATGAGTTTATGGCTATGTATGAACAGTATGAGGTCTTCGACGATTTGGAAGAACAGTTCATGGATATGGAAGAGATGGTGACTACAACAATTGCAGAGTATGTGGACAATCATTTGGAAGATTTTGCAGATATAGAATAATTTTTTTGTTTTTCATGCAGTATTTACATTTTTAGTGCATTTACTGTATAGTTTATTAATTTTAAAAAGAAAATAGATATTTATGAAGAAAACAAAGTTCGCGGTTTTGCTTACCGCATTTATGGCAGTGTTGGGATTGAGTTCTTGTTTGGGTGAGCCGGATCCTTTTTATACCGGTACTGAGATAATGAAGGTTAATAACTTTATGGGTTTTTATAGTTTTAAGAGTTCGGTTGGATATACTGTGGAACCAACGAATTCTAATGTGATTACTTCTACTTTAGATGCAAATTATGCATATGTTACTTATAAGTATGATACAAGAACTTTAGACCCTAGTTCTGATAAAATAGATGCTGAGATACAGTATTTGTTACCAATTAATGAATTGGAGTACAATTATAATAATTTTGAGGATAATGCGGCAATGCATACTGTTTCAAGTTCTTATAAATTTTTTGATAAAACAAACATTTTTATAGATTTGACATATTTTTATGAGAGAACAAGTGATGATGAATTAACGGAAGAATTGGCTAAACATTCATTCTATTTGAGGAGAGCTACAGCCGAGGAAGATGAAGATGTAGCAGACGATGTTATTGTTTTATATCTGACTCATAATGTGACAGACGTTGATAATAATGAAAATAGAAAGAGCATCGGTACAGAAACTCGTCATTTTGATTTGAATTATGTATTGCAAGGAAGTAAACCTGAAAAAATAATTATCAAATTCAAACAAAACACAAGTTCTATAAATGTTGATGATAATGTACGTGATAGTAAGATAGAAATTGAGTATAAAGAAATTGTTGATACATATTTCCCAGAAAGCGGATCAAATATTTAACTTTTTCCTATATTTTCTCGTAACTGGTTGTTGGCGGGCAGTAAACGCGGTGTTTACTGCCCGTTTCTATTTTTTTATCATTATTGATAACTTTATCATTGATTTTTTATACATTTGCGGTTCGAATTGATTTCTAAAATGCCGGATTTCCGACATCGGGTATTAGTCAAGATTTTCATAAACTTAAAACTTTTAAAATTAGGAAAATTGAATTACAAGGATTTGTTATCAAGGACATTGTTTATACTTTCATCGCCTGCAAAGGCTTGGGAGCAATTAGCATCAGAAAATGATGCAAAATCAGTTTTGCCGGCTTTTGTTTATCCTCTGATAGGATTATGCGGAGTCTGCGAATTTATTGGAACATTTTTTGGAAAAGAGTTTATACCTGACGTGTTTCAATTGGCACTGACACATTGCTGTGCAGTGGCAGTCGCATTGTTCGGAGGCTTTTTCCTGTCGGTATATCTGATAGAAAAGATGTTGCAGAAATGGTTCGCAACAACATTGTCCAAAGACATGATAACCGTATTTGTGGCATATTCCATGACTGTTAAGTTTGTACTGGATATGCTTAGCAGTCTGCTTTCGTTGAAACTTCTGCTTGTGATACTTCAGATATATACGCTTTTTGTGGTATTTGAGGGTACCAGGAGATTTCTTAAGATTAGGGAGGATAAAGTAACACTTTTTACGCTGGTTGCAACAATAATAATCCTGTTGTGTCCTTCGATTATCGAGTTGGTGTTTAATAAACTGTCTGTCACTCTTCGTTGATTAAGTGGGTGTAGATGGATAAAGAAAGAGTAGATATGAAAAATCAGACAAACAATAATATAAATATAAAGAATAAGCGTGCGTCGTTTGATTACGAATTTATAGATACGTACACTGCCGGAATTGTGCTCACCGGGACAGAAATAAAGTCCATCAGACAGGGAAAGGCGAGTCTTGTGGATACTTTCTGTTTCTTCTCGAAAGGGGAATTATGGGTGAAGAATATGCACATAGCCGAATATTTCTATGGCTCGTATAACAATCATCTGGCGCGACGCGACCGTAAACTTTTGCTCAACAAGAAAGAACTTCGTAAGTTGCAGCGTGGAATACAGGAAACTGGATTTACCATTGTTCCTACACGTATGTTTATAAATGAACGCGGACTTGCAAAGGTGGTTATAGCACTTGCAAAAGGTAAGAAACAATACGACAAGCGCGAAACGCTTAAAGAGAAAGACGACAAGAGAATGATGGACCGTATGTTTAAGAGATAAACATAATATATGCTTACAAAATCAATACAACAATTATTAAGCGAGCGTATTCTGGTTCTGGACGGAGCTATGGGTACGATGATACAACGATATGGACTGGCAGAGGATGATTTCCGTGGAGAGCGTTTCAAGGAACTTCCGGGACAGCAGAAAGGAAATAATGATTTGCTTTGTCTTACACGCCCTGATGTGATAGAGGAAATACACAGAAAATATCTTCAGGCAGGGGCGGACATAATTGAAACTAACAGTTTTAATGCTACTCCGGTGTCGATGGCGGACTATCATGCCGAACATCTTTGCCGTGAGATAAATCTTGCGGCTGCACGTCTGGCAAGAAAGGTGGCAGACGAGTTTACTGCCATGGATCCTGACAAACCTAGGTTTGTGGCAGGTTCGGTGGGACCTACAAACAAAACTTGTTCAATGAGTCCGGATGTGAATAATCCTGCATATCGTGCACTTACATTCGATGAACTTTGTTTTGCATATTGCATCCAGATGGAGGCATTGATTGAGGGTGGAGTAGATGCGATTCTCATAGAAACTATTTTTGATACTCTGAATGCCAAGGCAGCTATAATGGCTGCTGAGAAATCTATGCAGAAGACTGGCAGAAAAGTACCTTTGATGCTTTCTGTTACAGTATCCGATATTGCCGGAAGAACTTTGTCCGGACAGACTCTCGATGCTTTTCTTGCTTCTGTACAACATGCAGACATATTGTCTGTGGGACTTAACTGCTCGTTCGGAGCGAGACAGCTGAAACCTTTCCTTGAAGCTTTGGCTGCCCGCGCGCCGTATTATATAAGCGCGTATCCTAATGCCGGCTTGCCGAACAGTCTGGGACAGTATGACCAGACTCCGGAACAGATGGCAGAGGAGGTTAAGGAGTATATCAATGAAGGACTGGTAAACATTATCGGTGGCTGCTGTGGTACTACAGAGGAATATATAGCCAAATATCAGGAGCTGATAAAGGATGCCGTTCCACATAAACCTGTGTCAAAATCTCAGTATATGTGGCTTTCAGGTCTTGAACTTTTGGAGCTTACACCGGAAGTGAGATTTGTCAATGTAGGAGAAAGATGTAATGTTGCCGGTTCAAGGAAATTCCTCCGTCTGATAAACGAAAAGAGATACGATGAGGCTCTTTCCATCGCACGAAAGCAGGTGGAAGACGGAGCTCTTGTGATAGATGTCAATATGGACGACGGTCTGCTTGACGCGGTTTCAGAGATGACCACTTTCCTTAATCTCATGGCTTCGGAGCCGGAAATAGCGCGTGTGCCTGTGATGATCGACTCGTCTAAATGGGACGTTATTCTCGCCGGATTGAAATGTGTGCAGGGAAAGTGTGTTGTAAACTCTATCTCCCTAAAGGAAGGTGAAGAGGTGTTTATAGAACATGCACGTACTGTAAAGGCATTCGGTGCTGCCGTTATAGTTATGGCATTCGACGAGCAGGGGCAGGCAGATACATACGAACGCAAGATTTCAGTGTGCGAACGTGCATACCGTATTCTGACAGGAGTTGTAGGTTTCAATCCACACGATATAATATTCGACCCTAACGTGTTGGCTGTGGCAACAGGAATTGAGGAGCATAACAACTATGCCGTTGACTTTATCCGTGCTACAGGCTGGATAAAGAAAAATCTTCCGGGAGCACACATCAGTGGTGGTGTCAGCAATCTCTCTTTCTCGTTCCGTGGAAATAACTATATCCGTGAGGCGATGCATGCTGTGTTCCTTTATCATGCAATCCAGCAGGGAATGGATATGGGCATTGTAAATCCAGGGACATCTGTTTTATATACAGACATTCCGGCAGATGTGCTTGAAAGGATAGAGGATGTGGTGCTTAATCGTCGTCCGGATGCAGCGGAAAGGCTGATTGAGACTGCAGAAAGATTGAAGGCAGAAAAGGAAGGGCAGACCGGTGAACAGGCTTCTTCGTCTAAGATTGTATGGCGTGAAGGAACTACTGTTGAAGAAAGATTGAAATATGCTTTGGTTAAAGGAGTGAGCGACTTCCTTGAAGAGGATCTTAACGAAGCTCTTGATAAGTATCCCAACGCTGTAAGTATAATAGAAGGTCCGTTGATGGATGGAATGAACCATGTGGGTGAGCTGTTCGGTTCGGGAAAAATGTTCCTTCCGCAGGTGGTCAAGACTGCCCGTACGATGAAGAAGGCTGTGGCTGTACTTCAACCATATATTGAAGCGGAAAAGAAGGATGGTGCCACAAGTGCCGGAAAAGTTCTTCTTGCCACAGTGAAAGGTGATGTGCATGATATAGGTAAGAACATTGTAGGTGTGGTAATGGCATGTAATAATTTTGAGATTATAGACCTTGGGGTTATGGTGCCTGCCGATAAGATAATAGAGACAGCCATACGTGAGAAAGTTGATATAGTAGGATTGAGCGGATTGATTACTCCTTCGCTTGATGAGATGGTACATACAGTTTCGGAGATGGAGCGTGCCGGACTTGATATACCTGTTATAGTGGGTGGAGCTACAACTTCCAAACTGCATACGGCCTTGAAGATTGTACCTGCATATCATGCTCCGGTAGTTCATCTGAAGGATGCGTCTCTAAATGCTCCTGTAGCGGCAAAACTGCTAAATCCGGAACAGAAAGATATATTCGTTAAAGAACTGTATGATGAATATAAAGTTCTGACTGAAGCCCATCAGGAAAAGAAGGTGAATGTGGTATCTCTGGATGAGGCTCGCGAGAACAGACTTAAACTTTGGGATTGATAATAAACATTAAAGGCGGTTTTTTGAAGACCGCCTTTAATATTATATCGAATTTATAAATTCATTCGCTTTCTCAAGTGTTTCCGGTTTACCTATATCTATCAGTTTAATTTCCGGTTTTATGCATGCTCCGAATTTAGCTTCATGGCATGTTCCGAGATAGAAATCCATTATAGGGAATTTTCCGCTCCATTTATCACCCATGTATTTCATCATTGATGGTGAAACCACATGTATTCCGCTGAAAGCATATTCTGAATATTCAGAAGAGTCATAAACGAAGCCTTCCGGTTTCGTCTCACCGCTATTTTTGTTTATCCAGCCGCAGAGTCTGTCTTCCTTATTGAATATAAGATAGCGTGATGTCTTTCTTTCGCTTACCATAAGTGTGGCATCATTGCCGGACTGGAGATGGAAACTGTAAAATTCTTTCAGATTTACATCTGACAGGATGTCAACATTATGAATCAGCACAGGTTCGTCGGTAGGGAAGAGTTCAAGGGCATGTCTGATTCCTCCGCCTGTATCAAGTAGCATATCCCTTTCATCGCTTATGCGGATATTTATTCCGAAGTTGTTGTTGGCATTGAGGAAATCTATAATCTGTTCTCCGAAATGATGTATGTTTATGATAATGTCGTCAAATCCGGATGATTTCAGCTTCATGATGACATGCTCCAGCATCGGTTTTCCCGCTACCGGTACGAGTGCTTTCGGCATAGTGTCTGTAAGCGGTTTGAGTCTGGTTCCCAAACCGGCCGCGAATATCATTGCTTTCATACTTCTGTATTATTTGCTTCGAATATTTGTTCTATGTTCTGTTCGCGGTGAAGAAGCTCTACTCTCACGCCGAACTTGTTGTGGATATGTTCAGCCGTATGTTGTGCCGAATATACGGAACGGTGCTGTCCGCCTGTACAGCCGAAGCATATCATCAGGCTGGTAAATCCTCTTTCGAGATAGCGTTTTACGTGAGCGTCTGTAAGTGCATATACGTGAGTAAGGAATTCTGTTATCTCACCGTCATTTTCCAGGAAATCTATAACTGGTTTGTCAAGTCCTGTCAGAGGTTTGTATTCGTCATATCTTCCCGGATTGTGTACATACCGGCAGTCGAAAACGTATCCTCCGCCATTGTCGGATGTATCTTCAGGAATACCTTTACGGTAGGAGAAACTCATCACTTTTACTGTAAGCTGTTTGTCTGTATTCATCGTTTTAATGTTGTTATATCGTTTATATCCATTTCTGAAAGTTGCATGAGTAGTTTGCTCAGGTAAGGATACTCGTTTGAATGGTCCTTGAATAGTGCATGAAGATTATTCAGGGCATATGGGATGCTTTCTATGAAGTGCGTCTTGCGTTCGAACAGTCCGCGAAATCCGTATGCGCCAAGTACCTGCATGGTGCGGAAAACCACGAAATGGTGTAATGTTTTTTTGAATTCCTCAGAGTTGATTTCTGTGAATTTATTCGCTTCCGAAATGTATGTTTCAATCATTTCTTCTCTGATTTCGCTGTTGAAATTAGCCTTTGCCTGCCATAGGAATGAAGCTACGTCGTAATATATAGGACCTTTGCGCCCTCCCTGGAAATCAATGAAGTAAGGCTTTTCATCTTTGATAATTACATTGCGGCTCTGGAAATCACGGTACATGAAAGTGTCGGACGAGGCACTGAGCAGGATGTCTGTCATTTCTTCGAAGTCGTCTTCCAGATTACTCTCATTGAAATTTATTCCTGTGGCTTTCAGAAAACAGTATTTGAAATAGTTCAGATCCCACATCACCGTGCGTCGGTTGAAATCCGACAATGGATAACACATCCCGAAATCCATGTTTTCGGCTCCTTTGAACTGTATTGACGGAAGAACTGTTATACTTTTTCGTATAAGTTCTTTTTCATGATTGCTGAATATGCCGGTGTTTCTGCCATTGGCTATGGCATTGAAAAGCAACATGTCGCCAAGGTCTTCCTGTATGTAGCAACTTTCATCATCTGATACGCCAAGGACTTCCGGAACAGGTATTCCTTTTTCGTGAAAGTGGCGTGCCATATATATGAAAGCACGGTTTTCTGCAATTGACTCACCACGCACGGCTATCAGATTGCGTATTCCTGTCATACGGAAATACTGACGGTTTGAACCGGAACCGGTCAGCTGCTCGATTTTATCGTGCTGCTGACCGGTAACTTGTTTGTATAATGTACTTATTGTTTCTGTATTCATGTCTGGAGTTGTATTCTTTGAATTCAAAAGTACAACTCTTTTTCGTTGAATGCAAGAAATATCTCTTATTTCACTTCTACAGTGAGTTTTTTCAGTTTGGACAAATCAGATGTACCACCATAGTAAATGGTGTATTTGCCTTCGAGGGTATTCATTGTGTTGTTCTGAGTGTCAAACCATTCGAAATCGTCGTCATCAAGAGTGAATTCTACATTCTGTGTTTCTCCCTTTCCGATGTTGACTCTCTTGAAAGCTCTCAGCGCGTGAGACGGACCTTCCTTGTCGCCGTTGTATTTCAGATATACTTGTACGACTTCATTTCCATCCATTTTTCCTGAGTTTTTCACAGGAACAGTCAGTTTTATCTCATCGTCATCATCAAGAGTATTGCTGCTTACGCTGGCGTTTCCATATTCGAAAGTTGTGTAGCTCAATCCATGTCCGAAGCAGAACAGAGGCTTTTCAGTCATATATCTGTATGTACGTCCTTTCATTGAGTAGTCTTCAAAATCAGGAATTTGTTCTACATTCTTGTAGAATGTTATAGGAAGTCTTCCAGCCGGATTATATTTACCTGTGATAACATCAGCCACGGCCTGTCCTCCTGCCTGTCCCGGATACCATGCCTGAATAATGGCATCACAATTCTGTGATTCCGGTACAAGTCCCATTGCGGAACCGGAGAAGTTTACATAAACGATTTTCTTTCCTGCCGCTTTCAGTTTCTTGATGAATTCTCTTTGTATCTCAGGTAATTCTATATCAGTTCTGTCGCCACCTTTGAAACCTGGAATCTTGACAGACATTTCCTCACCTTCCAGAGTAGGTGAAATACCTCCTGCGAAAATTACGATGTCAGCATCTTTTACCTTGTCTATGCTCTTCTGCAAATCTACAGGTACATAGTAACCCATATCGAAGTCGAGAGATGCGGCACGGTCGTTACTGTTGAAAATGTACTCAATGGCTATATTGTATTCCTGTCCAGCCTTTGCCTTGAGGGTATAAAGACTTTCATTGTTTTTGATAAATCTTCCTTCTCCCACTTTTTCACCATTAATGTATAGTCTGATCTGTGCGTGAGCTGTGAAACAGAAGTTCATGTCTGCGTCTTTTTCAGGTTTCAGCACACTTTCATATTTGGCTGAAAAATCCTGTATGTTTACTCCTGACGCAAAAGTCGTTCCACCTGTGGTGATGAAGTGGAAAGGTGTACTTACGTGTGTTACTGTAGCCGGTTCGCCTTTCATTTCGGTATTATTCCAATATGTAGCCTTGAAACCAGGTTTGCCGTCGTTGCTGCATTGGTTGAAAGTACTTGCAAGTGTGGTGGTTTCCGTGCGGTCGCATCCCTGTTCGTAAATCAGATTTCCTGCCGGGATAGTATTCTTGAGAGCTTCCAGAAGAGTAATCGTATGCGACGGATAGCCGTTGTAATTTGCCCATTGCATGATGGAGTCATTTGCATTAGGACCAACAAGTGCTATTTTCTCATTACCTTTCAGTGGGAGGATGTTGTTCTTGTTCTGTAAAAGTACCATCGTCTCTCTTGCCATTTTAAGTGCCAGTTCCTTATGCTCTTTTGAATCTACTACGGAATAAGGAATCTCACTCCATGGAGTCCTGTCGTCCATTTCTCCTAATTCGAATCTGGCTTTCAGAAGTCTTTTCAGTGACTTGTCTATACGTTCTTCCGTTATAAGTCCTGCTTTTACAGCTTCAGGAAGAGATGAGTAGTTAGGTCCGCACTCAAGGTCAGTTCCGTTTGAAACAGCATCAGCTATGGCATGATTCTTGTCCGGATGTGTTTCATGATTTCCTTTTGTCCAGAAGTCATTGATAGCCCAGCAGTCTGAAACTACAATACCGTCAAATCCCCATTCATCGCGCAGAATTTGTGTAAGAAGTCTGTTGCTTCCACAGCAAGGTTCGCCTTCGTAACGGTTATAGGCGCACATCACTTCTTTTACGTCAGCCTCCTGCACCAGTTCCTTGAAGGCAGGAAGATATGTTTCCCATAAGTCCCTCGTAGAGATATTCTCTGCGTTAAAACTATGTCTGTTCCATTCCGGACCTGAATGTACTGCATAATGTTTGGCGCAGGCATGCAGTTTGTCGTACTTGCTGTCGTCAGGTCCTTGCAGTCCTTTTACTACTGCTACACCCATTTTTGACGTAAGATATGGATCCTCGCCATATGTTTCCTGTCCTCTTCCCCAACGAGGGTCTCTGAATATGTTTACATTAGGAGTCCACATCGTAAGTCCCTGGTATCTTTTCAGCTTTCCTGATTTACTGAATTCTGTTGATTTGGCTCTGGCTTCATCCGATACAGATGTAAATACATCGTACAGAAGTTCATCATCGAACGATGCCGCCATACCTATAGCCTGCGGATAGACGGTTGCCAGTCCTGCTCTTGCCACTCCATGAAGTGCCTCGTTCCACCAGTCGTAAGCCTTGATGCCAAGTCTTTCAATTGCCGGCGATTCGTTTTGCATCAGCAGGGCTTTTTCTTCAAGGGTGAGTCTATTCAATAAGTCTTCGGCTCTTTCTTCAGGAGATAATGTTGTGTCTTGATAAGGGAATTTGTTTTCTTGTGCGCATGATGATACTAAGGCGCAGAAGATGCCTGTTCGTAATAAGATTTTAAAATTCATAACGGTTAATGTTTTTATGTTTTTTCATGGTAATTGTTGTGCATCGTGTCTTATGCAATAACAGACGCAAATTTAGTTTTATTGACCGATAATGTTTTTTTCATATGTAACATTTTCTTATATGTATGTTTCATTTTTCTGCCATTTTGGGCTGATTTATAATGAAAAAGGTTGTGTAACCGCTCTTATTGGTTACACAACCCTTTCACGTTTTTTTTCAGTATATTGTCCTTATTGGTTTATTTTTTCGGCAAGGAACTGTCCTGTGTATGAGGCTCCGCATTTGGCTACTTCTTCAGGTGTTCCTGTAATTACCAGATTTCCTCCTTTGTCTCCACCTTCAGGCCCGAGGTCGATAACATAGTCCGCACATTTAATCACGTCCATGTTGTGCTCGATAATCACTATGGTATGTCCTCTTGCTATGAGAGAGTCGAAGGCTTCGAGCAGTTTCTTTATGTCGTGGAAATGCAGACCTGTGGTAGGTTCGTCAAATACGAATATCGTAGGTTGCGATTTCTCCACACTTAGGAAATATGCCAGTTTTACTCTCTGGTTTTCTCCTCCTGACAGAGTTGATGATGATTGCCCTAGTTTGATGTATCCAAGTCCTACTTCCTGTAGCGGTTGCAGTTTCTTTACAATCTTCTTTTGGTTATGTTCAGTAAAGAATTCTATGGCCTGGTTTACTGTCATTTCCAGAATGTCGTAAATATTTTTTCCTTCGAATTTCACTTCAAGCACATCGCTCTTGAAGCGCTTTCCATGACAGGACTCACATTCCAGAACAAGATCTGCCATAAACTGCATTTCTACAGTTACTGTACCTTCACCTTTACATTCTTCACATCTTCCGCCTTCAGTGTTGAAAGAAAAATAACCTGCCGTATATCCCATCTGCTTTGACAATGGCTGTTCTGCAAACAACTTTCTGATTTCGTCGTATGCCTTGACGTATGTCACAGGGTTACTGCGTGACGATTTTCCGATTGGATTCTGATCGACAAACTCAATATCGTTTATCATCTTTATATCTCCTTCCAGAGAAACGAATTCACCCGGACGTTCGCTTGCTTCGCTGTATTCTCTTTTCAGTGCTTTATAGAACACGTCGCGTACCAGTGTACTTTTTCCGGATCCGCTAACGCCGGTAACCACTGTCATTATATTGAGCGGGAATTTGACGTCGATTCCTTTCAGATTGTTTTCCCTTGCTCCCTTAATCTCTATATAGTTGTTCCATGAACGGTGGCTCAATGGGAGAGGGATAGTTTCTTCGCCCAGCAGATATTTCACCGTATAGCTGTTGCTTCCTTTCTGCAAGTCTTTCATGTCGCCCTGATATACCACCTCACCACCGAGACGTCCGGCTTTTGGACCGATGTCGATGATATAGTCGGCCGCACGTATAATCTCCTCATCATGTTCCACCACTACTACAGTGTTACCCAATTGCTGAAGTTGTCTGAGCACTTTGATAAGTTTGTCTGTGTCGCGGCTGTGCAGACCGATACTCGGTTCGTCAAGGATATAAAGCGAACCAACCAGACTGCTACCCAATGATGTGGCAAGGTTTATACGCTGGCTTTCACCACCTGACAAGGTATTGCTCAAACGATTCAGTGTGAGGTATCCCAGTCCCACATCCATAAGGAAATTAAGTCGGCTGTTTATTTCATTCAACAGTCTTTGTGCAACCAGTGTGTCATGTTCGTTAAGTTGTAGTGTACGGAAGAATTCTTTCAGCTCCGATACCGGCATGTCAACAAGCTGGCATATATTTTTCCCGCCTACTTTTACGTATGTGGCTTCCTTTTTCAGTCTTCCGCCTTTGCAAGTAGGACATGTTGTTTTGCCCCTGTAGCGTGCCAGCATCACCCTGTATTGTATCTTGTACTGATTTTCTTCCAGCATTTTGAAGAATGTATCTATACATACTTTATCGCGCGGGCCATGCCACAGATAGTCCTTCTGTTCTTCGGTTAGTTCGTAGTATGGCGTAAATATCGGGAAATTGTGTTTAGGTGCTTCTCTTAGGAATTCCTGAAGCCATTCGCCCATTTTTTCACCTCGCCAGCACATTACGGCACCGTCGTAAACACTCAATGCCCTGTTTGGAATGACAAGATGTTCGTCTATACCGATTATTTTTCCGAAACCTTCACACGTTGGGCATGCGCCGATAGGGGAGTTGAACGAAAACATCTGGTCCGTAGGCTCCTCGAACTTTATACCGTCAGCTTCGAATTTTGTACTGAAACAGTGAAGCCTGCTTTCGCCGTCGGGCATGTAGAAACGTAGCATACATGTGCCGTCGCCTTCATACATGGCTGTTTCTGCAGAGTCCGTCAGTCGGCTTATCGAATCCTTGTCGTCATTACAGCCCATACGGTCAATCAGAAGATATACTTTGTCGCTTTCGTCATATTTGTAATCTTCTATCCTTACTATTTCGCCGTCAACTTCCAGACGCGTAAAGCCTTGTTTCAGATCCATGTCCAACTGTTCCTGATGTGTGCGTCCGTCGCGCGGCAGGAGCAGAGTCAGTACTGTATATTTCGTTCCTTTGGGGTAGGAAAGCATACAGTTCACTATATCTTCAGGGCTGTCTTTTTTCACAAGCTCACCGCTTACAGGCGAGTATGTTTTTCCGATTCTGGCAAACAGCAGTCGCAGGTATTCGTATATTTCGGTAGATGTTCCTACTGTGGAGCGTGGGTTTCGGCTTATAACCTTCTGTTCGATGGCTATAGCAGGCGGAATACCTTTGATGAAGTCGCATTCCGGTTTTCCCATTCTTCCAAGGAACTGCCTTGCGTATGAAGAAAGGCTCTCTACATATCTTCTCTGGCCTTCTGCATACAGAGTATCGAAAGCCAGTGATGATTTTCCGGAGCCGGACAGACCTGTAATTACCACCAGTTTGTTGCGTGGTATATCAACGTCTATGTTTTTAAGGTTGTTTACTTTTGCACCTTTTATTGAAATGTATTTGCTGTCGGACATTCTGTTTCATTTTTGATATATGCAAAGATAGGACATTCAATCAGAATTTGAAAATTAATGTATGAAATTAGATTTTTTCGTCTATTTTCTTTAAGTTTGTCAGAGTGAAATATACCTAAAAGTAGGTATTTTCAACTTCATTTTTTATGTCTTATTTTGTAACCGAATTAGAATTATGAATAATGTTTTAGATATGTACAGACCAAAAATATACAAACCCACTGATAAGATGAGCGATTTGATATGCGAGAATTACAGTCTCCTTCAGGTCCTTAGCCGTTTTGGCATATCTTTAGGGTTTGGTGACAAGAATGTACGCGAAGTTTGCCAGATCAACAATGTAGATTGTAATACGTTCCTCACTGTTGTAAATTTCCTTGTGGAAGACGGCAACAGAGTGCACGACCACCTGGAAGGCATTTCAATACCTTCGCTAATGAATTATTTGAGAGAAGCGCACAGCTATTTTCTTGATTTCCAGCTTCCTTCTATCAGAAAGAAACTGATAGAGGCAATAGGAGACTCGAAAGAGAAAGATGTTACATTCCTTATATTACGTTTCTTCGATGCGTACGTTGACGAGGTAAAGAAACATATGGAACATGAAAACGAAAACGTGTTTACGTATGTAGAGAAACTTTTGCGCGGAGAACATTCGGAAGAATATAATATAAGTGTGTTTGCCAGCCATCATGAGCATATAGATACCAAACTGACAGAGCTCAAGAATATTATTATCAAATATTTCCCTGCAGGCGGAAACAACCGTCTGCTTAACGCGACATTATTCGATATTTTCAGTTGTGAAGAAGATCTGGCATCTCATAACAGGGTGGAAGACTTCTTGTTCGTACCGGCTATAAAAGAATTGGAAAAGGAGGCAAAATGAAATCGCATGATGTTATAAATGTTGCAGTGGCAGAGACGTCTATGATAGTCAGGAGCGGCTTAATATCAGTATTAAGGCATTTGCCCGACTTGAATATACAAACGCTGGAGATATCTTCCACTGAGGGACTTCATTTATGTATGGAATCTCACCGGCCGGACATACTCATTGTAAATCCGATGTTCGACGGATGGTTTAATGTAGAGGAACTGAAACAGCAGTATAACGTTCATGAAATGAAGTTCATTTCACTTATATGTACCGTTGTGGATTCTAACGTACTAAAAGGCTATGATGAAAGTATAAACCTTTTTGACAATATAGAGACTCTGTCGGCAAAAATATCCTTGATGATGAATGTCGAAGAAGACGACGGTGATACAGATTCATTGAGCCAGCGTGAAAAGGAGATACTGGGGTGCGTGGTGAAGGGTATGACGAACAAGGAAATAGCGGAAAAGCTATATATATCCGTACATACAGTCATTACTCACAGAAGGAATATAACACGCAAACTTCAGGTACATTCGGCTGCCGGACTTACAATTTATGCCATAGTAAACAAACTTGTAGATATAAGCGAGGTGAAAATGAAACTCTGAAAATACCTATTTTTAGGTATTGCCTGTTATGGCTGGATTGATTACCTTTGCAGTGTTAGTCATATAGAAATTACGTAAACCACAAAAGTAAAAAAGTTAGTTATTAGTTGGGCGCACCCTGCGAAGTGATTCGCGGGGTGCACGCATTTAATAGTCAAGTTTTACCTGAGGGTAGGACACAAACAACTGGTTGTTTGCAATTTTCTTGTCGTTACCCACATTCTCTTTTGTCTGTGTTATTGATGTGTGTGGCTGTTCATTCATATTTTCATTTCCAACAATCCAGATGATGTTCATTATTATGAAACCCAGGATTGAGGTTACAGTAGTAATTTTGCGCTCAATCTTCTTGCTTGAAATGTTCACTGTTCTTCTATTCATGTTTTTAATTCATTTATTTTGGGTTGTGTCTTTAATCGTTCCATGGAGCTGTTGTACTAAGTAAATGGCTGATAGACGATATTACTGCACCCAAAAGCAGATTTTTTTAGAAAAATCAGTTTACGTAAACTGTCTTGAAGTATTTTTGAAAGATATTCCTTGCATTTTCCAGCTGTTCAGGCGTGTTGTATTCCACTCCTTTGAGCTTATATTCCATGTTCATGGCTTCATACTTGTGTACTCCAAGCGTGTGGTATGGCAGTATCTCTACTCTTTCAATCTGTTTGTAATCTTTGAAATGTTCACCAAGGGCTTCCATGTCGTCGTTGAATGCGCTATAACCTTGAACCAATACGTATCTTAGCCAAAAAGGCTTTCCGTTCTCTTCAAGCCATGCCGCTGTTTTAAGTGTCTGTTCGTTGCTGCGCTCTGTCAGAGTTTTGTGTCTTGAAGGATTGAATTCCTTTACGTCAAGCAGAACCAGATCAGCCAGTGAAAGCATCTCTTTTACGTCATCGTTCCAGATACCTCCGTTTGTATCTACACAAATATGTATGCCTGCTTCTTTCAGCATTTTGAATAAAGGAACAAGAGCTTTAGCCTGGAAAGTAGGTTCACCTCCACTGAATGTTATACCTCCTTTTTTGCCGAAGAAAGGCTTTTGGCTCACTGCCATCTTCAGTATCTCTTCTGGACTTGTTTCCTTGCTTTCGCCTTTGGCATCTATTGTGTCAGGATTTGCACAATACAGGCATCGGAAATTACATCCTTGAAGAAAAACAACCAAACGGATGCCCGGTCCGTCGTAAGTTCCAAGTGATTCGTATGAATGTACTCTTATCATGATGAGATTTTTTATTATTTGTGTTGGTGAAAAAATAAACAGAGACCACCTTATTGACTGGCGGTCTCTGTTACTGTTATTTGTCATGTCTTCGCCAATCTTTCTTGTCTGAATGACGAGAAACAAGTATGTTTATTACATGCGTTCGTGGAAGCTGCGTGAGATAACTTCCAACTGATGCTCACGGCTCAGCTTAATGAAGTTCACTGCATATCCTGAAACACGGATTGTAAGCTGTGGATATTTCTCAGGATGTTCCATTGCGTCTTCCAGCATCTCACGGTTCAGAACGTTTACGTTCAGGTGGTGAGCACCTTTCACAAAGTAACCGTCCATCATTGTAACAAGGTTTTCGATACGGTTTTCCATATCAACACCAAGTGATTTAGGAACGATAGAGAAAGTGTTACTGATACCATCCTGTGAGTCACGGTAACGAAGTTTTGCTACAGAGCTCAATGAAGCTACAGCACCGTTCTTGTCACGTCCGTGCATTGGGTTTGCGCCCGGAGCGAAAGCGACACCTTTGGCACGACCGTCAGGAGTAGCACCTGTTTTCTTTCCGTACATCACGTTTGAAGTGATAGTAAGTATAGAAAGGGTAGGTTTTGCATTCTTATATACAGGAAGTTTCTTCAATTCCTCGTCGAAATAATAAATCAGGTCAACAGCCAAGTGGTCAACACGGTCGTCGTCGTTTCCGAAGCATGGGAATTCACCTTCGATTTCGAAACCTTCAGTCAGACCTATTTCATTACGTTTAGCCTTAACCTTTGCATATTTGATGGCAGAAAGTGAGTCAACAGCGATTGACATACCAGCCACACCGTATGCAAGATTTATCACGTGGTCAGTATCAACGAAAGCCATCTGAGCTTTTTCGTAATAATACTTGTCGTGCATATAGTGGATGATGTTCATAGCTTCGTTATATACACGAGCCATTTCCTTCAATACCTTCTTGTAGTTGGCAAGAACCTCTTCGAACTGAAGAACGTCACCGCTCAATACAGGAATGTCCTTAACAATCAGAGTACCTGTGTTCTCACATCTACCACCGTTGATTGCAAGAAGAAGAGCTTTTGCAAGGTTACAACGTGCACCGAAGAACTGGATGTGGCGGCCTATATCCTGATAAGATACGCAACATGCAATACCGTAGTCGTCAGAGTTACGTACTTCGCGCATCAGTTCGTCGTTTTCGTACTGGATAGATGATGTATCGATAGAAACCTGAGCGCAGAAGTTCTTGAATCCTTCCGGAAGTTCAGGGCTCCAAAGAACAGTCAAGTTTGGTTCTGGTGATGGACCGAGGTTGTAAAGAGTCTGCAAGAAACGGAACGAAGTCTTAGTAACCTTAGTACGTCCGTCGTTGAAGCGTCCGCCGATAGCTTCAGTTACCCATGTAGGGTCACCTGCGAAGATATCTGTGTAAGCCTGCATACGCAAGTGACGAACCATACGCAATTTGATTACGAATTGGTCAATCAATTCCTGTGCATGTATCTCGTCCAACAGACCGTGAGCCATATCATATTCAATATATATATCAAGGAATGATGAAACGTTACCAAGAGACATTGCAGCACCATCCTGTTCCTTAACGGCAGCAAGATATGCCATATATACCCACTGAACAGCTTCCTGAGCGTTAGTGGCCGGACGGCTGAGGTCAAGACCATATTGCTCGCCCATAACTTTGATTTCCTTCAGGGCCTTTATCTGTTCTGCCACTTCCTCACGCTGGCGGATGCGGGCATCTGTCATAGGACCTGTCAGATGGCGTAAATCATCCTGTTTTGATTCGATAAGACGGTCGATACCGTAAAGTGCAAGACGGCGGTAGTCACCGATTATACGTCCGCGTGCATAGTTGTCAGGCAAACCAGTAAGGAATCCCAGTGAGCGGAATGAACGTATTTCTTCAGTGTAAGCATCGAATACACCGTCGTTATGAGTCTTGCGATAGTGAGTGAAAATATCCTTAACCTTTGGATCTACTTCTACACCGTTTTCACGGCATGCTTTTTCTACAACCTTAATACCTCCGAAAGGCTTGATTGCGCGGCGCAGCAGTTCGTCTGTCTGCAAACCTACAATTACCTCGTTATCCTTATCTATATACCCTGGAGCGAATGATGTGATGGTAGAAACTGTCGAAGGGTCAAGCGAGCGTACTCCGTTGTTAGCGCGTTCTTCGGCCAAAGCTTCCAAACATTTGTTCCAAACTGCCTTTGTGCGTTCTGTCGGACCTGCCAGAAATGAAGCGTCACCCTCGTAAGGAGTGATGTTTGTCTTTACAAAATCTGTGACATTGATTTCATGGTTCCAACGACCTTCTTTGAAATTCATTACCATAGTGATTTATATTTTATATGTTTAAAAATGATTTTTAAGCACTGCAAAGGTACTAATAATTGTTATACTATACAATACCTACAATTAGGTATATTATTAATTTGTATTAATTACAAAATTATTTTGATTGAAATCAAGTTTATAACTATAATGTAGATTAACTCTTCAATGAAATCACAAAGCAAATAATGTATTTTATTAACTACTTTATAATCAAATGACTATTAAAAAGTAACAAAAAAAAGGGATAAAAATGTATGAAAATGTTTGGATATGTCGGAAAGTACACATATCTTTGCACCGCATTTAAGGAAATGCACTACTGAAAAAAAGGAAGTTTGGGTGAGTGGCTGAAACCACCAGTTTGCTAAACTGACGTACGGGTTACCGTACCGGGGGTTCGAATCCCCCAGCTTCCGCCAGTAGTAATGTAAGATGGCCGCGTAGCTCAACTGAATAGAGTAGCTGACTACGGATCAGCCGGTTACAGGTTTGAATCCTGTCGCGGTCACTTTTTTATGGCGCCTTCGTCTAGCGGTCTAGGACGCGGCCCTCTCACGGCTGAAACACGGGTTCGAGTCCCGTAGGCGCTACAACGGTATTGGAAGTTTGGGTGAGTGGCTGAAACCACCAGTTTGCTAAACTGACGTACGGGTTACCGTACCGGGGGTTCGAATCCCCCAGCTTCCGCAAATAAGCTCTGTAATCGACTGATTATGGGGCTTTTTTGTTTCTTATATAGAGTAGAAAGGGTATAGAATAAAACTCTGCTACAATTTTGCTACAGAAATTTTTCCCGTCGCAAAAGTGTAGCAGAGATAACAAAATTAATCTTCAGTTTATCTATTATTTGCCTATAGCAAAATTCAGACTCTTCAATACGGCTATTCGTCTTCCTTTTTCTTGTAGTTCTCATACATCACCCTTGCCATCTGAGTCATGACATTACGATAGAAATCACTGTTTTCAAACAACTTGGCGAAAGAATCCATTTGTTCCACATAACATCCTCTTGCCACTTCATCGAATATCTGAGGGAAGATACTTTCCTCAAATTGCTTTTCATCCGTATTGTTCGCCTGTTTTGTCAGTTTCTTTTTGGCTGTCGTGACCATCTTGTCGTAGATGGATTCCACTATAACACGGTCTGCTTCAGAGAATTGTCCATGATACATAATATTGACTT
The DNA here is from genome assembly GCF_024733815.1 of Bacteroides sp. ET336. Classification (NCBI taxonomy): domain Bacteria; kingdom Pseudomonadati; phylum Bacteroidota; class Bacteroidia; order Bacteroidales; family Bacteroidaceae; genus Bacteroides; species Bacteroides sp. ET336. The sequence continues at coordinate 114,563 of NZ_JANRHK010000003.1, forward strand.
TATCAATGATGCGGCTCAGCAAGTCCTCTTTATCGTTCTTCGGCTTTCCCGCTTTTGGATTTTCACCTTTGATGGCTTTTCCATCACCCAATTTAATGGAAACTGTTTCTCCTTCAGATATTTTGGAGTTTACCAGCATAATCTGTTTGTTCAGGTCTATTCTTTCCTTGGCGTTCTTTGGCAGCAGTCTGCACAGGTAGTCGGCATATACATAGGCTTTGTACAGTTCCTTATCGTATGTTCTTGCTATCTGAGCCATATAAGAATAGAAACGGACAAAGTTCTTGATTTTCGACCTTACCTCAAACTGTTTCTCCTCGTCCAAAGCTCCGTATCTGTCAATAGTGCTCTTGAAGGCATTCGACAAAGCTCCAAGTCGGTCCTTCTGCTTGCTTATGTTTTGCAGCAAATCATAGAATTTCTGTTCGTCACCCTCTGTCCATAGTTGGAACATCTGTATGTCCTTTCTGAAAGTATATACATAGTTCACATCCACAGGCTTTATCAGCTCTGTACCTTTATAGAACGGTTCAAACGATTTCTTAATATCCTCCGGCTTGTTGCAGAAGTCAAGCACGTATGTATCTTTCTTGTCCTTCTGCCATCTGTTCAGACGCGAGAGTGTCTGCACAGCCTTTACATCCTTCAGTTTCTTGTCAACGAACATTGTATGTAGCAGAGGCTCGTCGAATCCTGTCTGATATTTGTCTGCAACAACCAGCATATTATATAAGTCCGAAGCGAAATACAATGGCAGTTTGGCTTCCGAAATGTTTCGTCCGTCAGCGGAGTTCAACTTCGTTTCTGTATATTCCACTCCCTCATACGATACCGTACCGGAGAAAGCCACCATTGGATTTAGATCAGTTATATTATTTTCCTGACAATACCTCTTGATTTCCAGAAAATAACGTACCGCATGAGCACGCGAAGAACATACCACCATAGCTTTTGCCTTTCCAAGCATGGCATTGAGTGTCACTTCTCTGAATTTCTCCACGATGATAGCCGTTTTCTGAGCTATCACATGCTGATGGTTATCATGGAAAGCCTTTATGGCGCGTGTGGCAGGAGTTTCCTCATACGAAGGATCAGACTCTATACGCTTTGCAATCTCGTAAGTAGTGTCGTACGTGGTATAATATTTCAACACGTCCTTGATGAATCCCTCTTCTATGGCCTGTAGCATGGAATAGTTATGATAAGCCACATATTTGTTGTCTTCCGGATTTTCACCTTCTTCGGCCAACTCACCGAAAGTCTGTAGAGTCTTTGGCTTTGGAGTTGCCGTAAATGCATAGAAGTACAGATTGTTGTGCTGTCCCTGAGCCAACAAATCCTCCATCAGGGCATCCTTTTTCTTTTCCAGTTCTTCAGCCTCAATCTCTTCTATTTCAGCATATTCGCGCAATGCCTCGTCTGTATCCGCAAGTGCGGCCTTCAGTTTTTCCGCACTCTTGCCTGACTGTGAAGAATGAGCCTCATCTACAATTATGGCATATCTCTTTCCGCTTCGACTTGTCAGTTCCTTGTAGATAACCGGGAAACGGTGTAGGGTAGTGATAACAATTCTCGTATTGTCGTCGTTGATGATTCTTGCCAGTTTCTCCGAGTTGTCAGAATCTGTAATGGTTTCTATCTGTCCGTCTGTATGGTCGAAGCCTAGGATTGTACTCTGGAGTTGCTTGTTCAGCACACGTCTGTCGGTGATGACAAACACACTGTTGAACATATTCTTCATCTCCGCATTCTGTAGTCCTGCAAGACGATAAGTGAGCCATGCGATAGAGTTCGATTTTCCCGAACCAGCCGAGTGCTGGATGAGATAATTGTTTCCGTGCGGCTTCTTCAGCGAATAGTATTTCGTCTTTTCGTCCGCAGCCATATCATATCTTGCCTCTTCTTTGCAACGGCTTTGCAAAACGTTTGCAAAATAAGTATCGGCCACTAACTTTTCCACCACATCCAACTGATGATAACGGGGGAAGATTATCTTCACCGAAGTTTCCGTAATCTCTTTCTCCCTGCCATGCTTGTCTATAATAATCTTCAGTTTTTCTTCCTCTTGGCGCGAGATATAACGCTGAAGAATGGAAAGCAACATATCCCTTCGCAATACCTTTTCCCATAGATAGGCAGTTACATATCCGCCGTCCTCACGTTCGGGATTTCCTGCGCCGCCCACCTCTCCGGCTCCGTTTGAGCCCTGATTGAAAGGGATGAAGAAAGTCTTTTCCTTTTTCAGTTCTGTAGCAAGAGCCACTTCATACAGGTCAACTCCGAAGTATGCCAATATACGGTTGTTGAAATGAAACAGCGGATCCTTAGGGTCTCTGTCTGTGCACCACTGACGTTTTGAGTCCTCCACATTCTGACCCGTAATCTGGTTTTTCAGCTCGAGTGCCACCACAGGAATACCATTCAATGAGAGTACCATGTCGATGGTATTCTTGTTCAGCTTGGAATAGGCAAATTGGCGAGTCACTGTGAGAATATTCGCATCGTAATTTGCCACAAGCTCATCATTCAGCATCGAAGCCGGAGCAAAATAGCAGAATCTGATGTTTATACCCACGTCGCTTATACCCTTGCGGAGCACATAAATCAGTCCATAGCGCGAAACGTCATCCTGAAACACACGGTACAGCTGTTTCTCAGCCTTGTCGCCATACTTGGTTACATAGCGTTTCCACTGCTTTGGCTGTGTCTTTTCTATAAAGGAGATAAGCACAGGCATATCTATAGCCCTGTCCTTGTCGTATGTATCCTGATTACCTTTGATATATCCGCCCTCTGTGATAAGGTATCGTTCTATGTCGTCTTCAAAGTTTTTTTCCTTTAAGTCTGTGGTATTCATGGTTATATTTTTCTTTAATCTTATGTTTTCAGTTCAAAGTGCCATCCAAAGTGCCATTTTGGCTCTTTGACTCCTCTTCTTTGGCACTTTGAGAAAAGTTTATGTTCATTTCTCTATTGCTGAGGTTGTTCTCTTCCCCAAACAACATATTTCTCAGGAACATTTCCAGGTACTTTGTATTAGCAGAAACCCCCTTTGTATAATTATTGTAGTTGGCACGTACCAGAGCATTTCTGAAATACCACGAATGTTTCTTGAATATATCATTATCCACCTTAAATCCGAAAGTTTTCAGATATTTCATAAGGAATACAGCTATGGTTCTGGTATTACCTTCTCCGAAAGCATGTATCTGCCAAATACCTGAAATGAATTTACCGATTCTCTGTAAAGCCTGTTCGGCATTCATTGCGGGATAATCAGTACTTTTTTCCTGTGCAAAATCGTATTCCAGAGTAGGGCGAATCATTTCATAATCCGAGTAGATAACCGTATCTCCGTCGAGTACCCATTCTTTCTTTGTGATATTATAGTTTCGTATTTGCCCTGCATGCTTGTACAGACCTTCGAACAGACGTTTATGAATATACAGGAGATAGTCCGGTGTAAACGAGAAAGTCTTTTCCGAAAGCAGTTCGGTGATACGTGCCGATACCTTGTCTGCTTCTTCCGTCCGTTCGTCTTCCATTTCTTCACGTGATGATTTCGACTGATAGTATGTATCAATCAGATGTTTCACTTCTTCAATGGAAATGTCTCCCTCTATATGTTGCTGTGCCGTCTGAATAAGATACTCAGACGGTTTCAGTCCGTCCACATCCTGCAAGCCTATGGCGACTTGCCATGCGGCTGCTTTCTCTTTCTGGTCGGGTTCTCCCTGTCGGATATATTTGTCGAATTCAGTCATGGCTTATACTTTTCTTTTTCCGGTTACACATTCGAAAATCAATGATTTTTTGTAGTCTTTCAGTTTTTCTATCTTCTGTTGCTTTATGGAGATTAGTTCGTCTATCTCGCTGCATTTCTGGTCGAGGTAATCGGCAATGGATTGTTGCTCGGAGAGAGGAGGAATCGGTAATGAAACATTGAGTACTTTTGAACCTGTAATAAGTGGCTGAGCATTACTCGTGTTCAGGTTATTCAAATTAGCAGCTTTCAACATTATATACATATAAGGATATAAAGCATTATCAAAACAATTTAAAATTAATGCGTTATCAGTTATAAATTTAGAATCTGAAATAAGTCTAACATTTCCACATAATGCACCAACTCTTCCTATTATAATATTAAACCCATTAACATTGTTCTTATTACAATATCCCATAAGTCCATTACCACCATACACTTCATAAATACCTGCCTGTATTAATTCATTTGATGATATGGAATCTCCGCTTTTTATTTTAGCAAGATATTTTATTTTTACAACCTTCCAATGCTCCGGAATCTCCCCAATCCATTCAATACCGCTATCTTTTAGAGGAACATTTTTATCCAAACCTTTGGTTACAGCTTCGGTAATGACAGATTGTTTGTAGCTTTGCAGTTTGGTTATCATTTCCTCTTGCAAGGTTATCAGTTCGTCTATTTCGCTACATTTTTGTTCAAGGTAGGTAGCGATGGATTGTTGCTCTAAAGTCGTAGGTATTGGTAATAATAAATTTCTCATAAATGTAGGAGAAATTCTTTTTAACCCTCCTGTTCCTATCATTGTAGATTTACAAACTTCTTTTATTTTTTCTTCTTGTAATAAATAAAAAAAATATTTTCTGTTTATATTTCTTACTCTAAAGATAAATAGTTCAGAACTACCAAATCCACAATTATTTATTAAGTTTTTTGCAATAGCAATATTACCATTTTCAAAACAGGGTGTAACTTTAGCCATTACGATATCATTCTCTTTGAAAAAGGTAAGTCCTTGAGTTAAATTATATACATTTATTACACTTGGAAGCATATAACCATTTTTCAACCGTTCCATAGGTAGATATCCAACTTCTGAGAAATTTGATATAGATTGGTCATTTTGAGGATTGAAATCACTAACATTTTTCAATCTTTTTATTTCCCAATGCTCCGGAATCTCCCTAATCCAAGCAATACCACTATCTTTATATTTATCGTATCTATTTTCCATAACCATCAATCTTCCTGTTCGTAATAATATGAGTAATCAATACCTTTCCTGTTCAGTTGGTTAGTAACACTAACCAACTGATATTCTATCTGCCTTTCAGCTTCTTCTGCTCCTTTTCAAAGTTTTCAAGAAAATGAATCTCTACGGGTGAAAGACTGTAAACAGTCCTTTCCTTGAACTTGTCGTACTCCATATCCGCTTTCTGCTTTGCAAGTTCGGCAGAAATCTTTCCGGCATGGCTTAACAGCTCTTTTCCGGAAAGCTTTAGAAAATCGTCCAATTTCTGAATCCAGTCTTTCATGTACATTGGCTTATGCGATTTGGCTTGAAGTTCTGCAAAATCCAAATACAGACTGACTATTCTATTGAGAGTATCCAATTCATCTGAAGAAAGATAGTTCTTGGCTATTTCAGCATCGGTGCGTTTTGGTAATGCTCCTGTCCATGAAGTAAGTCCCATGAAATCTTTTTCAGCATCTGCACGTTCGTAAATGATTTCGGCTGCTGTATGTCCATGTACAGAGTAGTGCATCTTGTTCTGTACAGTCTTGAAAAACTGCATTGTAGCTTCTGTGCGCGGGTCGTAATCTATACTCAGGGCATATATTTCGAGTATCTTGCGGTAGAATACCTTTTCCGAGGAACGTATGTCGCGGATACGGCTTAACAGTTCGTCGAAATAGTTTCCTCCGCCGGCTCTTTTCAGCAAATCATCGTTCATGGCAAATCCTTTTACAAGATATTCACGAAGGACATTTGTGGCCCATATTCTGAACTGTACTCCACGGTGGGACTTGACACGGTAACCTACACTGATTATCATGTCAAGATTATAGTATGCCACCTGATGAGTCTGGTTTTTCCCTTTGATGGCACCATGCTGAGTGGTTGTTGCAAAAAATGCAACAACCTTATCTGCCTGTAACTCTCCGTCTTCGAATACATTCTTTATATGTCTTGAAATGGTAGATTTATTTCTTTGAAACAGCTCTGCCATCTGGTCGGCTGTAAGCCAAACCGTATCATTGCATAGAGTTACTTCTATCCTTGATTTGCCATCCTCTGTCTGGTAGAGGATTATATTTCCGTTGTTTTGCTGCTCGTTCATAGTCGATTCTTTTATTTTAATCGGATATTTTCTCCAATATATTCAATCTCTTCCTGATTTCTCAGTACTTCCAGAGCCTTTTTAAAAGCTGTTTCTACATTTGTTCCACGCCGTGTGAAACCAAGTTTCTTGGCAGCAATCAGTGTTAGACTGTCTTCGTCAACAGCTACCTGTTCTAATAGGGATTCTTTAATTGCATTCAACAACTCAATCTGTGGAATATCTATAATGTCACGATTAGAATTTGGTCTGTATATCTGATAATTATAACTGTCAGATTTGCTTAACCACATTACTCCATTAACATCTTTATAAAAATATGGCTCATACATACTAAGAGTTCTCTGAAGGGTAGGGGTTACTCTTCCACTACCACGTAACGAACAAATCCGTCGGCAAAGAAGCATAAAAGTAATAGGTTGTTCAGTTGAAATAATATTTTTCATAAGTGTTTCATCTGATAAACTTATAGCTTCTGCCTTGTTGGTATTATAACAGATATATTCCCGTGCATTTAGAGAACATTCTTCCAACTTTTCCTGTGAGATATCAAAAGATTTAATCTGAGATTTATGCTCGGTTTCTGACTCAGAAGAAAGACGTTTGATGATACGTTCGATAACTCGTTCTTTATTATTAAACCAATCTACACTCCAAACGCGCATCACTTGCCAATTTAGAGCCGAAAGAACAGAAGGTTGTACAACTTCACGGTCGCGTGTAGTATGAGTATCGCGATATCCTTCACCGTCTAAAAGAATACCAAGACGATATGTATCAGCCTTATTCTCATCGCAAATCGCCACATCTACCTTGAATTGTGAGCGACCAATATTTGTTGCAACTATGTAACCTCTTTTCTTCAGTTCCGTTGCAATCTGTTCAGCCAGTATGCTATCATTGAAATTCTTGTCATTATGTTTTGATGATGAAGGCAGTGACTGTGTTTCGGCATACTGCAGAAAATGTTTCAGTCCTTCCACGCCACGAGCTTTTGAACGGCGCAAATCAATATCAGATGATTTCAACGTAGAGAAAACATACATCTCCTGACGCGCACGGCTTACTGCAACATTAAGACGGCGCTCTCCACCTGAATTGTTCAACGGACCGAAATTCATGGAAATTTTTCCATCTTTATCCGGACCATATCCGATAGAAAAAAGTATTATATCGCGTTCATCACCCTGAACATTCTCCAAATTTTTGACAAAGACAGGTTCATACATTTGCTGAATAATATCTTGTAAATTATTGTCTTTTTCCAGTTGTTCCTGCAGTAAATCTTCTATCAAGCTCTGCTGAACAACACTGAATGCGATTACTCCTATACTTTTCTTTCGCAGTTCTTCATCTTTTAGTCTACGGACAATCTCTTCCACTATAACTTTTGCTTCTGCCAAATTACTACGTTTTCCACCTTTGTCATAATAACCCGAGACGGGAACATAATGTACTTTTGTATGTTGATCATCAACAGAGGGGAATGTAATCAGAGAACCATCATAATACTCGTTATTCGAAAAAGCAATCAGACTTTCGTGACGTGAACGATAATGCCAAGAAAGCTGTAATGAAGGAATCTCAAGAGTACGACAATCTTCGAGAATGCTCTCCATGTCATCAATACATGCTTCTTCAATATCTACATTTGTAGAAGAGAAAAAACTTGTTGGCGGCATTTGCTTTGGATCACCTACTACGACAAGTGATTTTCCTCGAGCTATTGCACCGACCGCTTCACTTGTTGGCATTTGGGAAGCTTCATCAAATATTACCAAATCGAATTTATCTTGACCAAGATCTATATATTGTGCTACACTCATCGGACTCATCAGCATGCACGGACACAAACGAGGTAGTAAGGTTGGTATTTGTTCAAATAAATCACGTAATGACAACCCACGTCCACCATTGCTGATATTGCGATTGAGTAAACCAATTTCACTACTACTGCTGGCATTGTCAATAACACGCGGTATTCTGGACGCTAATTTAGCATAAAGTTCTTTTTGTGTGAGTAATTGGAACTCATCTGTCATTCGTTTATAATTAGCTACTTTATCGTCAAAAAGCATTCCTTCGAAAGTAGTTAAGATTTCTGATTTACGTATTTTTTCTTCTGCCTTATATTGGAATAAAGCTTTAAAATAGGCATCTCGCACAACAGTTGTGTCCATACTTTGTGTTTGCATGACTTTAACCACACAATCCAGGCCATTAACTTTAAGCTCCTCACAAAATTCAGACCAATGAAGCCAGTCGCGCATCAGAGCAGAATTTTCTGACCATCGTTTCATTTTGTCTATGGCAGTTTCGATAATACTGTTTTCCGGTATTTCATCTGTAGGTGTTTCAATATCAAAGTATTGTTTCAGAATTTGTCTGATTTGTTCTATTTCCTCATGTCGTTTCTGATAAGTGGCAAACTGATCAATCAGTGAATCTACTTCTTGTTCCCTAATGTAATGGTTGTATTGCTTCAAACGGCTAAGAAAACTGCGTTTGGCAAGGAAACGTGGTATGAACCATTTTGCTTTGATTTCACGCCATGAACGACGTAGGTCCTCGGCATCTTCATTAAAGAAAGCTAAAGAGTTGTCACGTAACAGCAGTTCATACAATTCCTTTGTATGAGATAGTTCATGGCTTTTCAACATTAATTCCTTCAGTACCTGTATCTGTTTATGAAGGTTCATAACCGTTTTCTCACTATTTTGTAACATTTCCCGGTTAATCTGGAATCCATTCAAGGGATGGCATGATGGATGTCCTACTAATTTGACGACTGTTTCAAAGCGTGTTCCGAGTAAATTCTCAACTCCTTTTATACCTTCTTTGATAAGTAGTGAATCTAGTGAAGAATCAAAGCTGAAATTGTTCATTGGAGCAACGGATATGGCTTCATATCGCAAGATACAGTCATAGAGAGATAATCCGTCTTTTTGTTCTTTTTCATGCAGAGCATTTATATATGCAATGAGAGCCTTACGCTCTTCAAATATTTTATTTGCCTGAAATCCAAAAATCTCAGGAGATTGGATATGGGTAACTTGAAGAGCTTTTTCTAACTGTTGCAGTACATGTCGCTTTGTAGTTTTATTGGAATGAAGTTCTAAACAAAATGGATCAAGACCAATTTTAGCCAATCTGCTCTGTACTACACTAAGTGCTGCCATTTTCTCAGCAACAAAAAGCACACGCTTTCCTTGGTAAAGAGCATTTGCTATCAGATTGGTAATGGTCTGCGATTTTCCGGTTCCGGGAGGACCATACAGGATAAACGAATGTCCCTTTCCTGCTTCTATTACAGCTGCCATTTGCGAAGAATCGACAGAAACAGGTAAAGCTATTTCTGCAGGTGAAACATGCTGGTCAATATTTCTTAGATTGCCAGTAATAGGTTCTGGAGTCCAAGTAAGTTTATTTTCTACTAGACTATTTATAATATCGTTCTTGCGTAGCTCATCTTTATGACTATGTACATCATTCCACATAAGAAACTTACTGAAAGAGAAAGTTCCTAACAAACACTCTTCTTCTACATCCCATCTTTTTTGCTCTTTCAGTGCAGCGCGTATAGCTGCAAAAATTAGGGGAACATCAACTCCACTCTCATCTTTTGGTAAAGGATCCAAGCCATTCACATGAATCCCATAATTTTGCCTAATGAACTCAATTAGTGTTACATTTAGTGATATATCCTCATCTCTAGTGCGAATATAATATCGTCCCTTTTTATATACCATCTCTACAGGAAGCAATAATAAGGGCGCATAACGTGGAGTTTCACTTTGAGGAGTTTCAAACCATCTAAGAGTACCTATAGTAAGAAATAATGAATTGGCTCCTGTTTCTTCAATAGCATTACGTGCTGCACGATAGATATTCTTCAGCACATCTCTAGTCTCATTTTCAGTCTGATAAGTATGTAGCATATGATGTTCAATGTCACTACGAATCAATTCATGTAATTGTTCGTGCAATTTTGAACGAATTAAACGCTCACTGTTGTCAAGCTGAAATTCAATATTTGGTTTTGAATTGATACAATATTCTTCACCGTCCTGAAGATGATCTTCTATACGGTCTATATCAAAAGAAATAAACTGTATAGCTTTACGACGTAAATAAAGATTAAGCAATGAGTTTCGTAAGGAGAAGTCAAGTAATTTCCGTTCCCAAATATCAAATTTTGTAAGCTCTTTTTTCTTATCTGTCATTTGGCTCAGGTCATATCGGTCATGCTTTTTTATCTTTAATAAGCATTGTTCATGCTCCACACCTGTTTTTTCGAATGTCCATGCTCCATCAGTAAGTACTCTTGATGGTAAAGGGAAAATACGTTCCAGACGGCTTCGTTTGATGTCGATAAACAACTCAAATACACTATGGTCTGCTAAATTCTGTTCTGCAATTTTTACAGCTGTATCAAAAGAGGCTGTTTCTTGAGCTACTTGTGTACATTCAATGACTAGCATTTCATCAATACCTCGTGAGCACTTTTTCTCTATGTAAGAGGCATCATCGCATATACTACTGGAATAACAGTCATCAACGAGCCATACCCCAAGATAGGCATGTCCTTTCTGAAGTATAATAACACTGTTGATACCAATGCTTTCTAACACTGAGGCCATTAGAAGGGTTAGCTCAATACAGTTTCCTATTTTGATAGATATTACTTGGTCTGGCATTGTAATACGCTGACCGATATCCTCATAACTTGCCGGCACACTGCGATAAACAATTCCAAGTTGATGAATGGCTGCAAAAACCGCAGCAACTTGCAAACGAACATCGTTACTGTTGCACGTCTGATAGGCTGTTAGCATAGAAGAACCTGTTGCTTGTTTTAGGGCTTCAGCTGTTTTGACTATCAAACTGTTGATAGACGGATGATTGGGAGTTACAAACGAAACAAGTGTTTGTGGCAGTATAGTAATCCCTAACCAATGATCGTATGGCATTAGTTCTATTTCGTACGGTTTCTCTTCTATAATTTCTTCCAGGCTCGTTATTGTTAAAGTAAAATTGGTTACAATTCTTTCTGTTAATACCGTCAGTTTTGACGAATCAGGAGATATTTCAAAGGGCATTATACGCACCGTTTCTCCTGCGTTAATCCGTCCTATTAGATAACTTTCGTACTCTTTGATGAATTCCCCTTTACAGCATACCTTTACATCACTCAAAGGTTGATCCGAAATATTGGTTACATTAACGGATTGACAAACCGGTATTCTATTATGAAATAATGTATAGTTTACCGTTTTGAGATAATCTACATCTATATTAACTGATTTCATCGTATATGTGTATTTTTTTCTTTTTCTATATCATTTTTATATAGGGAATTACAAGTTTTCTCATCGCTATTCGGAACTTTTAAGCAATGTATTATTTTAATAACAAAGGATTATATTTCCGTTGTTATGATGCTCGTTCATGGTCTGTTATTATGCGAGTTTATATCTGCTTACCCCAATATTCTGGACATCAGTTCCGATTCTTTTTCTTCCAATTTTTTAAGTTCATCAAATATCACAGAACTTGGTGTGAGTGGAGTGTATTTGTAGAACTCGCGGGTGAGAGGTATTTCATAACCGGTTTTGCTTTCGGATTCGCTGTACCAGAAGTCGGGAGCATACGGATGTACGTTCTTGTCGAGGTATTCCGTAATGTCTTCCTTCCATGGAATAATCTCGCTGTCCTTCAATTCCGGGTCGGGAGCAAATCCGCTTTCCTGGTCAACAGGTTTCACGTATGCCTCCATCATATCGGGGTTGCGCTTGCCGAAATAGTTTCTCAATAGGGCTACCTTTCCTTGCGGTACTTTTATCTTGGCTTTCTTCAGTTCGAGGAAGAAAGTGATGTCCGGGAATCCCACATGGTTAGGCATATTATTTTCCCAATATGTGGCAACTTCTTTCAATAAAGCTCTGTCGGCTTCCTTATAGTTTTCGGCAGTGGCATCGTCAAAATGAATATCCTTATACTCTAAGCGCAAAGGACGGTTTATGGTGAGTTTAGTAAACTTGAAGTCCTCTACGTCCTTCACCTTGCTTTCTACTTTCAGCTCCGGGTTCATCTCAGAGGTATATTCCCAATCGGTAAAATCGTGATAAGCCTGCATAATAAGTTCGCGGCAAACTGTGGTAATTTCCACACGCTTGTTGCCTAGAGGTTTGCGCAGTTTCTCAAAGCATTTGCTTGCGTCAATAAGCTGAACCTTTCCTGCACGTTCTTCCGATTTGTTTTTGCTCACTACCCATATGTATGTGGCTATACCTGTATTATAGAACAAATCATTAGGCAGCTGCACGATTGCTTCCAGCCAGTCGTGTTCAAGCAGATAACCTCTGATTTCGCTTTCGCCGCTTCCCGCATCGCCTTTGAACAGAGGAGAACCGTTCTGGATGATAGCCATACGTCCTTCTTCTTTCAGTTTCGCCACACCGTTGAGCATGAACAGCATCTGTCCGTCGCCTTTTGCCGGCAGTCCCGGGGCAAAACGTCCTGCTTCGCCCATCTCGTTTTCGGCTTTCACACGTTTCTCGGATGCTTCCCAGTCGATGCCGAAAGGTGGGTTTGATATGATATAGTCGAACTGATAGCCTTTGAACTGGTCATCGCCAAGAGTATCGCCAAGTCGCATATTGTCTGCATTACCGCCCTTGATAAGCATATCGGCTTTGGCAATACCATACGTCTGCGGATTGAGTTCCTGACCGTAGCATGTGATTTCGGCTTCGGAGTCTATCTTGCGGAATCTCTCGTCAAGACAGGCAAGCATCTGGCTGGTTCCCATTGCCATATCGTATATGGATGCTACGATGCCTTCGTCTTCCATCTTCTGTTCGTCTTCTCCTACAAGCAGTTCGCTCATCAGATAGATGATGTCGCGTGCGGTAAAGTGTGCTCCTGCCTGGTCGTTATATGACTCGGAGAACTTTCTGACCAGCTCTTCAAAGATATAACCCATATCTACGGCCGAAACAACATCCGCACCAAGATAAGCCTTGGCAGAGCAGAACTCCTTTATAACGAGGTATAGACGGTTGTTGTCGTCCATTTTTTTTATTTCGTTGTAGAAGTCCATACGGTTGATTATGTCAATCACGTTCTCGGAGAAATGGTTGAGGTAACTCTCGAAGTTGTCTTTGATGTTATCGGCATCGGCAAGCAATATATCGAAAGTAAATTTGCTGGTATTGTAGAACTTCTGCTTGGCTGCAGCTTCAAGGAAACCTTTTTTTACGGCTATACCTTTTGCTTCAAGCTCTTCGTTCATCTTGATAACGGCGTCCTTTGTTGGTGCCAAAGTATCTTCAAAACGCTTTATCACGCACATAGGCAGGATTACCTTTCCGTATTCGTGAGGCTTGTATAATCCTACTAACTTATCAGCAATAGCCCAGATTAGGTTTGCTTTTTCCTGTATATTTATAGAAGTCTGTCTCTGTAAGTCTTCTCCGCTCATGAAATAATGTTTTTATGATTTTCTTTTCCAAAGATAGTGCAAACCGAGTGAAGTACAAAGTGAAAACATCGTTTTCAACTTTTAATTCCGAAGCAAAAAGAAAGAGTATTTGCTTATTTGATATAAAAATGATTGCTTTATGATGCTTTTTCTGCCTTATTAATAGAACGATTTTATTAAAATAGAATGAAATGTTAATTATAAATCTGCTTTAGGTTGCTAATATCGTAACTAAATGCTGTAGAATGGTTAAAATTACCTTATTTATTAAGGCTAATGACGAAAAAAAACGTGCGCACATTTCATTTTAACCGTGCGTATATTCAATATAAACAGGGCGCACATTTTACTTTGAACGTGCGCCCGGTCTTTTTCGGCTATCAAAAAGGCTTGAAAATTATCTTTTTTCGCTCTAGATTTGTTTTAGAATAGAAAATATTTCATGTGTTATTGTGCTACTGTATTTGATTTATTTGTGTTATAATGTAGCTGAGAAGTGTTGTTGCTATGTATAAAAGATTTTATATATAATAATATTATTTCATTGTGTATTTACAAACTATGGCGAGAATGGAAATTTTTCAATCAAACTTGGTATAGGTCCGTATTTTATTATTATTACGTACTTAAATTATCATTTTGACAATAAGTAATTGCCCTATCGGGTTTATTTACTATCTTTGCCGCCGTTTTGAAAATTTCCTTTAAACAAATGAATAAATTTAACGGACTGCTTTATGGCATAATATCATCGGCATCGTTTGGATTGATCCCGCTTTTTGCCATTCCTGCCATGCAGCATGGTATGGACTTTATGAATGTCATTTCATACAGATTCCTTTTTGCAACAATAGCACTGGCTGTTCTTCTGAAAATCAGGAAGATTTCTTTCGGTATAGAAAAATCGGATTTGCCAACGCTCTTGCTGCTCTCATTTTTTTATCTGATTTCTTCAGTATTCCTGTTATGGGGATATAAGTTTATGCCGTCAGGGGTGGCTACCACAATACATTTCATGTATCCTGTGATAACGACTCTTGTCATGATGCTTTTCTTTCACGAAAAGAATTCGCTGTTTCGCACATTGGCTATTCTGATGGCGATAGGAGGGGTATATGCACTTTCATATTCCGATTCGCAAGGCGAAACTAATATATTGGGAGTGATCATTGTATTGATATCGGCAGTGGGATATGCGTTGTATCTTGTTACGGTTGGTCAGCGCAAGAACCAGAGCCTGAAAGGACTGAAGCTTACTTTTTATGTGTTTCTTTTCAGTACGGTGATATTGCTTGCAGGAATGTCGTCAACCGGAAGTTTACATTCTATACCTGATTTGGCTACTGCGGGTAACTTGCTGCTGCTTGCCATAATACCGACTATCGTGTCGAATCTGACTTTAATAGAGGCTATAAAATACATTGGGGCTACACAGACATCTGTATTGGGGGCCATGGAGCCGGTGACAGCTGTAATTGTTGGTATAGCAATTTTTGGTGAGGCTTTTACTTTTACTATTGCAGTAGGTATAATACTTATAATTTCGGCTGTGACTATAATAATACTAAAAAGGTAATAAAACTATAACATTGAATTGATTATGAAGAAACTACTTTGTCCGCAGTGTAAGATATCATCTATGTACGTAAAGAATGCCGGTGGAGAACGCCGGCTGGTATATGTGGATGAAAATCACAATATCGTGCCTAAGTATCCTGAAGAGAGTCTGGAGGGGTTTGATCTGACTGAAGTATATTGCCTGGGATGTTCTTGGCATGGTTCACCAAAGAGATTGAGTAGTAAATATGTATGAATTTATTGCACAAAATCTGTTTTTCTGTGTAATAAATGCTTCTTTTTTACTCGTTTTCGGTAAGTTTTAGTATCTTTGCCACCTAAATGTTTAAATATTAATGAATTATATATTATGGAAAAAGTTATAATCAATTCTTATGATGAATTTGAAAAGTTGGTAGGCAAACAGATTGGAATTTCAGACTGGTTGGAAATATCTCAGGAACGTATTAATCAGTTTGCGGATGCTACTTTGGATCATCAGTGGATACATGTTGATGTAGAGAAGGCAAAGGTGGAAAGCCCTTACAAGAGTACTATTGTACACGGTTATCTTACACTTTCTGTTCTTCCGTATCTTTGGAATCAGATAATAGAGGTAAACAACCTGAAGATGATGGTTAATTACGGTATGGACAAGATGAAGTTCGGTCAGGCTGTACTTTCAGGCCAGAGCGTGAGATTGGTTGCCGACTTGCAGTCGCTGGTTAACCTTCGCGGAGTTGCCAAGGCTGAGATTAAATTCTCTATAGAAATTAAAGACCAGAAGAAGAAAGCACTTGAAGGAGTTGCAACATTCCTTTATTATTTCAATTAATAATTCATAAAGCAAAGGGTTAAACAGTTGAGTATGTCAATGCTGTTTAACCCTTTTATAATTTCTTGATGTTTTTACATCTGTCTGTAATTTTTTGCCAATCCTCCTTCGCTTGTTTCCTTGTATAATGAAGGGAGGTCGTGGCCTGTCTGTTTCATTACTTCTACCACACGGTCGAACGATACACGGTGGTGCCCGTCGGTAAATGCCGAATAGATATTTGCGTCGAGAGCACGCGCTGCGGCGTATGCATTTCTTTCGATACACGGTATTTGTACCAGACCGCATACAGGGTCGCAAGTCATGCCCAGATGGTGTTCCAATCCCATTTCTGCCGCATACTCGATTTGTGCAGGGCTTCCGCCGAATAATTGGCTTGCAGCTGCTGAGGCCATGGAGCATGCCACTCCGACTTCTGCCTGACATCCTGCTTCTGCACCTGAAATAGAAGCGTTTTGTTTTACGATATTTCCAATCAGACCTGCAGTGGCAAGGGCTCTCAATATTCTGGCGTCGCTGAATTCACGGCTTTTCTGCAAGTGCAGCAATACTGCCGGCACTACTCCGCACGAACCGCAGGTAGGAGCGGTGACAATTTTTCCTCCGGCTGCGTTTTCCTCGCTTACTGCCAGTGCATAAGCAAAAACCAGTCCTCTTGAGCGAAGAGAATCTTTGTATCCCTTGGCGCGTATATAGTATGATGAGGCTTTTCTTGGCAGGTTTAGCGGACCGGGCAATACACCTTCGGCATCCAGGCCTCTGTAGATGGCGGCTTTCATGGTTTCCCATACTTCTGCCAGGAAATCCCATATCTCCGGACCTTCGCACTGTTCTACATATTCCCAGTAGCTTTTTCCTGTATGCTTGCACCATGCCAGAATTTCACTCATGTTCTTCATGTTGTAGATGTCTTCGGATACAGCCATGCCTTTACCTTCCTCGGCAAGAGCTCCTCCGCCTACACTGAATACTGTCCATTCGTCTGTCACACGTTTGTTTGAATCGAGCGACTTGAATGTCATTCCGTTGGGGTGGAATGGCAGGAATACGTGTGATTTCCAGATCAATTCTACTGGGGCATGCGGTTGCAGGGTGTCCAGTATGGCAATGTCTGTCATGTGTCCTTTTCCGGTAGCTGCCAGGCTTCCGTAAAGTATCACCTGAAACGATGCAGCTTCAGGGTGTTTTTTCAGGAACATTTCTGCAGCTTTTCTTGGTCCCATGGTGTGGCTGCTTGAAGGGCCTGTTCCTATTCTGTATAGTTCTCTAATTGATTTCATCGTAATTTGTTTTATATTGTTTGCCTGTGATGGCATATTATATGTTTACTACTGTAATTCCTGCACCTCCGAATTGCACGTGTTCGTCGTGGAAACTTGACACTCCCGGCACTGTGGCTAGATATTGCCTGATCAGTGTACGGAGGATGCCCGAACCGGTGCCGTGCAATATCCTTACGCTTTTGGCTCCTACCAGTATGGCATCGTCAATAAAATAAGTAACAGCCTGGATGGCTTCGTCTGCTCTCATGCCGCGCACGTCGATTTCATGCTTGAAGTTGAGCTTCTTTTCGTACATGCTGCTTTGTGTGGCAGTACTTACAAAGCTGGCCTTGGCAGGGGAAGCGGCAGACGGCTTGGGAGCGTCTGTATGTTCCAGTCTCTCTGTCTTTACGTTTGTTTTCATAAGGCCGAACATTACAACTGCATTCTTGCCGTTTATCTCCAAAACCTGTCCTACGCTGCTCTGTCCTTTTATACGTACATAGTCCCCGGTATTGATAGGCTTCACCTTAGGAATGACAGGTGTGCTCGTCTCGTTTGCCTTCTTTTCTTTCTTTTCCTTGCGGCGTTCCTGTTTTTCCCTAAGTTTTTCCATCTTTTGGGCTATTTTCTCTTCCATGGCAGCCTTTTCCAGTTCTTCCACTTCGCGTCTGAAGTCTGTAAGTTCCTGTCTTGCCAGACGTGTACGTTCCTTTTCGGCCTGCGCTTCCTTAATGGTACGGATGGTGTTTTCTATGCGGGCATTCGATTCCTGTAGGATTTTCTCTGCTTCGTCCTTGGCTTTTTTCAGTATTTCCTTTCTGCTCTTGGCCAGTTCCTCCATTTCCTTTTCATACTTGGCAATGGTTTCTTCCATTTGCTTTTCGCGCTTACGGATATTCTGACGCTTGGTTTCCCAGTATCTTTTGTCGCGGACTATGTCTTGCAGATATTTGTCGCTCTGTATGTATTCGCTTCCAACAATTTCGGATGCATCGGCTATAACGTCTTCCGGAAGTCCTATCTTGCGTGCTATCTCTACGGCGAACGAGCTTCCCGGGTTGCCTATCTGAAGCTGGAACAGGGCACGCATCTCATGCCTGTCGTACAGCATGGCTCCGTTAATCACTCCTTCGTTGTTTTCTGCAAAGTGTTTCAGGTTCTGGTAGTGTGTTGTTATCACTCCGAATGTTTTCTTTGCATTGAAGCGTTTCAGTACTGCTTCTGCTATGGCACCGCCTATTTGCGGTTCCGTACCGCCTCCGAATTCATCAATCAGGATGATGCTTCCTTCGTTGCAGTATTTCATCATGTTCTTCATATTCGTAAGATGTGACGAATATGTACTGAGGTCGTCCTCTATGCTTTGCTCGTCGCCTATGTCGATGAAGATGCCGCTGAAGATGCCGGCATGGCTGCGTTCGTTCATCGGGACAGGTATTCCGCATTGCAGCATATACTGTAGCAGTCCTACGGTCTTGAGACAGACAGATTTACCACCTGCGTTAGGGCCGGAGATAAGGAGGATTCTGTTCTTGTCGTTCAGGGCTATTTCCAGCGGAACAACCTTCTTGTTATGCTTCTCGAGGTTTATTCTCAAAAGTGGATGTATCGCATCAAACCAGTCTATTGTCCTGCTGTTTTCCACGGCAGGCTTTACGGCTTTGGTGTCGATGCCGAACAATGCTTTTGCTCTTATGAAATCTATTTTGGCAAGAAACTCGTATGAGACGAGTATTGCGGGAATATGTGGTCGGATTTCTTTAGAGAATTCGGTAAGTATTCTTATTATTTCTCTTCGCTCTTCACCTTCAAGCTCTCTTATTCTGTTGTTTGCTTCAACTACTTCTGCCGGTTCTATGAAGACGGTTTTTCCTGTTGCGGATTCGTCGTGCACTATACCCCTGATCTTTCTTTTCATGCCGGGTGCTACAGGGATTACAAGTCTTCCGTCGCGTACGGTTGGTGTTACGTCCTTGTCAACAAAGCCTTCCGATTGTGCCTGCCTCAATATCGAGTTCAGGCTTCGTGATATGCTGCCTGCCGTTGATGACAGTTCGCGTCGGATAGACAAAAGCTGCGGTGAGGCATTGTCTTTGATTTTCCCGAATTTATCAAGTATATTATTGATTTTTGATGTCAGCTGTGGAAAGACCATGATGTCTTCTGCAAGTTTGCATAGAGTAGGGAATTGACTGTTCTTTTCGTTGTCGTCAGTTTCCCCGTCATTGTCTTTCTGAAAAAACATAATTATATCCCTGATAGTTTCGAGTGAACGGCGAAGGTCGAAAAGCTCAGCTTCGTTCATGTACATTCCTTCTATCCTGATTCTTTTCAGTGATGGGCGTACATCAAAAAAGTTCTGGTCAGGGAATTCATTTTCTCCCTGAAGAATTTGAGTGAATTCGTTTACCTGGTCCAGTAATAAATTTACATTGCTGAAATCATCTGAAAAACTCATTTCGTCCACCTTTTCTTCTCCTAACGTGCATAAGCATTTTTGCTTTATGAGTGAACGTATTTGGTCGAACCCTATTTTTTGTTCAAAGTTAAGGGGGTATATCATGTTTCTTTTAGTGTTATTATGCTGTTTTATAAATACGCGGCAAAGGTAGCACAATGCGATTTTATTTCAAAATATTTTTCATTACTACACAACTGATGGCTTGAATTATTTATCTTTTTTTGGTAATTTTGCACACCAAATAAAAGAGATTGTTGGTATAGTATGAGATTGAAAAAAGATATAGAAATAGAAAAAGGTCCCGATGGATATGTCTTGGGCGGAGGGGATATGGAAGCGTCTGAATATGACATGCTTACTCCGCTTAGCGATGAAGCCGTATTCCTGATAGAAAAGGTAGGTCAGGATGAATTTGATGAAGATACTCTGGCCGGGTTGCTGTGCAGTGAATTTGGTATGGATTACAGCCGTGCGATTGATGAGGCTCTGGCATATATGAACCATTGGCAGGACATAGGTATAACACGTTGGTAATATAATCTTGGAGATGTTGTTTGATAAGAAATCTCTTTCCGGAATATTAAATACTATTATATGGATGTGGAGGCAGATGGCGGGATATAGGGTTCCGGTATTTGCCTCTGTGTTTATTGGTCTTGTAAGGATTGTAGCTTCTTTGCTTTTTATCTGGATAAGCAAGGAGATGATTGATGCTGCGGTAAATTCGGGTGCTGACCTGAAGTCTTATTCGCTGGCGTTGGTTATGGCTCTGGGAGTGGAGATAATATGTTCGGCTTTTCAGGGATATATAGATGTAAGGACAGATGTCGGGCTGCGTAACACCTTGAGGGGTAATATCTTCCGTAAAGCTTTGAATGGAAGATGGTTTGGCAAGGAAAGGTGGCATACGGGTGATGTGGTGAACCGTCTGGAAGAAGATGTCAGGGTAGTGGCAGATACGTTATGTCATTTGATGCC
This sequence comes from Bacteroides sp. ET336, assembly GCF_024733815.1. NCBI lineage: Bacteria > Pseudomonadati > Bacteroidota > Bacteroidia > Bacteroidales > Bacteroidaceae > Bacteroides > Bacteroides sp. ET336. Next base: position 135,250 of record NZ_JANRHK010000003.1, read on the forward strand.
TGGAACTGTAATAATTCTGGCACAGCTGGTAGGGGCTTTCATTTTCTTATGGACAATGAACAGATCACTGGCATGGGTTATAATATGTATTCTGCCTTTGTTTCTGTTGATGTCTGCCGTAATGGCGCGTAAGATAAAGAAACTGACGTCAGATATTCGTAATTCTGATTCTTGTGTGCAATCCATATTGCAGGAATCTCTTCAGAAACGTATTGTTATAATTGCTTTGAGCAGGGCAGGGTATATATTGAAACGTCTGGACGAGGCTCAGGGGATTTTGCAGGATAAGGTGATGAAGAGGAATAAATTTACTACTACATCGCGCACTGCTATAATGGCAGGTTTTGCTACAGGATATCTCACGGCTTTTATATGGGGAGTGCATAACTTGCAGGCCGGTGTTGTGACATTCGGTATGTTGTCGGCATTTCTTCAGCTGGTCGGCCTTATACAGCGTCCTACTGCCGATTTGAGCCGTCGCCTTCCGGCTATGATACATGCCATGGCGTCTGCCGACAGGCTGGTGGAAGTGTATAATGTGGAGCAAGAGGAAAACTCTATGGATGATCATGTTTCTGGAAGTCGTTGGAATGGAATCAGATTCGAAAATGTGACTTTCAGGTATCCTGATGGAAAAAGAAAAATATTGGATAATTTCAGCTATGATTTCCGTCCCGGAACTTCTACAGCGATAATGGGTGAGACGGGAGCAGGGAAAAGTACCATGATGAGGATTATGCTTGGACTTCTCAGACCGGAAAACGGTAATGTGACACTGTATGATGAAAATGGAGACACTGTTAATGCTTCCGCTAGTTCAAGACAGGGAATAGTATATGTTCCTCAAGGTAACAGTCTGCTCAGTGCTACAATCCGTGAGAACCTTATCGGTGACAATGTTTCCCTGAGTGATGACGATATAAGAAAAGCACTTTATATGGCTGCTGCTGAATTTGTATATGAACTTCCGGAAGGTCTTGATGCCAAATGCGGTGAAGGCGGTGAAGGTTTGAGCGAGGGTCAGGCACAGCGCATAGCAATAGCCAGAGCTTTGTTGAACAGAGGACGCATAATGTTGCTTGATGAATTTACTTCTGCCCTTGATGCCGAGACCGAGCGTAAATTGATGAACCGTCTCACGGAAAATGCAGGTGACAAAACGTTGGTGTTTATCACTCATAGGGCAGAAATAGCTGAACAGTGTGATAATATTGTGTATATGAACAGAAAGACTGAGTTGGATGAAAAAATTGATAATGCCTAACGGTATATTGTTGGGAGAGGTTGAAAGACTTTTGTCGCAAGGGACAGTTGTTACTATTGTTACCAAGGGTAGCAGCATGCTGCCGTTTATCGTCGGTGAAAGGGATAGTGTGGTCCTTAAATCATATGGTGAACCGAAAGTAGGTGATATTGCACTGGCTCATTTGGACAATGATGTTTATGTTCTTCATCGTATAATACATATATCCGATAATGGGACTGTAACACTTATGGGTGACGGGAATATCCGCGGAACAGAAAGTTGCCATATCAGCCGCTTGTGCGGAAAGGCGGTTTTTGTTATAAGGAAGGGCAGGAAGTATAATCCTGATTCCAGAATTTGGCTTTCGATGTATAGAATATGGAGGCATCTATTGCCTGTCAGGCGTTATCTGCTTGCGATATATAGAAGACTTTTCATTAAATTAATATAGATATAATATGCTAAGAACATATAAGGTTGGCGGACACAGGTTTTGTGTTTCAATGTCGGATGATTCTGCTTTATGGAAAGGAATGGACAATTATAATCCTTTCATGGTGGATAGCAATGCTGGTTTATGTAATGTTGAAACCCCGGATTTGCTGTTCCGTCTTGATATAGACTTTTCTTCAAATGGGGACGATATTGTCCGTGATTCAAAGAATCTGGCAGAGTTTGATGATGATACCGCATACATATCCTTGATGTCAGGCCCTGATAATCAAAGAGTTTTTCTGATATCTCTTAATTCGGCAATGAAGGAACAGGGAGGAATATTGGCAGTGGAACGTAATAATCAGGAATGTAAGCTGTATTTGGGTACATGCAATGATTACAGGCATGGCTTGTTTATAGTGAACAATGCCTTGATGCTGCTTTATGCCTTGATGTCGTCAGTGAAAGATACCATATTGATACATGCATCTGTAGTGATGGCGGACGGATATGGTTTTGCTTTCCTGGGTAAAAGCGGTACCGGAAAGAGTACTCATACACGATTGTGGCTGCAGAATATACCTGGAACATCATTGCTTAATGATGACAACCCTGTCGTCAGGATTGATTCGTCAGGAAACCCTGTTATTTATGGTTCTCCGTGGAGCGGCAAGACGCCATGCTATCGTAATGAGGAAGTGCCGCTTAGAGCTGTAGTCAGATTGAGCCAGGCACCTCGGAATCTTATAAGAAAATTGTCAGGAATTTCAGCTTATGCGGCATTGGCACCTTCGGCTTCATCGATGAAATGGGAAAAGAGTATGGCAGACGGATTGCATGAAACATTGTCAAAGCTCGTTTCAACTGTTGGAATATACCATCTGGAATGTCTTCCTGATGCTGAGGCTTCGCTTTTGTGTCACGAGACAGTTAAATAAGGATTAATATTAGAACACATAAATTATATAATTAAACTATGAGGATAAAGAAAGGATTTGTACTACGCGAATTGGTAGGACAGAAAATAGTTACCGGCGAGGGACTTGAACAAATAGATTTCAACAAGTTGGTTTCGTTGAATTCGTCTGCCGCTTATTTGTGGGAACATTTGGTAAGCAGAGATTTTGACTTGGAAACTATGGTGGATTTGCTTCTTGAACGTTACGACATTGAACGTAGCGTGGCATTGAAGGATGCCCGTGCCTTGTTGGATAATTGGAAGTCAATAGGCTTGATAGACGACTGATATAATGACTTTCCCAGATTTGCATGTATGCAGTATGTATGCATACATGCATTTTTTTGCAATAAAAATTTAATATAAAGGTATATATTTACGAATATTCATTATTTCGACATATAAAAGTTGTCATATGATGATTATTTATGCAAAAAAGCAGTAACTTTGCCGCCGTTTAGAGTTTTAATTGAAATGCAAGAAAGGGTAAATAATATTATTGAGATTTCCCATGTCTCAAAATACTTCGATGATAAGGTAGCTCTTGACGATATCAACCTTTACATACGCAAGGGCGAGTTTGTAACTATATTGGGGCCTTCGGGTTGTGGTAAGACAACGTTGCTCCGTCTGTTGGCAGGTTTCCAGACAGCGTCGGAAGGTGTTATAACAATTAATGGTAAAGAGATTACCCAGACACCTCCACATAAGCGTCCCGTCAACACAGTATTCCAGAAATATGCTTTATTCCCTCATCTTAATGTTTATGACAATATAGCGTTCGGTCTGAAACTGAAAAAGATGCCTAAGGATGAAATCATGCGCAAGGTGAAGAACGCCCTGAAGATGGTGAGCATGAGCGATTATGAGTATCGTGATGTAAACTCTCTTTCCGGCGGTCAGCAGCAGCGTGTGGCCATAGCCCGTGCCATTGTGAACGAGCCTGATGTTCTTTTGCTTGACGAACCTCTTGCGGCACTTGACCTCAAGATGCGTAAGGATATGCAGATGGAACTGAAGGAAATGCACAAGCGATTGGGTATCACGTTCGTGTATGTGACACACGATCAGGAAGAAGCTCTGACACTTAGCGACACCATCGTTGTGATGAGCGAGGGAAGAATTCAGCAGATAGGTACCCCAACGGATATATATAATGAGCCTGTCAATTCGTTTGTGGCTGACTTTATCGGCGAAAGTAACATACTTAACGGAGTGATGATACACGACCGCTTAGTAAGCTTTGCAGGCGTAGAGGCTGAATGTGTGGACGAAGGATTTGGTGACAATGCACCAGTGGATGTGGTTATACGTCCGGAGGATCTTTACATATTCCCTGTAAACGACTCCGCACAGTTCCGTGGTAAGGTTACATCATGCATATTCAAGGGTGTGCACTACGAGATGGTGGTAGTTGCAAACGGATTTGAGTTTGTTGTGCAGGATTATCATCATTTTGAAGTAGGATCAGAAGTAGGACTGTTGGTGAAGCCATACGACATACATATAATGAAAAAAGAAAGGGTATGCAACACGTTCGAAGGAAAAATCATCGACGAAACTCATGTTGAGTTCCTAGGTTGTGAGTTTGAGTGTCGTAAGGAAGCAACGTCAGGCATGGATGCAGGCACGGAAGTGTTGGTGGAAGTACCTTTCGACGGAATTGTGCTTGACGATAATCAGGAGGACGGTACTCTGACTGGAAGCATAAGCTTCATCCTTTATAAGGGCGACCATTACCATATCACTGTCGATTCCGATTGGGATGAGCCGGTATATGCCGATACAAACGATATTTGGGATAAGGGCGACAATGTAGGTATCAGCATTCCGTCTGAATACATATCCATACGCAGAAAAAATTAATAACTAACTATAAAAGGAAACGAGGTGAAACTAAGTAACATTCGTATTTTTCTTACTTCGCGTAAGAGTTGGACATTGCCGTACATCATCTTCTCGGTATTCTTTGTAGTCCTTCCGCTGATATTGATTGTGGTATTTGCGTTTACTGACGAGAGGGGGGATTTCACTTTTGCCAACTTCAGTAAGTTCATGTCTCATCCGGAGGCTGTGAACACATTTATCTATTCCATAGGTATAGCCATAATAAATACACTGATATGTATCCTGCTGGGATATCCGGCTGCGTATATTCTGAGCAGGCTAAAGTCGGGCTATTCACAGATAGTAGTGATGCTTTTCATCCTGCCTATGTGGGTAAACATATTGATACGTACTCTTGCCACAGTGGCACTGTTCGATTTCTTCCGTGTACCGTTGGGAGAGGGGGCATTGATTTTCGGTATGGTTTATAACTACATTCCGTTTATGATTTACCCCATCTACAATACACTGGTCAAGATGGATCGCAGCTATATCGAGGCGGCACAGGATCTTGGAGCAACTCCTTTTCAGGTTTTCACCAAAACCATACTTCCGCTGTCCATGCCGGGAGTGGCAAGCGGCATTCTCATGGTGTTTATGCCTACCATTTCTACTTTTGCCATAGCCGAGCTGCTTACAATGAACAATATAAAACTGTTCGGTACTACAATTCAGGAGAACATTAACAACAGTATGTGGAACTACGGTGCCGCACTTTCGCTCATTATGCTGTTCCTTATAGGTGCCGCCACTCTTTTTGCTTCTGACGACAATCAGGAGAAGGAAGGAGGTGCGATATGGTAAACATGATAAAGAAAGTCCTCTGCCATGGCTATCTATGGCTGTTGCTTCTGATGCTTTATTCTCCTATCATCATAATCATGATATACTCCTTCACGGAGGCTAAAGTTCTTGGCAACTGGACCGGTTTTTCAACAAAACTTTATGAAAATCTTTTCGTGCACGGCACTCACCACTCTTTGGTAAATGCCCTCTGGAACACCATTACCATAGCCTTGATTACAGCTGTAGTATCTACTCTGCTTGGAACGATAACTGCAATAGGTATGTTCAATCTGCGTGCACGTCAGCGTAGGGCTGTGTCATTCATAAACAACATTCCTATATTGAACGGTGATATAATCATGGGTGTATCCCTGTTCCTGCTTTTCGTATCGTTGGGAATACATCAGGGATATGGCACTGTACTCATGGCTCATATAGCTTTCTGTACACCATACGTAGTGCTCAGTGTGTTGCCGCGTCTCAAACAGATGAACCCTAATCTTTACGAGGCTGCGCTCGACCTGGGAGCGACTCCCGGACAGGCATTGAGGAAAGTCATCATCCCTGAAATTCTGCCTGGAATGATAGCCGGTTTCATGCTTGCAGTAACAATTTCAATTGACGATTTCGCTGTAACCATATTTACCATAGGAAACGAAGGACTAGAGACTCTTTCTACATATATATATTCGGATGCAAGAAAGGGCGGACTTACACCAGAGCTTCGTCCGTTGTCAACTATTATATTCCTCATCGTGCTGTTTATGCTTATAATGATAAACCGCCGTGCAGGGAAGAAGAACGCAAAATAACGATGATAGATTATGAACAGACTTTATACAATATTTCTGACACTGCTTACGGCAATATTCCTTACGGGATGCTATAACAGTGAGGATCGCGAGAAGGTCTTGAAGATTTACAACTGGGGCGATTATATTGACGAGGAAGTGCTGGCGGCTTTCCCCGAGTGGTATAAGGAGCAGACAGGAGAGGAGATAAGCATTGTATATCAGACATTCGATATAAATGAGATAATGCTAACCAAGATAGAACGTGGTAAGGAAGACTTCGATGTGGTATGCCCTTCGGAATATATTATCGAGAGAATGCTGGTGAAAGACCTGCTTCTGCCTATAGATACGGCTTTTGGCAAGACACCAAACTACATTCACAATATATCTCCGTATGTACGTGGCGAGCTGGATAAGCTTGGACTTCCGGGACGCCCGACGTCGAAATATGCTGTAGGGTACATGTGGGGTACGGCAGGAATACTTTACAACAAGAAATATGTATCGACAGAAGAAGCATCTACATGGCATTCTTTATGGGACAGCAAGTTCCGCAACAAGCTGCTGATGAAAGACAGCTATCGTGATGCATATGGAACGGCTGTGATATATGCCAATCGTGAAGCCTTGGCAAAGGGCGATATAAAAGTTGATGACCTGATGAACAATTATTCGCCTGAGGCTATTGCCACAGCTGAAAAATACCTGAAGGATCTGAAACCTAACATAGCCGGATGGGAGGCCGATTTCGGTAAGGAAATGATGACCAAAAGCAAGGCATATCTGAATATGACATGGAGCGGTGACGCCGTGTGGGCGATAGAGGAAGCTGAAGCGATAGGAGTGGAATTGGGATATGAAGTGCCGAAAGAAGGAAGTAACGTATGGTTCGACGGATGGGTTATCCCGCGATATGCACGCAACAGGAAGGCTGCAAGCTATTTCATAAACTATCTTTGCCGTCCTGATGTGGCATTGGCTAATATGGAAACCATAGGTTATGTCAGTGCGGTTGCCACACCTGAGATTCTTGAGGAAAAGATTGATACAACTCTTGAAACATATTCCAATCTGGCTTATTTCTTCGGCCCTGAGGCAAGACATATACAGATAGATCCGATACAGTATCCTGACAGTGCGGTAGTGGCACGCTGTGCAATCATACGCGATTCAGGAGAGAGGACACAGGCTGTTCTGGATATGTGGTCGCACGTCAAGGGAGATAATCTTGGAGGAGGACTTGTGATATTTATTCTTCTTACATTGTTGGTGCTGGTTATCTATGTTTCGTATAAAAAGATTGAGAAATATAGGAACAGACGCAATCAGAACAGAAGAAAAAGAAGAATCAAACGTCATCATATTCGTCGATAATTTTTTATATAAAACTAAAAAGGCTATATTCCAATCCTTAAATACAGGATATGAAATATAGCCTTTATTATTTATTTCTCTGTTTATTATTTTGCGAAGCTTACGGCGCGTGTTTCTCTTATCACGGTAATCTTTACCTGACCCGGATAAGTCATTTCGTCCTGTATTTTCTTGGCGATTTCTGTTGACAGGCTTTCTGTCTGCTTGTCGTCAATCTTGTCTGCACCTACTATTACGCGCAACTCGCGACCAGCCTGGATAGCATATGTTTTGGTTACACCAGGATAAGACATTGCAAGCTGTTCAAGGTCGTTCAGACGTTTGATATATGCTTCAACAATTTCGCGGCGGGCACCAGGACGTGCACCTGAGATAGCGTCGCACACCTGTACGATAGGAGCCAGCAAGCTGTTCATTTCCACTTCGTCGTGGTGAGCACCGATAGCGTTGCAGATATCAGGTTTTTCCTTATATTTTTCAGCCAGTTTCATACCGAGCAATGCGTGTGGCAATTCTGGTTCTTCATCAGGCACCTTACCTATATCGTGAAGCAATCCGGCACGTTTTGCTTTCTTAGGATTCAATCCAAGTTCAGAAGCCATCACAGCACAGAGGTTAGCTGTTTCGCGTGCATGCTGCAGCAGGTTCTGTCCGTAAGATGAACGGTATTTCATTTTACCGATGATACGGATAAGTTCAGGATGCAGACCGTGGATACCAAGGTCGATAGTAGTACGTTTACCTGTTTCGATGATTTCTTCTTCCACCTGCTTGCGTACCTTGGCAACAACTTCTTCGATGCGTGCCGGGTGGATACGTCCGTCAGTAACCAGCTGATGAAGTGCAAGACGAGCGATTTCGCGGCGAACAGGATCGAATGCAGAAAGTACGATAGCTTCAGGAGTATCGTCAACTACTATTTCCACTCCTGTAGCAGCTTCAAGGGCACGGATGTTACGTCCTTCACGTCCGATGATACGTCCTTTGATTTCGTCCGATTCGATATGGAATACAGTTACAGAGTTTTCGATTGCAGTTTCAGTAGCCACTCTCTGGATAGACTGTATTACGATACGCTTAGCTTCGCGGTTGGCTGTAAGTTTGGCGTCGTCCATAATGTCGTTGATGTAAGACTGAGCCTGAGTCTTGGCTTCATCCTTGAGTGATTCAATCAGTCTTTCTTTTGCGTCCTCTGCAGACAGTCCTGAGATAGCCTCAAGCTTTTCGCGTTCCTGTGACTGCAGGTGGTCAAGTTCTTCTTTCTTCTTCTCGATAATTACCAGCTGTGCGTCAAGATTTTCCTTGATGGCTTCAGTTTCGTTGCGTTTGCGCTGAAGTTCTTCATTCTTCTGGTTCAACACCATTTCGCGCTGTTTCAACTTGTTTTCTGCCTGCTGTATTTTCTGGTTGCGGGCAGCCACTTCCTTTTCAAGGTCGGCTTTCTTGTTCAGGAACTTCTCCTTTACTTCCAGGAGTTTGTTTTTCTTGATTACTTCGGCTTCCGTTTCAGCCTCTTTAATGATATTATCATATCTCGATTTCAGACCGTATCTGAAAAAGCTATATGAAAGAGCTCCTCCTACCAGGAAGGCTACAACTGTTAGTATTACTGTTGTCAACATCTATAATTTAAGTTTAAAATATAAATAAAAACGCACAAGCTTCAGGAGTTTATCCTGTAAACTTGTGCGTGAATTTCCTTACTCGTTTCCCAAACAACTACTTTTATTTGCTGTCCTTTATGTAACCATCCAACAGGTTTTCCAGTTGTTCAATCTTTTCTTTATATGGTGTCATATCCACCGAATCCTTTATTTTTGCATTTTCGTATGCCAGTTCCAGTGCCACCATAGTCCAGTGTTTCATGGTTCCGAAATCCGGATATAGACTGCGGTATTTGTTCAGTTTATTGTCAATCATCTTGGCAGCGTCACGGTAGAAAATCTCTTCTTCACGATTAATCACCAGCGGATACCGTTCTCTGTCAATCTGTAAGTGTATTTTCAGTTTGTCGTCCATATATTATATGTTTCACTGCCTTTTCTTTCCTTTATTTATTCAGCAAAGCAATACATTTATCGACCTCACGCACCAGCCTCGTAAGTCTTTGTTTCGTGTCTCTGATTTCATCATCATTTACACTTATCATACGGGCCATTTTCAGGTTCGCATATCTGGTTTCAAGTTCTTTAATCTTACTTAACAAGACCTGTATTTCAGAATCTTTGTCGGCTATGGATTGCTTTAAAATGGCATTTTCTTTTTTCTCTTCATCATATAAAAAAAGGACATGCCTTAGCTTTCCTTCGAAACTGTTTAGTAGATTTTTGTCCTCTTCTGTCATCTATGCTACATGTTTTCTATGACAAATATAGTATATAACTTCGATATATGAAAATTTTTTTCTCATTTTGTATATTTATTTTGTTATTCAGCTTGTCTGTATAATGGAATTTGCCATAAATCTTAAAGTTTGATAACCTTTTGCAAAAGCTTTTCAAACAGTTTTAAATTTTGCTTCAGATGTTTATGATATATTGAAAAAGTGTATTTTTGTATGTCTATTAAAAATATGATGAGAAATGAAAAGTAATCCAATGGAGTGCTTGTATTGTCAGAATAACGATACATTGCACAGTTTAATGATTGAAATAGCGAAACTAAGTGTTTCCAGAGTGTTCCTCTTCAAGGAACAGACTTACAGAGGACGTTGTCTGGTAGCTTACAACGGACATGTTGATGATCTTAATCTTTTGAGTGATGAAGAAAGAAACGCTTTCATGGCAGATGTTGCACGCGTAACGAGAGCAATGCAGAAAGTGTTCAGTCCTGCCAAGATAAATTACGGCGCATACTCCGATACTTTGGAGCATTTGCACTTCCATCTTGTTCCTAAATATGTTGATGGTCCTGATTTCGGTGGTGTGTTCCGCATGAATCCTAAGGAAGTATATTTATCTGACGAAGAGTATGCTTCGATGATTGAAAAGATAAAGAAAGAGCTTTAATATATTTATTAGTTTAACCCGGTTTCCATTCTGTTGTTCAGGTGCGGAACCGGGTTATAATTTTAATGACCAATCTCCTTATATGTGCTGGTCTGTCTCTTTGTAAGTGAAAAGTTCTATTATCTGTTAAAATGCTTACGTTTTTATTTGTTATATATCATTGCTATTTCCGGAAAATATTATTCTAGAAGGTAAGTGTTAATCCTTATTGTATTACGTGTTCTTTTGTTTATGTAAAAGATTATACAATGTACTTATACATGTTATTTTGTTATATGTTGTATATCCGTGGCTTAAATTTTTATTGATGGATAATATCTTTCTTCAGAATATTTAAACCTTGGAAGGTTAGAAAAGCAAAATGTCAAAATGTAAATTATGTCTTTATTATTGTTTAGTTGTGGATTTCACTTTAATGTATTATTTTTGTTTATACATGTTTGAATAATTGATATAAACGTAACTTTGTAAATCTATCAAAGAAAATTATGGCTAAAAATACAGATAAACAAGCAATTGAAAACATATCGGATAACTTTCGTGGTTATGCGGCATTGCTTCGCAAAATCAAGCAACGGGTACTGATAGCCCAGCAAAGGGCGATTTATGCTGCCAATGAAGAAATGCTCAGGATGTATTGGGATATTGGCGGCATGTTGCAGCAAAGCCAGGATGCAGACGGTTGGGGCAAGAAAACTTTGCAACGGCTGGCAGCGGATTTGAAGAACGATTATTCCGAAATAAAAGGATTTTCAGTCCGCAATATGCAGTGTATGATGCAGTTCTTCAACGAGTATAATCAGGAACTTACGATGATAAAAGGGGGTGCTACTTCAATTGCGCAACCACCGGTTGCGCAATTGGGGAAGTACAACTTTACTCTTCCCATCAAACATTTGGATTGGACGCACAACTTGATTATTATGCAACTAGTTAAGGATATTCGTGCCCGTTATTGGTACATGGTGCAGAGTATCACATCCCATTGGTCAAAGCGCTATCTTCAAGAAGCCATCAAACTTGATGATTATGGTAAGCACGGAGCGTTGGCTAACAATTTCACGGAAACCCTGCCTGTTCCAGAGGCAAATGATGTGAAATCAATGCTCAAAGACCCATATATATTTGATATGCTGACTTTTACAGAGCAATACAATGAACGTGACGTGGAAATCGGCTTGGTGAAGCATGTGGAGAAATTCCTTGTAGAAATGGGTGCTGGCTTTGCTTTTATGGGACGACAGTATCATATAGAGGTGTCTGGCGATGATTATTATATTGACATATTGATGTATAATACCTTTCTGCACCGCTATTTGGTGATTGAATTGAAAGATACGGAGTTTATACCGGAGTATATCGGCAAACTGAATTTCTACTGCTCTGCCGTAGATGATATTCTTTGCCGAGAGGGGGACAACCGGACTATCGGACTGTTGCTTTGCAAGAGCAAAGACCGTATCAAGGCAGAATATGCATTGCGTGATATTCAGAAGCCTATCGGAATTTCCGATTATGAATTAAGGCAAGCTCTACCGAAAGATTTCCGAGGTAGTTTGCCTACTATTGAAGAAATTGAGAAAGAATTAGAATCTGACATGTGATGAACAGATTTTGATTCTATCATTGTATCGTCTGCAGGAGATAAGATTGGGAATTTCGATTCTATATTTCTGTAGCTTTGCAAATTAATTCCACTAACGGTATGAAAACAGGAAATTTATTCAAAATTCTTTTATTAATAATCTTTGCAACGACAATAAATTCAAATTATGAGACTCTTATACCTTTTTATCTTAATCTCTACTTCTTTTATTAGCTGTAAAACATCCAAAAGGAGTGCTGCTGGTATCATAGGAGGTGCAGACGGGCCTACCGGTGTTTATGTGACAAATAATGCTGACCAGGCATTGTCACATAGAGAAAATGGCTGGTATCATGTATTAAGTATAGACAGCTTATTTGCTAAGCCAATCATAACTGTAAAAGATATGGTTGGATTAAAACTTGAAAAGGACTATTACGGAAAATACGTCATTAGCGGACGAATAAGCAAGCATAAGATCAACAAGTGGGTCGATGAGACTGAAAATGCAATAGGGAAACAGATTGCATTTGTATATAACGACTCCATTATCTCAGATCCACAGGTTAATGGCAGGATAGAAAGCGGTGCATTCATGATAACGTCCCAATCAGACCAGAAACTGCCTGAAATCTATAAAGGCATAATGAAAGAGAAATCAGACTCGATTGAAGTCATTTTCGATGGCTGGGAAAAAGATTCTCTATACTATGAACTGTCCCCTGAAGAAAGAGATTCTGTAAATATGGGTATTGACTATTGGGAGGCGAAGGCATGGGTAGATATGTCTTCAAAGCCTGATGAGCACTATTGGTACAGCATAGAGGATTCTTCAGAGTATGTGAGACTGGAAAAGGCACTGGAGGATGAGCTTGAGAAAACGGGCTACAGTAGCAAAGCTTCGGACTATATGAAATCTGATGCCTACAAAGCCTACAAACAATACCTGCGCGAGAACAAAGACTATATAAACCTGATGTTCCAAGGTTTTCTGTTCAATAATCTGAAGGGACTGCATGGCTATCTGGTTGATGACATAATACAATCCAAGTATTCTTCTGCGCCAAGTATAAGAAGCTATATTGACAAAACAGACAATGTGGATGACGAGAAGTTTGCCGTATATGAATGGCAAAGGAAGGTTTGGTTTCTGATGAACACTACACAAGAAAACAATACAGTAATGTCTGACGACCAGAAAGCAAGGAAAAGAATTGATAAGATGATGGAGAAGGCAAACAGATATAGAGAATCAATTACTGATACTACATATCTACAAACTACTGTCGAAATGTCGTATTCTGCCATAGACGCATTGAATACTGACGGTTATAATGACGATTATATATATAATCAGGTGATATATCTCGCAGCCCTAGACAGAGCAAGAAAATATCTGTCGGAACAGGATGGAAAACTTGTATGCCCATTGTCTTCACACGAAGATATAAATGTACGAAAGGACTTGTATGAGTTTATTATAGATTTATTCCGGCAATGGAATGAAATGCTTGACTCAGGAAACTTCAAAATTATCAAAGACGAAAAAGGGTTACCGATGGTTGTTCATAAAGATTATGGAAATAAATAAGATTATCAATGATATTTTCAAGATAGTTCTGAATATCATCCTTATAACTATAGCGGTTACCTGTTCGGTTCAGATATTTTCAGGTGACTTTACCTCAATTTGCATAATATACCGATTAGTGATAGTGGGCTTGTGCGTATTTACCATATTCAATAAGAAGTACAGGTACGTTGGTGCTTCTTTACTGTTGTTACTGATATTTATTGCATATATATTTCATCAAAATAACATACTTGGTTGAAGGAAGCCGTCTCTACTTTTCTTCAGAAAGTGTGCGCAAACTCCGTATGCAGCACAGCTTCTGTACGGAGATAGCAGTTTTTGCCTATACCAGCCGTTTCCGTCTGGATCTTCCGAAGTGTTGTATTAACCACAAGAACGGTCACAGCATTATTAAGGTTGCTGTCCGGGGTACTACAGACAAGTCTTAGTACCTTAAATGCGAACACATCAGTAAGCAGTACACCACTAACCTCGATGATGTCATCCTCGTGAAGTAAACTATTAAAATATTCAGATTATTCGATAATTTATTGATATATTTCTGTGTTTTTTCAGTTTTTTCGGCTTATTTCAATATTATAGTCTATATTTGTAACAATTTAGTAGATATTTTAAGACCAAAGAAGTTTATATTTTTCTGTTTCAACTATTTGTAACATAACGAATATGAATTTATCTTATGATTATTACTAATATCATAAGATATTTTTTTTGTTCAACAAACAGGAAAGACAGTAATATAAAGTGAATCTAATTATGGAATCATAAATTAATATGAATATAAAAATGAGAAGTTTTACAATTAAAAAATGTTTTGTCTTGTTGCTTTTGATAATATCAAGTAACATTTCTGTTGCGCAAGATTGTCTTGACAGCGAATCTTATTATCAATACATTAAAAATAATGGGCAACCACATTTGGAATATGTACTTGATAAAATACGTTCACATTCAGTTGTTGCATTAGGGGAAGATCATTGGATAGATGCTCACCCTCAATTCTTGTGCGAACTGATAACTGCTTCAGCAAAAGATTCAACGGCGAATATTGATGCGGTGGCAGTTGAGTTTGGATCCGAAAGGTATCAGAATCTTGCAGATAGCTTGATAAAATCCCCAGTTTACAGAGAAGATCTGGTTTTTAAGATTTTGCAATATACACCTGATGATTTGGGTAATCCATATAAAGAATATGCAGATGTTTTCAAATCTATATGGGAAAATAATCAAAAGAAACCTGAAAATCTCCGAACACGTATCCTTTTAGTGGATCCAGCGTATATACAAGATTATTTTGACGGAAAGGACTATGTATATACGGGTTCACGGGATGATAATATGTTTGATATCATAAGAAATTATATCATTAAACAATCACACATAGTATTTTATGCTGGAGCTGCGCATACCTTAGCACGTATAAATGGTACACGTCGAGGGGATTACTATTACAATTGGCCTTCAGCTGGCTTTTTACTCAAAAGCTGTTATCCTCAAGATGTATTCATCATCAATTTATGGGGTGGTCAAATGGGAAGCAGAGGCTATATAGAGAACAGTCAGACAAGGTGGAATCTTATAGCTGACGGTGTAATAGATAACGCATTTCAGAAAAATGGTAATAAACCTGTTGGATTTGATTTAAACTATGATTTTCCTTTATTAAGGACAGAAACTTATTTCGCTAATCCTACAATAAAACTGTCAAGTTATGGCGAGAAAGGTTCGCCTTACACAAAAGAACAAAGGCTTAGTGATATATGTGATGGAATTGTATTTGTCAAGCCTGTATCAGAATTTAATGGAATACACCTGATAAATATTTATGACAACGAGTTCATAGAAAAAGTAAATAATAGAACGAAAGGAACTTGTAAAACAGCAGAAGATATTTTAAGGAAAGTAAAAGAATGGCATCCTATTCTTCAATTTTAATGCAACCAAAATAAATGAAGCCTCCGGCGTGGTAACTCTCTTGGAGCTTCGTGCATCTGTACATACATTAGGGATTGCAGGATAAAGCCCACAGCAAAGAGAGAACTTGCAACGGAAGCCCCGACTCATAAGGGGAATGTTCATTTACGGGAATAGGTGCCGGAGACAGCCAACAATATCAATTTCATTTATAAATATCATAAAGCATATAGAGGTAGTTATCCACACCTTTATATGCTTTTTTCTTTTGGTTCCTGTTTTGATTTTGTCATATATATTTATTGGCCTCAGGCTTTTCTTCATGAGCTGAAATGAATCTTCAACTGCTATTTCATTTTCAGTACACCGCCAACCTTGATGATGTCATCCTCGTAAAGTGAACTTTTTTAGTAATACACCTCTTATAATGTTATAAATAGCTGAATATTAGACTTATCTATTACATAAATATTCAATGAAAGTATTTTTTCAATTATAAACACTATATTTGCGATATTAGCTACTTCGAATAATAATCAAGTGTGGAAAATATGAGTTAAAATATAAATTTAATCAAAGTAACATGAAGACAAAACATTTATTTGTAATACTAATGTTATTCTCTTTTTTAGTGTCGTGTACAGAACAGCAATGTATAATTCATGGAACAACAACTGATGTAAAAGATGGTGATTATATGTATATAACTGAATATCTTGACAATACATATCTTGATTCAGCTGTAGTTATGAATGGCAAATTTACATTCAAGTTACCGAAGGCTTCAGAAGAAGATTTTTTGCCTAAAGTTATAGTTCCTGCTGTGGGCAATGTACCAAGTGTAGCTATGGTTTTTACACAAGATTCTGAAGTTTTATATATAAGAGATAGCCAAAACGGCATATTCGATATGTATGGTTCTCCATATAATGATTTGTTCCGTATAGAAAATTTTAAAACAGATTCAATAAGTCATGTGTTGGGACATCTTGACAATCTCCGTTTGAAGAATTCTACTTTGACACAAGAACAGAAGGATTCAATAACATTAAAAATGAATGAACTCATAAAAGAAGATTCTATTCTCAATATTCAAAGAATAGAACGTAATATTGATAATATTGTGGGGGCTTATTGCTTATACATAAGCAGACATTCAATAAACAAAGAAACATTTCAGAAACTTTTTGAAAGACTTCCCAAGAAGTTTGCATCATCAAAGCATTTTGATGACATTAGGAAATAACTTGTCTTAATTGTTGATTATGAGAATACTTTTAATTATTCCTATACTTATAACTTTTATCTGCAAATCTTCTTTCGGACAACAATTAAGTCCTGCTCAGCAAATGGCCGATTTTGACACTTTATGTGCAAAATTGGAATGTGTGCATCCGGATCTTTATCTCTATCAATCAAGGGAAGAGTATGAAAGAAATAAAGCTAAGATGAAGGCATCCCTGACAGATTCTATCAGTATATCCGACTTTTATCTGAAAATAGCTCCTTTTATGGCTAATATCAAAGATGGCCATAGCATGCTGCTGCCGCCTATTACAGACGACCTTATTTCTCATGCAAAGAAGGATGGCAGAACAATTCCATTGAGAATTAAAGCAGCTGGAGATATCTTTATTGTAGATTATCCGGTGATTGATAATTCCGGAATTAGCGAAGGTGATACGATTCTCAGTATAAATGGTATCAAGTCAAAAGATATACTTGAACGGATGTATGACTTGTGGGGCTCGGAGAAGGATAATGGTATTAAGGAAGGCAGTGTAAACGCCTATTTTTCTCCGTTGTTATGGTATATGTACAGGTGGAGCGAGTTGTATGTGTTTACTATAAAACATGGTGATAAAATAGAAAAGATAAGTTTGGAAGGAGTCCCTCAAAGTGTTGCTTTGAAGACCATCAAGGAAAGACAATCTAAAAATAGGCATGAAAGTTTCAGTTGTAATTTTTCTTCTGATAATACAAAGGCAATCCTTACCATTCGCAATGTGTTCCAAGAAACGGAACTAAAGACTTTTTGTGATTCTGTTTTTAAAGAAATAAATCACAAGAAAATACAGGAAATAGTAATAGATATGCGAAATAATACAGGCGGTTCTAGCCAGTGTGTGGAAAGGCTGATTTCATATTTCCCACATCCGGACTATTCACTATATTCTAAGAGCCAATTGAAGGTCAGTGCATATTCCAAAGCCTATAATAAAGAAAGGCATCCGGAAATATATAATCAAATCTGCAATTTGTCGGACGGAGAACTTTTTGTAATAGAATATACACCTGTTAAAGATAATTTGGAAGAAGCAAATCTATATCATGGAAAGATAACTGTTCTTGTAAACAACAAAACATATTCTGGTGCTTCAACTTTTGCTCATACAGTGAAAAATTTAGGCATTGCGAGTGTGGAAGGAGAAACGGGCTGTCCTGATGTATATTTCGGGAATTTTCTACATTTTACATTGCCCAATTCCAAGATAGATTATTATATCACATTTTCTAAGTTTTATGAATAACAAATAGTTTGCGATTAGGAAAATAATTAAATCGGAACATATATTATGTGCTAAAGTTTTCTTTTTAAGCAGTAATAAACAGCATATGTTATTTTTTTTGTGTAGAGATAATATAAAACGAATGGTTCTTTTAACTGTGTGATGAGGACAGTAAATTAATCCAGTAGATAAATCGTATAGTAATTGTTATTATTTTGTATGACACAGCTCATTAAATAACATGTAAAAATCTGTTTTTTCATTTATTGTCGTTTCGGCGGAAAAATATTATCTTTGCTGCGTATTTTTAGTCAGATGGATAATAAAATAAGATATAATGATTTCGGATGTTTTCTGGCGAAACACTTTCCGTTTAAAGTTCAGAAAATTTCAGTCAATGCAGGCTTTACATGTCCTAACCGTGACGGTAGCAAGGGATTTGGAGGGTGTACTTACTGCAATAACCAGACTTTCAACCCAGACTATTGCCGGACTGAGAAGTCTGTGAGACAGCAACTTGAAGAGGGAAAGGAGTTTTTCTCAAGAAAGTATCCCGAAATGAAATATCTTGCTTATTTCCAGGCTTATACCAATACATACGCTGAGTTGGAAAAACTAAAGGCGATGTATGAGGAAGCACTTTCTGTAGATGGAGTAGTGGGACTGGTTATTGGTACACGTCCGGACTGTATGCCGGATTCTCTATTGGATTATCTGGAAGAGATAAACGGCAGGACTTTCCTTTTGGTTGAGTATGGCATAGAAAGTACTAATGATGCCACGCTGAAACGCATAAATCGCGGACATGATTTTGCATGTACTGCTGATGCTGTAAGACGTACCGTTTCAAGAGGTATAATGACAGGAGGACACGTTATATTGGGGCTTCCCGGCGAGGATAAAGACATGATTATACGTCAGGCTGAAGATATATCATCGTTGCCGCTCACTACGCTGAAGATGCATCAGCTGCAGCTGATAAAGGGAACAAGAATGGCGCACGAGTACGATGAATGTCCTGAAGACTTTCATCTGTATACTGCCGACGAGTATATAGATCTTGTATTGGATTATATAGAGCATTTGCGCCCCGACCTGGTATTGGAAAGGTTTATATCGCAGTCGCCGCGCGATTTGCTTATTGCTCCTGACTGGGGACTGAAAAATCATGAATTCACAGCGAAGCTGAAGAAGAGGATGATTGAGAGGGATTCGTATCAAGGGAAAAAATTAGTCAACATATAAATAACAAATTCATAATAAAATGGAAATTAAAGGTAAAGTACATTACGTAGGTGTGAACGACCGCACCAAAGCATTGTTCGAAAATCTTTGGCCGTTGCCATACGGCGTGTCATACAACTCTTATCTGATTGCAGATGATGAGATGGTGGCATTGGTGGATACAGTTGATGTTGCATTCTTTGAAGTATATCTGAAGAAAATACGCAGCATTATCGGCGACCGTAAAATCAATTATCTTATTATAAACCACATGGAACCTGACCACTCAGGCTCTATCGCTCTTATCAAACAGTATTATCCTGAAATCGTTCTTGTAGGAAACAAGAAGACTTTCGAAATGGTGGAAGGATATTATGGTGTGACCGGCGACCGCTATGTAGTTAATGACGGCGATTTCCTGAAACTAGGTTATCACAACCTCCGTTTTTACCTGGTTCCTATGGTTCACTGGCCTGAAACAATGGTTACATATGATGAAACAGACGGAATTCTGTTTGCGGGTGATGCTTTCGGATGCTTCGGAGCCTTGAACGGCGGATGCATCGACAAGAATATCAATACAGATATCTATTGGAACGAAATGCGCCGTTACTATGCTAACATCGTTGGTAAGTTCGGAAATCCTGTACAGAAGGCTTTGCAGAAACTTGGCGGACTGAAAATAAACACTATCTGTTCTACTCACGGACCTGTTTGGGAAGAAAAAATTCCTCAGGTTATCGATATGTACGACAAGATGAGCCGTTACGAAGCTGAAGAAGGTGTTGTGATAGCATACGGAACTATGTACGGCAATACAGAGGAACTGGCTGAAGCAATAGCAGAAGAACTGAGCCGTCAGGGTATCAAGAATATCATCATGCACAACGTATCTCACACTCATCATTCATACATCTTGGCTGACGTGTTCAAGTACAAAGGTCTTATCGTGGGATGTACTACATACAACATGAACCTTTATCCTGAAATGGAATCACTGTTGAGCAAGATTGCTGCCCGCGAAGTGAAGAACCGTGTGATGGGTTACTTCGGCTCATATACTTGGGCAAGTGCTGCAGTGAAGAAGATTGGCGAATACACTGAAAAGCTGAAGTTCGAGGTTGTAGGCAACCCTGTAGAAATGAAGCAGGCTATGAAGCAGGACAACTATGCTCAGGCAAAAGAACTTGCAAAGGCTATGGCTGACCGTCTGAAAGCTGACAGAAAGTAATCTTTATTTAAAACATATATATGAGTCCGCTTAAAAGCCTTTCATCAGGTTTTTAAGCGGATTTTTATTTTTAACGAATGTAATCTGATAACAGATTTATGCAAGGAAATTCAAAAATTACAATGCTTGGTACAGGTAATGCTGCCGTAACCAAATGTTATAACACCTGCTTCACGATTCATAATGGAAATGACCTGTTGCTGGTTGACGGAGGTGGAGGAAACGGTATCCTCGTACAGCTTGAGAAGGCAGGTATCGAGATTAACGATATACATGATATTTTTATAACTCATGCTCATACAGACCATATCTTGGGCATAATATGGATAGTCAGAACCATTGCACAGAGAATGCAGCAGGGAAAATATAACGGTGACCTTAATGTATATTCTCATGACAAGGCGATACTTGTTCTTGACTGGATATGCAGAAACACTCTGCCAAAGAAGATTGTTGCCAGAATAGGGAATGGCATAAACTTCAATGTACTGTCGGAAAATGATAAGTTCAGTGCTGCCGGAATGGAAATTCAGTGTTTTGATATATATTCCACAAAAGAGAAGCAGTTCGGCTTTAAGGCTGTAACTTCTGACAATAAAACTATTGTCTGTCTGGGCGACGAGCCTTACAATGAGAATAATAAAGAGTATGTGAAGAATGCCGACTGGCTCATGTGTGAGGCCTTTTGTCTTTATGAGGACAGAGATGTATTCAAACCATATGAGAAACATCACAGTACAGCTCTTGATGCGGGAGTACAGGCTGAGGAACTTGGTGTGAAAAACCTGTTGTTGTACCACACAGAGGATAAGACTCTTTCGAGCCGTAAAGAAAAATATACTGCCGAGGCCAAAAAGAATTTTAATGGTAATGTTTATGTTCCGGACGATTTGGAAGTGCTGGATTTATAATACGACTATTGTATAAACAATACAGGCTGTTACGTGATCTTTAATACATGTAACAGCCTGTGAATTTATTATTTTATATTGTTTCGAATCTTGCTAAGATAGGCATGCATGCCGTCGGCATCCTTACGGCTTATTATGTCAAGAAGCTCGTTCAGTTCGGTACGTATTCCTTCCACCTGTTTCGGAGTACGTGGGTTGAACAGTATTTCCTGAAGCAGATAATCGTCTTCGTTAAGTACTCCCTTTGCTATTGCCATGTGGCGTTTGAATGTTGTACCGGGAGCGTCCTGATGTTTCATCACTGCGGCAAACACGAATGTAGAAACGAACGGGATTGACAGTGAATATGCTACAGTCTCGTCGTGCTCATCGAATGTATATTCGAAAATGTTGAGTCCAAGTCTTTGATAAAGATCCTTGAAGAACACTTTGCCAAGACAGTCGCCTTCCTTTATTATTATGGCATTCTCTGTACTCAGCTGGTCGAGGTTGGCAAATGTAGGACCGAACATAGGGTGGGTTGATACATATCTGAAACCGCTGTTGTCGTAGAATTCCTGAAGACCGGTCTTTACTGATGCAATGTCGCTTATGATACAGTCCTTCGGAATTACCGGCAGTACCTGGCGGAATGCGTCGAGCGTGTATTTCACTGTAGCTGCATTTATTACAAGTTCAGGACGGAACTCTTTAATCTCATCCAGTGAAGTAAAGCGCAGACAGTTGTACATGAAGCGCAGGTTCTGAGGTTTTATGTCGTAAACTGCCACTTCGTGGTCGAAACTTAATACATCGGTAAAGAAGGAGCCCATTTTTCCGGCTCCCAATATTAATATACGCATCGTCTTGATAATTTTCTTGTTCTTTTTACTTGTTTATTATTTCCATCTGCTGACGTACGCTTTCTTCGTGTATGGCTTCGAATACATGTTTTACAAATTCAGAATCCATACCGCACAATGTTCCTTGTGCTCCGCGCTTGTCAAGAATTTCATTGTAACGTCCTGTCTGGAGGATAGTCATATTGTGCTCTTTCTTGAATGTTCCGATTTCGCGGCACACACGCATACGTTTTGCCATAATCTCCATCAGCTCGTTGTCACATTCGTCAATCTGACGTCTCAGCTCGCTGAGGCTTTCTGTTGACTGGTGTTCCTTACGGATAACCAACAGGTTGAGAATATAGTTAAGAATATCCGGTGTCACCTGCTGAGAAGCGTCGCTCCATGCACAGTCAGGGTTACAGTGTGATTCCACTATCAGTCCGTCGAAACCGAGGTCCATAGCCTGCTGGCAGAGAGATGCGATGAGCTCGCGTTTGCCGCCGATATGGCTAGGGTCGCATAGGATAGGGAGGTTAGGAATACGTCTTCTCAGTTCGATAGGAATATGCCATTGCGGAAGATTACGGTAGATTTTTTTGTCGTATGATGAGAAACCGCGGTGGATTGCTCCAAGGCGTTTAATTCCTGCATTGTTTATTCTTTCCATTGCTCCGATCCATAACTCCAGATCTGGGTTTACAGGGTTCTTTACATATACAGGTATGTCAACTCCCTTCAAGGCATCTGCTATTTCCTGCACTGCAAACGGATTGGCTGTGGTGCGTGCACCTATCCACAATATATCTATACCGGCTTTAAGACATTCGTAAACGTGTTTTGCTGTTGCAACTTCTGTGGCAACGTACATCCCTGTTTCTTTCTTAACTTCTTTCAGCCATGCCAGACCATCAACTCCTACACCTTCGAAGCCTCCCGGTTTGGTACGTGGTTTCCATATGCCTGCGCGGAAGATTTTTGTTCCGTTGTCGACCAACTGTTTTGCAGTTGTCATTACTTGTTCTTCTGTTTCTGCGCTGCAAGGTCCTGCTATGATCAATGGACGTTCTTCTGATACGCCTTCCAGTCTGATAGGTTCTAATTCGAGTGCCATAGTTGTAATCTTTTAGTAGTTATTTGTATTTTCTTTTTATTTCATATTCTTTATTCTCTCAAGTGCTTCTGCCAGTTTTTCTTCTTTGGCGCAAAGCGAAATACGTATATATCTCTTTCCGTTGCTTCCGAAGATAAATCCCGGTGTTATGAATACTCTTGCCTGATGCAGAACTTTTTCTGTCAGTTCCTCTACATCTGTATAAGTTTCAGGTATCTTGCCCCAGAGGAACATTCCCACCTGATTCTTGTCGAATGTACATCCCAATACGTTCATTATTTCTTCGGCAAGCTTTCGGCGACGGCTGTAAACATTGAAGTTGGCCTCTTCGTGCCATTCGGCGCTGTTGTTATACGCCTGTGCGGCTGCCAGCTGTAATGGACGGAATGTACCGGAATCGATGTTGCTCTTTATTTTCAGTATCCACTGTACGAAAGTGGCGTTTGTTGCCAGCATTCCCACACGCCAGCCCGGCATGTTGTGGCTCTTACTCATGGAGTTGAATTCTATACAGCATTCTTTGGCTCCGGGAACATTGAGTATGCTTATCGGCTTTTTGTTCAGGATGAAGCTGTATGGATTGTCGTTCACTACTACGATGTTGTGACGGCGTGCGAAATCGACAATTTTTTCGTACAGTTCTATTGTGGCATTTGCTCCTGTAGGCATGTTTGGGTAGTTGGTCCACATGATTTTTACTCCTGTGAGATCCATCTTCTCCAGTTCGTCGAAATCAGGCTGCCAGTTGTTGTCCTCACGAAGGTTATAGTTGATTATTTCACTTCCAAGAATCTTGTTCAGCGATGTATAGGTAGGGTAGCCAGGGTTTGGAACAAGAACCTTATCACCAGGATTTACCAATGCCAGTGTCACGTGCAGGATACCTTCCTTTGAGCCGATAAGAGGCTGTATCTCTGTGGATGGGTCAAGATCTACATTGTACCATCTTTTATACCAGTCGGCCATGGCTTTTCTCAGTTCGGGTATTCCCACTGTAGGCTGGTAGCCGTGAGCATCAGGTCTCTTGGCATTTTCGCAAAGAACATTGATTGTTTCTTCTGAAGGCGGCATGTCCGGGCTGCCTATACCTAGGCTTATCACGTTTTTACCTTCGGCATTCATCTTTGCCACTTCCTTCAGCTTTCTGCTGAAATAGTATTCGCTGACATTTGCCAGTCTGTCGGCTGGCTGTATGTTATATTGTTGATTCTCCTTCTGCATATTCTCCTAAAATTTTAAGTGCTTTTGTAAGCGGTGTAACTGCATCTATAGACTGTTTGTATCTTAAATAATCATTGAACATTACGTCAACGTAGAACATGTATTCCCATTCGCGTCCGATAATCGGTAGTGACTGTATCTTTGTCAGGTTTATCTTATAGAATGAGAAGATTGACAAAACCTGCGAGAGGCTTCCTTCGCTGTGAGGAAGAGAGAATACTATGTTTGCCTTGTTTACTTTAGAGCGGTCTTTCAACTCGTCTGCCAGCCATGGATTGCTGATGACCAGAAATCTGGTGAAGTTGTGTTTGTTTGTTTCTATTCCTTCTTCCAGAATCTTCATGTCGTAAAGTCCTGCGGCATATTTGGAGCAGATGGCTGCATGTCCTCTCAGGTTGTTTTTTCTGATATTCTCGGCACTACCTGCTGTATCTTCCGTTTCTACTACCTTCAGTTCCGGATGGTTGTGCAGGAAGTCGCGGCACTGTGCCAGAGCTACAGGGTGGGAGTTTACTTCGGTGAGGTCTTCCCAATTATCTTCCGGCAGACACATGATGCTGTGGCTTATTCTGAGTTTGTGTTCTCCTATGATAGTGGCACCGCTTTCACGAAGTAATTCGTAGTTATGCAGCAGGCTTCCGGCTATTGTATTCTCTATTGCAATCACACCTATCACGTCGCTGTCCTTTTTCATCTGTGCAAAAACTTCTTCGAATGTATTACAACAAATAAGTTCTATCTCTTCATCCTTAAAATATTTATGGGCAGCTATATCGTGATACGAGCCCTTTACTCCTTGAATTGCTATCTTTCTCATTTTCTTATTATACCATTAAAAAAAATCCCGCCTCATACAGAAGCGGGATTTCGTTATTTTATTTTGTATTGATTATCTTACGTATCTTACACATACGACTTCCCGCTTCACTTTATTGCTAAAGTAAAAGTAATAAAAGAAAAAGAAGAAGTATGTTGCAAATGTTTTCATATAATACTTTTTGTTATCGTTTCTGCTGCAAATGTAATACTTTTCTTGAAAAAACAAGAATATGATGAAAATTTTCTTCAAAATTTTTAATTTTCGAGCATTATTACCTTATTTTGTAATGCAGGTTTAATATTTATAATACATAGAATAATCATTATGAAGTATAATTTTGATGAATTGATTGACAGAAGAAATACAAATTCTGTCAAGGTTGACGAAATGAAAGATATATGGGGTAGAGACGATCTTATCCCGATGTGGGTGGCAGATATGGATTTCGCTACACCGGATTTTGTGGTCGATGCGGTGAAGAAACGTTGTGAACATCCTGTATTCGGATATACGGTAAAACACGATGGCTATTACAATTCAATAATAAACTGGGTGAAGGCCCGTTACGGAATGGAGGTAGAGAAAAAACATATCAATTACGTTCCGGGGATAGTTGCCGGTTTGGGAATGGCGTTGAATTGTTTTACCGCTCCGGGCGATAAGATTGTCATCATGCCGCCAGTTTATCATCCATTTGCATGGCTGACAACGAGAAACAACAGACAGTTGGTGGAGTGTCCTATGATATTCGAGAATGGTGAGTACAGAATGAATCTTGAACTTCTGAGAAGCATAAAGAAAGGTGTACGCGTGCTTATTCTTTGTAATCCTCATAACCCGGGTGGGGTAGTATGGAAAAGAGAAGAGCTTGAGGAACTTGCCGAAATATGTGCAGAAGATAACATCTTGGTATTCTCTGACGAGATACATGCCGACTTGACACTTCCTCCTCATAAGCATCTGCCTTTTGCGATGGTGTCTGAGAAGGCGAAAAAGAATTCGGTAACCTTTATGGCTCCAAGTAAGACATTCAATATGCCTGGTGTCGCAGCATCGCATACAATAATATATAATAATGCCTTGCGTGGAAAATTTGAGGCTTATCTTGAAGCCGGTGAGTTGAATGCGGGACATGTGTTTGCCTTTCCGGCTGTTGAGGCTGCCTATTCTAATGGAACTGAGTGGCTCGACCAGTGTCTGGATTATATTCAGGGGAATATAGATTATGTCGATTCTTTCCTGAAAGAGAATACTCCGAAAATAAAAGCTATCCGTCCTATGGCTTCATACCTGATATGGCTTGACTGTCGTGAACTCGGGTTGAACCATGATGAACTGAATTCATTCTTTGCCGATAAAGCCGCTCTTGCATTGAATGACGGTGAGATGTTTGGTCGTGAAGGTGCAGGATTTATGAGAATGAACGTCGGTACGCAGCGTTCTGTCCTTGAACGTGCCATGAAACAGCTTGCTGAAGCATATAATACACTGTAATCTGTTTTTCAGAGTAATAAAAAACCGGAAATGTAATGCTGGTATCGCTTTCATTTCCGGTTTTTTGCTGTTTTCTATTAATAAATTCCTACTTTATTTTCCTGAGAAAAATTGTTGTAATTTCCGTTTATCAGGTTTTCGCTTTCCGGATTCAGTTCTATAGCTTTTTTCAGGTCTTCAACAGAACCGTCCTTGTCGCCTTTAAGCAATTTTGCCCTGCCTCTTTCCTGATATAGCTTCGCGTTTTCAGGGGATAATTCAATTGCCTCGTCGTAAACGGCTATGGCCTGATCGAATTCCTTATTGCCAAGTAATGCTGTTCCTTTCATTATATAAGCCTTCTCGTTGAAAGGATTCATTGAGAGAACTTTGTCCAAATATGAAATACCTTCTTCGATGTTGCCTGTAGCGGCACAGATTTCACCTTTCAGAACCAAAGCATCTTCGTCATCGCTTTCTTTTGAAAGAATGGAATCGAGATCCTCTATAGCTTCTTTGGCTTGTCTCATTTCCCATAAAACTTCTGCTCTCAGCTGATATGCATCCTTAAAATCCTCATCAATAGCTATTGCCTTTGTCAGCATTACTATTGCCTGAATGTAGTTTTTCTCTCCCTTTTCAGCCTTTGCAGCCAGATAGAATGCAGCTTTGTTCTTATCGTCAATGGATATTGCTTTTTCGCACGCTTCTTTCATAGCCGGATAATCTTCTTGGATGAAACATACTCCTGCAAGTGAAAGAAGTACTTTGGTGTTTTCTGGAGCAATTTCTGCCAGTCGGTTATATACTGTTCTCGCATCGTCGGTTTTTCCTGTCTGAAGATATGATGCGGCCAGAAGTTCCATTGTCTCTACGTCTTCTTTTATTGCAGTAGCTTCTTCAAAGCATTTGATGGCATATGGCAACTGTCGGATGTTGCGTGCCCTGATACCATCATATTTTAGAATTTCAAAGTTTTTCTTTTCCTGTTTCTCCTGTTCGCTGCTTTCATCTTTCTTGTTTCCTCCGAACAGGGATGATAATAGACCCATAATTAATACATTTATTTGTTAGTGCCGCAAAATTACAAAATTCAATGATATATAAAAACAAAAAAAGAGAATGTCTTGATTGACATCCTCTCTTTTGTACACCCTCAGGGATTCGAACCCTGGACCCACTGATTAAGAGTCAGTTGCTCTACCAACTGAGCTAAGAGTGCATTGCCTGTTGTTGAGGTTCCTGGCGGATTCGAACCGCCGTACACGGTTTTGCAGACCGCTGACTAAGCCACTCATCCAAGGAACCGTAGCAATTAATTTTTCAGTAAGAAGAGGTTCCTGGCGGATTCGAACCGCCGTACACGGTTTTGCAGACCGCTGACTAAGCCACTCATCCAAGGAACCGAAAGTCATTTGATGTCGTTTTTCTCAAATGCGATGCAAAGGTACTGCTTTTTTTTAAATATGCAATACTTTGGTGAAAAAAAAGTTCTTTTTATTTCTTTTGGCATGTGTTTTTTAGCGCACAACCTGTGCATGAGTCGCATGCCGACTTACCTTTACCGGACAATAACCTGTAAATGCGTAGTCCTACAAAGACTACGCACAGGATTATTATTATACTTATTATTACAGTTTGAATATCCATTTACATAAACAATTTTCCGATTTGATACACAAGGAATGATACTATCCATGCCAGGACTGTGGTATATGTGGCTGCAAATATTGCCCATTTCCAACTGCCCGATTCTTGTTTTATTGCAACAATTGTGGCAACACACGGAAAGTAAATCAATGTAAACAGCATATATCCGAAGGCTACAAGGGGCGTGATATTGAGACGTTCGGCAAGGCTTACACTATCTACTTCTTCATCATCTGCATATAAAACTCCAAGTGTACTTACAACAAGTTCCTTTGCGCCTACTCCGGACAGGATACCGATTCCCATTTTCCAGTCAAATCCCAAAGGCTCTATTGCAGGTTCTATGGCTTTTCCTATCTGGCCGATGTATGAATTTTCCTGCTGTTCTGCCTGTGATGAATATTGGTCATGGTTAGGGTAATATCCCAGGAACCATATTATGATGGAAGCAACCATTATTATGCCACCCATTTTCCTCA
The DNA here is from genome assembly GCF_024733815.1 of Bacteroides sp. ET336. Taxonomy (NCBI): domain Bacteria; kingdom Pseudomonadati; phylum Bacteroidota; class Bacteroidia; order Bacteroidales; family Bacteroidaceae; genus Bacteroides; species Bacteroides sp. ET336. The sequence goes on from NZ_JANRHK010000003.1 coordinate 164,285, forward strand.
GATATTGAACACCTTTCTCCCACGTATGTCTTAATACTGATTTTGCGGTAGGCATTCTGTAAGGAGGAAGTTCCATAACAAATGGAGTGTCATCGTCTTTCACAATGAACTTGCTGAAAACCCTTGCCATAATGATTGCAAGAATGATACCTATACTGTAAATGCCAAGTAAAACAAGACTGGCATGGCTTGGGAAAAATGCCCCAATCAGAATTAGGTAAATAGGCAGACGGGCACTGCACGACATCAAAGGCGTTATAAGCATTGTCACAAGTCTGGACTTGCGGCTTTCTATGATGCGTGAACCCATGATTGCAGGTACATTGCAGCCGAATCCCATTATGAGAGGTATAAATGATTTACCGTGAAGCCCCATCTTGTGCATTATCTTGTCCATTATGAATGCTGCACGTGCCATATATCCTGAGTCTTCCATAATTGAAATGAAGGTATATAGTATAAGTATGTTGGGCAGGAACACAATAACTCCTCCCACACCTCCTATAATACCGTCTATTATCAGATCTTTTAAAGGACCTTCGGGCATGAACGATTCTGTAGTCTGTGCTATTACGCCTACCAGCCATTCTATGGCTTGCATAGGATAGTCGCCGATTACGAAAGTGCCCTCGAACATTATGTATAGGAATATGAAAAATATAGGAAATCCCCAGATTCTGTGGGTTACTATGCTGTCCACTATACGTGTGAACATTTCCGTGTTCTGATTATTGTCCGTATATGTCTCTTTCAGGGCTCCTGAAATGAAACCATATTTGGCGTCGGTTATAGCCTGTTCGCTGTCTTCGTTAAGCACGGCTTTAAGCCTTTCGGCTTCTTTATTCCTGATTTCTATTATTGTGTCGGCATTAGGCATGTCGGAAATAATACGACGTTCTATATCCTTGTCGTTTTCCAGCATTTTTATAGCCAGGAAACGTGTGGAATATTTATGTCTGATATTTTCAATCTTTCCTATTTCCTTCTTTATAGCCTCAATGCTTCTTTCCAGTTCCGGACCGTGGTTAATGTGGATATGACGTATGAAGTTTTTGGGAGTAAAGTAGTTTTCCTCTTCCTTGTGACTTCCGTATTTATGGTCGGGCACGTATGCATCATGCCATTTACGGTATTCCTGAAGAGCCTCATTCTGTATTTCTTCCTTCTGCCCCATGAAGTCGGCACCTTCGTACAGTCCTATTATTACGTGAAACAGCTCGTCTATGCCTTCTCCTGTACGGCTTATAGTCGGAACGGCAGGAACTCCCAATAGTTGGCTTAGTTTCTTAATGTCAAGTTTGTTTCCGCTGTTCTGCAGGGCGTCGTACATGTTAAGAGCGATAACCATTCTCACATTCATGTCGATAAGCTGTGTGGTGAGGTACAGGTTTCGTTCTATATTTCCGGCGTCAACTACATTGATTATTACATCAGGCGTTTCTTCTATGATATGTTTCCTGACGTACAGTTCTTCAGGACTATAAGCTGATAATGAGTAAGTACCAGGCAGATCGATAAGCCTGAAATGATATCCCTGAAAATCGAAAAAACCTTCTTTGGCGTCAACTGTCACGCCGCTATAGTTGCCTACATGCTCGTGCGAACCTGATGCTATGTTAAAAAGGGAAGTCTTTCCGCAGTTGGGATTGCCTACTAAGGCAACGTTTATAGTACGTCTTTTCCCTTGTGCAAGGATTTTCATTTGTTCTTCCGTAACCGGGATGTTTTCCGAAATGGGATCGTACAAAGATGTGTCTCTGCCTGTTTTTCTTGCTTCTTCCTCACTGATTATTTCTATCATTTCCGCTTCCTGTCTGCGTAATGATATTTCATATCCCATAATCTTGTATTTGATAGGGTCTTTGAGTGGAGCGTTAAGTATCACTTCAACGGTTTTTCCTTTGATGAATCCCATTTCGATGATTCTTCTTCTGAAACCCCCGTGGCCTAATACCTTTACTATTACTCCTTTTTCTCCTGTTTTGAGTTCAGATAATTTCATTTTTATTGCTAATTTTTGGCAAAGATAGATGATAGTAATTTTTTATGCAAGTTATTTAGATTGTTTTTAAATAATAAAATTGATGCTTTCGTTTCCGGTCTGATGTGTCATGTTGTTTCGTATTGTCATAAAATTGTCTCTATCATTATTACTGTATATATAAAAACGTTATTTTTGCAATATGTTAGAAAGTAAGATAGAAAAATATATAAGTGAAAAAGGGCTGTTTGGCAAAACAGACAAACTTGTGGTTGCCTTGAGTGGGGGAGCCGATTCTGTAGCATTATTGCGTATATTGCTGTCGTTGGGATATGACTGTGTGGCGGCACATTGTAATTTCCATTTGCGTGCTGCCGAATCGGACAGAGACGAAGATTTTGTAAGAAAGCTTTGTGCGGGACTTTCTGTTCCTCTCGAGGTTGTTCATTTTCAGACATCGGATTATGCCCGTGAAAACTCCTTGTCTATAGAAATGGCAGCGCGTGAACTCCGTTACGGATGGTTTGATGAAATACGCAAGAAGTACGGAGCTTCGTGTATAGCTGTTGCTCATCATAGGGATGACAGTGTTGAAACTTTCTTGTTGAACCTTTCACGTGGTACAGGGATAAACGGTTTGAAAGGAATAATGCCTAAGAACGGATTTATAGTACGGCCGTTACTTGAAGCTGGAAGAGATGATATTCTTGAATATCTGAGACAAATCGGACAGGATTATGTTACAGACAGCACAAATCTGGAAGATATATACACACGTAATAAAATAAGACTTGACATTATACCTCTTTTCAAACAGATAAATCCTTCGTTTTGCGAGTCGGTATGCGAGACTGCACAACGGTTGGCGGATGTAGCAGCCATATACAGACAGGCCATTAATTCTTCAATCGAGCGTGTAATGGTTTCGCCTGATGGCATGTCAATAGAAAAACTTTTGTGTGAAGTATCTCCACAGGCAGTATTGTATGAATGGTTGTCCCCGTTGGGATTTAATTCATCGCAGATAAAGGATGTAATGAGAAGCCTTAAATCGACTTCCGGCAAAATGTTCTTTTCCAATGATTGGGTTTTGCTTAGAGATAGGGAACAGCTTTTATTGAGAGAGAGGAATGCCGGTGAAGAAGATTACAGACTTAATGTACGAATGTTTTCAGTGGAGTCAGGTTTTGAAGTTCCCAAATGCAATAACATAGCATATATTGATGCCGATAAACTTTGTGGTGAGTTGAAATTACGTAAATGGAAATCAGGCGATAAGTTTGTTCCTTTCGGCATGAAAGGCTTTAAGAAAGTACGTGATTATTTACGCGACAGGAAGCTGTCATTGTTTGAGAAAGAGAATGTTATGGTCGTTACTTCAGGTGAGGAAATAGTATGGTTGGTCAATGAAAGGACAGACAACCGTTTCCGTATTGACAGTAAGACAGTAAATGTCGTTGAGATAGAGGTATTGTCATCCAAATGATGATGGTAACATATAATTTTTTCGTTTTGTAAAAAGAAATCAGACAAATAGATAATAAGATATAAGATTGCGTATTCTTTGGTTAAATGATGTAAAATATCACATCTGCTATGATGTAAATCCAAGTTTTTATATTTACTTTGAAGATACTAAGCGGTTTATAATAAACGGTTTTGGTATTTAAAAATTTAATAAATTATAATTTATGAACGAATTAATTGAAAAGATTCAGGAATTGAGCGCTGCTCTTGTTGCTGATGCTACTCAGCAAGCTGAAAAAGGTAACAAAGCTGCCGGTACACGTGCACGTAAGGCTTCTTTGGATTTGGAAAAAGTGTTGAAAGAATTTAGAAAAGCTTCTTTGGAAGAATCTAAGAAATAATGTTTGGGACAACGCTTTATTTAGGGGGTTGTATTACTTCGGTTAAGTGGGAGTGATACAACCTTTTTGTTTGAATGTATTGTCAATAAACTGTTGTTCCCTTTGGAAGTATGGTACTGCGGAGGTGAGTACTTCCGTGAAATTCCGATAATTCGGTTGTTATGGTTTAATATTAGGAGGTCAGGATGAGAAAAATCTTCGATTTGTTTATTGTATTGTCATTATTTGTAGCTTGTATTTCATGTAATAAATATGAAATACCTGACGAAGTCGTATCGGAGATTGACTCATTGAATAGCCTTTCTTACAGATTACGCTATAAAGATTTGTCCAGGGCGACAGAGGTTGCCAATCAGGCATATCTTTTGGCATCACCTGATTATTCTGAATTCCCTAAGGTGCTTAACAATATGGGTTTCTGTGCGTACATGGCGATGGACTTCGAGAAATCCATGTCTTTGTTCTCAAAAGTTATAGAGCTTTCCGACAATGAGGTTGAGTGTCTTGTGGCCGATGTCGGAATGATGAAGATTTGTCAGCGTACATCATCCAATAAAGAGTTTTATGATTACAGAAATCGTGCCCAAAGACGTATCAAGAGAATAAAACAGGATAGGGTGGTCGAGACAGACTCTATCCTTTCGGCTAGATTTAACTATGCACTGTCCGAGTTTCATATAACTTCAGGAGTATATTTTTATTATTTGCAGCAGGAGAAAGAATCAATGGCTGAGATTGATGCCATTGATATCAAAAAGATAGAGTCAGATACCGCTCAGTTTCTCAATTATATGTATATGAGAGGGTCAGGAGGAATGTATTCTGCTCCAACTGCGGATGATGTTGTGATAGGAGAGTTTGGATATTTGATGGACTGCTTTAGGATATCTAGTGAAAGAGGTTATGTGTATTTCGAGGCGAATGCTTTGCAGGCTATGGCCGAGATCCTGAATTTCAGATCGAACAGGGATTTGATTTCATCTAAAAGAAAAGGATGGCTGGAGGCGGTAAACGAGTATGATTGCCCATTGGACAGTCTGCCTTTGAATTTGGCACAAAGGGCGCTCGGTTTGTTTCGCGATTACGGCGACTGGTATCAGATTTCAGGTTCGTACAGGACAATGGCTACATATTATAATTATATAGGTATGCCAGAGAAGGCCTTGCCGTTGCTTGATATGGCTTTGCAGTATGTGAATATGCATCATGAAAAGTTCTATGCATGTAGTGATACTACAGACCGCCTGATGACATACAATCCTGAATATCCCTATTCATTAGAGTTGAAGTGGATAAACAAAGATGGTATAAAGACTGTTCCTGAATGGATAGCCCGTCTTAGGGAGCAGTTGAGCCGTACCTATTCAGCTATGGGGATGAAAATCCAGTCGGATTATAACAGAAATATCTATCTTGATATTCTTGATTACACCCGTCAGGACAAGGAACTGGAAAGCAGGTATGCATCTCTTGACAGGGAATCATATTTGCTGAACATACTTTTGATGATGGTGATGCTTGGCTTTTTCGTTCTTGCTGTAGCATTGGTTGTCCTTAATAGGTTCTGGAGGATCAGGAATAACCTTTATATGGACAAGCTGGGCAAAGTGCTTGAAGTCTGCCGGAACATAACCGCTTCCGTTCCAGAGGATGCTTCCGGAGTTAACGAAGTGGTTGATATGGTAGAGCATGCAGTCAGAATAGATGTGTTAAGTATAACTGTATCAGATGATTTATGGATTGAATTGAGCTCCGGAGAGAATAATGATGACAGACCTGAATGGGTCGGTCAGCCTGGAATACCGGTACTCGATCTTGTGGCTCCTGGAAAAGAAGAACCGGTAGGGCGTTTGTGGCTCAAGAAAAAAGGAAAGTTGAAGCATGATGAGATTTCTATAATGAAACTCGTTACCCCATATATGGCATGGACGCTTGAGAACGGATTGAATTTGATGATGCTTACCGATGAAAGGTTGAGGCTGGAACAGGAAGAGTATATACACAGAAAACATATTGCCGAGAACAAACGCCAGAATGAGGTGAAGAAGGCATGTGTGGCAATAGTTACAGGCATTATCCCGTATATTGACAGAGTGATAAACGAAGTCGATAAGCTAAGAAAGGCGTCTTATACAAAGGTTGCCGACATTCGAAATTCCAAGTTGGATTATATCAACGAACTCTTGTCCAAAATCAATGATTATAATGAGATACTGGCTGTTTGGATAAAGATGAAACGTGGTGACATAAGCCTGAATATAGAAAACTTTGAACTTGACGAACTTTTCTCAGTCATAGCCAAGGGCAGACATACGTTTGAGATGAAGAAACAGCATCTTGATGTAGAGGAGTGTCATAGTGTGGTGAAAGCTGATAAGGCTTTGACAATGTTTATGATAAATACATTGACAGATAATGCCCGTAAATACACGTCTTCAGGAGGAAGGATAGTTCTGTCCGCCCGCGAGAGTGATGATTATGTGGAGGTATCCGTTTCGGACAATGGTCCCGGCCTTTCATCCTCAGATGTAGAGCGTATCTTGAACGAGAAGGTATATGATTCCTTGAAGATAGGTGTGGATACGGCTTTGGATACAGATGAGCTTGTCCGTCAGAAAGGACATGGTTTTGGATTGATGAACTGTAAGGGTATAATTGACAAGTATCGTAAGACAAGTCCGCTGTTCAGTGTATGTATGTTTGGTATCGACAGTGAGCCGGGAAAGGGAAGTCGTTTTTATTTCCGCCTGCCTAAAGGGGTAAGAAAGGTTATTGCTGTATTAATTCTATTGATAACTTTTGGATATTCCCCATGCCATGCTTGGGGTGGTTCGGATTCAATCCCGTTTACAGAAAACGGCTACGTAGTTTCCGGTTACGACAGCCTTCTTTCTATCGCAAATACGTATGCCAATATGGTGTATGAAAGTAATGTGAAAGCTCAATATAATAGAGCCTTGAATTTTGCAGACAGTGCTTTTCATTATCTGAATATGCACTATATTAAATATTCAGGAAAGAAGTCCCCTCTTCTTGATACCGGAAATAAAGATGATATTCCGGAACTGGTGTGGTTGAGAGAAAAATTCGATACGGACTACTATATCATACTTGATGTGCGCAATGAAGTGGCTGTGGCATGTCTTGCCATTAAGGAGTTCTCAAAATATTATTACAATAATAAGGCTTACACTACGTTGTACAAGCAGATTAGCGAGGATAAATCACTGGAGCAATATTGTCAGAAAATGCAAAGATCGGCCAATAACAAGATTGTGGCTATAATGCTTTTTGTTGTGCTGATAATAGCGGGAGTTGTTGCATATTATGTGATTTATTTACGGCGCATGCTTCATTACAGATATAACATGGAACAGGTGCTTACGATTAACAGCTCTGTCTTTTCGTCACTTGCGTCCGACAATCATTCGCAGTCGCCTTCAGAAATATGTTCCAATGCTGTCAGTGTTATATTCCGCGATATAAATGAGCTTGTTACAATAGATAATCTTGTAATTGGTGTATATGATGATTCGGAAAAGAAATTGAACTGCTCGTGGTATAAGGATTGCGATGATGAGATTATACTTGAAAAGCTGAATAAATCGTATTCTGGCAGATGTATAATTGATTATGACTGGAATAACTGGATTTTTATGCCTCTTCGGGTTGATGTTTCCGGAGGTATCAAGTGTATAGGTGTCATGGGGCTTATGAGTAGTGACAGGTCTGTCAGGGCCGAAGACCGTTTGCTGCTTGAGCTTGTGAGCGAATATCTGGGAGTCGCTTTATATCATACCATAGTGCAGGTAGAGAAACATTTCCAGGATATCGAACTTGCTAAAGATGAAACTTTAAGGGCGCAACACGAAGAAAACATGTTGCATGTACAGAATCTTGTACTTGATAATTGTCTTTCTACAATCAAGCACGAAACCATTTACTATCCGGGAAGACTAAAGAAAATAGTCGAAAAGATCAGATATGCGGAAGATGGCTGTGCGTCAGACGACACAGTATTGAAAGATCTGGAAGACATGGACGAACTGGTGAATTATTATAAAGATATATTCGTCCTGTTGTCCTCATGCGCTTCAAGAATGCTTGATGGCGTAACTTTCAGGCGCGCTGCAATAGATGTTCCGGCAGTTATGGAAGATATTCGCAAGTATTATCTCAAATCGGTAAAACGTCTGAAAACTTATCCTGTGTTTAACATAGAATTGCGTCATAAATGCTTTGTGACCGGAGATGAAATACTGTTTCGTTTCCTTTTGGAAAATCTGATAGACGAAGCTTTAAGGTATAACGCAGAAGGAAATCTTACGCTTACCGTTAGTGTTGATGAAGGATTTGCAAGGTTCGATTTTGTTGACTACAGGCGTAACTTCACGCAGGAAGAACTGAACATGCTGTTTTATCCTGATAATGCAAAAGTTGGTCTGTCCGATAATGGAGACGTATTGTACGGAACGGAATATCTGATATGCAAGCAGATTATAAGAGATCATGACGAGTTCGGTGGAAGAAGAGGATGCCGGATTAATGCAAAGGTAGCTGACGGAGGAAAAGGTTTCTGCGTTTGGTTCACTTTGCCTTTGAAAAGTGTAAATAGAAATATTAAAAACAAAGATACATATAAAGATGGAAAAATTTAAAGTAATAATAGTAGAGGATGTAAAGTTGGAACTTAAAGGTACGGAAGAGATTTTCCGTCATGAGATACCTAATGCGGAAGTGATAGGAACAGCAATGACAGAAGCCGAATTCTGGACCTTGCTTGAAACCAAAACGCCCGACCTTGTGTTGCTTGATTTGGGACTGGGAGGTTCTACCACTATCGGCGTCGAAATATGTTCACGCCTGCATAAGCAGAAACCTAAAATAAAAGTGTTGATATTTACAGGTGAGGTACTGAATGAAAAGCTTTGGGTGGATGCGCTTAATGCAGGAGCCGATGGCATAATATTAAAGACAGGAGAATTGTTGACAGCTGTAGATGTGCAGGCGGTTATGGAAGGCAAGAAGCTTGTGTTCAACTATCCTATTCTTGAGAAAATAGTTTCACGGTTCAAACAAAGTGTTGCTGTTGAGCAGAAACGTCAGGAAGCAATAATCGATTATGATATTGATGAATACGATGAAAGACTGCTCCGTCACCTTGCCCTTGGCTATACAAAAGAAATGATAACAAACCTGAAAGCTATGCCATTTGGAGTCAAGTCTATAGAAAAACGACAGAATGACCTGATAAACAGGCTATTCCGTTCGGACGAACGTGTAGGTGTGAATGCATGCAGGCTGGTAACCCGTGCATTCGAACTGAGAATTCTTGATATTGACAATCTTGAACCAGATGAAGAATAAAAACATAATACATCCGGCTACAGTATTTTTTCTGCTTTGGTGGTTTGTTGCCGTACTTTCATGGATAGGCAGTGTCTATGCCTGGGATGGCATAAGGAATATCATAAGTACTGAAGCGTTGAGATGGTTCCTCAGATACACAGAAGAAAAACTGATGTCATCGCCTGCGCTATATATAGTATTCCTTTTTTTCATGTCTGTGGGATTGTTCCTGCATTCGGGATTGGGCGGCTTGATATGGCGTATGGTACGTCGTGAACGTAAAATGTCCGGTAAAGAGAAAAAGTCTCTGGTTGCTGCTGTTATGATAGCGGTTGCCTATTTCATGGTTTATGCCTTGTTGGCATGGGGACCATGGAATATTGTACGTGGCGTCACCGGAAGGTATGTTGATTCGCCGTTACACGATGGCGCTCTGTGTATATTGGCTATAGGTATAGGAGTAACATCTATGGTATATGGCTATTCTGCCGATCATTACCGTAGCGATACAGATGTAGTGAAAGGTATGTCGTATATGTTTTCGCGTTTCCCGTCATATTTGGTCTCACTGTTTTTTGTCATACAGTTTATGGTGGCTTTCGAATACAGCGGCTTTCCTGTATGTTTTGGTATGACAGAATGTTGGGTTGATATTACATATTGGATATGTTGTCTTATACCCTTGTTTTGGGAGTTTTATTATAAAAGTTGAATTAAATATAATTAAAACGTCACGATAATTCTCTATATTAAATTATAATGATATAAATTTGCAGGCAATAATTTTATATTAAAAATAAAAATGAAAAAAGGATTACTATTTGCTGCAGTTGGTGTAATGGCATTGGCTGCTTGCCAGGAGAAAGGTGGTTATACTATCAATGGTACCATAGACGGTGCAAAGGATGGTGACTATGTTTACATGCGTTATTATGATGGAAGAGAAGCCTTCACTTTGGATTCTGCCATAGTCAAGAACGGTAAGTTTGAATTCAAGGGAATGCCTGATTCAGTATTTGCACCTAAGTTTATAATATATGGTGATGAAACTCAGGACATCAATGCAACAGTATTTATTGAGGAGGGTAATATCAAGGTTGATATGGCTAAAGGTAATTCAAAAGTTTCAGGAACTTCATCAAATGATGTTTTTGCTAGCTTGATAGAAAAGTATTCTGGTTATGAAAATCAGATGAATGCAATCGCTACTACTCTTCGTAAAGATACTACTCTAGCAGAAGCACAGATTGATTCGTTGATTAAGGCATACGATAAAATATCCGAAGAATATATGGATTGTGTTTATGCACAGACAGAAGCAAATATCAATAATGTTGTAGGTGCTTATATGTTGCAGTCTAACGGTTTCTCTTTCGAAGTGGAAAAGACAAAAGCTTTGTTGGATAAACTGCCTCAGAAATTCATGTCATCTTCTTCTATGTCTCGTTTAAAAGAATATATTGATGTAGCAATGAATACTGTTGTCGGAAAGAAATACATTGATTTCTCTATGAATACTCCTGAAGGAGAGACTGTAAAACTTTCTGACTTTGTGAGCAAGAACAAATATACACTTATAGACTTCTGGGCTAGCTGGTGCGGACCTTGCCGTCAGGAAATGCCTAACGTTGTTGCTGCTTATAAAGAGTTCAAGTCTAAAGGTTTCGGTATCGTAGGTGTATCTCTTGATAAGGATGCCGACAAATGGAAACAGGCTATCAAGGATCTGAATATCACATGGCCACAGATGTCAGACCTTAAGGCTTGGCAGTGTGAAGGTGCTGCATTATATGGTGTACGTGCTATCCCGGCAACAGTTCTTGTTGATCAGGAAGGAAACATCATAGCAAGAGATTTACGTGGCGAAGACATTGCTGCAAAACTCGGTGAACTTTTGAAATAATTCATTCTTATATAAAAAAACGAAGAGGCTGTTGTCAGTCTCTTCGTTTTTTTATGCTATTTTGTGTCAGCTGCTGCAGGCATCATATCACCTTTTATAATCAGACGTGTGATTTCAGATTTTCCGTTTGTGCGTAGTGTAATGGTTTTCTGAAATCTGCCGGGAAATTTTCCCGCACCGTTGTAAGTCACTGTGATTTCACCGCTTTCACCCGGTTTGATAGGTTCCTTTGGATACTGTGGCACCGTGCATCCGCATGTCGCTATAGCCTGATGAATGACCAGAGGACCGTCGCCTACATTAGTGAATTTGAAAGTACATGTCACTTTAGGACTGTTTTCCGAGAAACTGCCAAAATCGTGTGTCGTTGTCTCAAACTTTATTTCTGCTGTACCGGCAGCCATTACCATGATTATGCCCATGAAGAACATAACTGTGGTAAGAATAAACTTCTTCATACTTGTTCTACTTTTATAATTCTTGTTGCGAATTTAGTTTATAATCTAATTTATAAATGCTTTTAATCACCAAAATTAACAGAATATTGCTGTAACAGGTTGATTTTAACCTCGGTTCACCTGTTTTACACCTTTTACTGTCCTTAGTTTTTTTATCAGTGCTTCCAGTTTTGATGTATCGTCCACCATTACCGTAAGCATTCCCGAGAACAATCCGTCGTGCGAATCTACACTGATTGATCTTAAAAGTATATCATTCTCCTTATTGATGATAGACGTGATGTTTGTAACAATACCTATGTCGTCATGTCCTACTATACGCAGCGTAATAGGATATTGTTTGCCCTGACTCTTGCCTGCCCATCTGGCGCGTACTATACGGTACGGAAATCTGGCCTTCATCTCTGGAGCATTAGGACAGTCGCAGCGGTGTATCTTTATACCTCCTGAGATAGTGACAAATCCGAACACATCGTCTCCATAGATAGGATTACAGCATTTAGCCAGATTAAAATCAATACCTTTCAGGTTCTGGTCTATCACCAGCACGTCGTCTTTGAAGTAGTCTTTGGCTTCTGCGTTCTGTTGCAGATTATATGCCTCGGCACTTCTGTATATCACTTCTTCGCGTTGTTCCGTCTCACGCTTTTGCATCTCCACGTATTTGTCGATAATCGTATTTATATCGCTGCTCTCGTCGGATATGCTCTTGTAGAAATCGGTTACGCTCTTGAAGCCCATTTTTTTGATAAGTCGCATCAGTATGGACTCGTCGTATTCAATTTTCTTGTTTTTGAATTTGCGTTCAAGCGTTTCCTTGGCAAACTGTGTTTGTCGTGCCGCTATTTCTTTTAGTGCCTGTCGTATTTTTGTCCTGGCTTTCGATGTAGTTACAAAGTTCAGCCAGTCTTGCTTCGGCACCTGAGTGTTGGAGGTCATGATTTCCACCTGATCTCCACTATTCAGAATCTGTTTCAGCTGGACATTCTTTCCGTTCACCCTTGCACCTATACACTTGCTTCCCAGGTTCGTGTGAATGGTAAAGGCAAAGTCCAGGACCGTTGCTCCTTGAGGAAGTTTGTAGAGGTCACCTTTTGGTGTAAAAACAAACACTTCATCCTTATAAAGGTCGAGCTTGAACTGATCCATGGCCTCGATATCGCTGTCGGCATTTTCCAGTGTCTCGCGTATGGAGTTAAGCCATTCGTCAAGCCCTGTCTCACCTTTGATGCCTTTGTATCTCCAGTGTGCAGCCAGACCTTTCTCGGCTATTTCATCCATCCTTTCAGTACGTATCTGTACTTCCACCCATTTGCCTTCAGGGCCCATCACTGTGATGTGAAGCGATTCGTATCCGTTGCTTTTAGGCACCGACAGCCAGTCGCGCAGACGTTTCGGGTTAGGCAGATACATGTCGGTAACAATCGAATATGCCTGCCAGCATTCCTGTTTTTCTTTTTCCAGTTCAGAGTCCAGGATTATTCTTATTGCAAACAGGTCGTAAACACCTTCGAAAGGGCAACCCTGTTTTTTCATCTTCTGATATATCGAGTGTATTGACTTTGTTCTTCCTTTCATGTGGAATTTCAGTCCTGCATCCTCCAGCTTCTTCTTGATAGGCTCGATAAAGGCGTCAATATATCTGTCGCGCGCTTGTTTTGTGGCGTTCAGCTTTTCTTTTATATGATAATAAATGTCATGCTGCGTATATTTCAGTGACAAGTCCTCCAACTCGGATTTTAACTTGTACAATCCTAGCTTGTGTGCTAAAGGAGCATACAGATATGCCGCTTCATTCGAAACCATGATTCTGGCTTCATCGTTTTCTGAGTCCTTAATCTGTCGCATCAGGTTTACCCTGTCTGCAATGATTATAAGAATAACCCTCATGTCTTCTGCGAATGAGAGCAGAAGATTTCTGAAGTTTTCCGATTCTATAGTCGGACTTTTTGCATAAAGTTCATTGATTTTTACAAGACCTTTGATTATTCCGGCTACATCTTCCCCATATTCGTTTTTTATTTCATCAAGAGTGCAAAGATTGTATTTCACAGATTCGTGAAGCATTATACCCAGTATGGAGGCACGGCGCATACCTATCTCTTCAGCTACGATGACGGCTGTCTGCATGTCTTTTATTATCGGATTCATTCCAAATGCATTTCTTGGAATACCTCCGTTCTTCATCACCTTGATAAGATGCGATTTTATCTTTCTGCAATCATCCTTTTGTAGAGTATCTTTTGATAGCCTTAGTAGTTTTTTATATAATGTAAAGAGTAATTCCTTTTCATTACTGTTAAAAAAAGCTGTTTCTTCCATGACTTTATCCTTTTTCTTGTGTGTAAAGGTAGTTTTTTTCTTCATTATATTAGTTATATTTCGTCCTTTTTTATAATTTTGAGCAGATTTCTATACTATTGAACGAATTCATTACTTAATTTATACAATATGTTAACACAAGAAGACAAAGATTTATTGGCTAAGAAAGGCATTTCCGAACAACAGATTGCCGAACAGTTAGCTTGTTTCGAAAAAGGTTTCCCTTTTCTAAAATTATTTGCAGCTGCATCAGTAGAGAACCGCGGTATAATGCTTGCGGGTGAAGAAGCACAGAAAACATATCTTGCAGCCTGGGATGCATATAAGGAAGGCGATAAGAAAATAGTCAAGTTTGTACCTGCGTCTGGTGCTGCCAGCCGTATGTTCAAGAATATGTTCGAATTCCTTGGCGCAGACTATGATGTTCCTACAACCGATTTCGAAAAGAAATTCTTTAACAATATCAAGAATTTTGCTTTTTATGCCGACCTTGATGCTGCTTGCGTAAAGAACAACGGTAAAGGTATTGAGGCTTTGATTTCAGAAGGCAACTATAAAGCTGTTGTTGCAAATCTTCTGGAATCTGCCGGCTTGAACTACGGAGCATTGCCAAAAGGTCTGCTTAAATTCCATAAATATGAAGACGGCGTTCGTACTCCGCTTGAAGAGCATCTTGTAGAAGGAGCTTTGTATGCTGCCGGAAAGAGTGGTGAAGTGAATGTACATTTCACTGTATCTACAGAACATCGCGAACTGTTTGCAAAACTTGTAGATGAAAAGGTCGCTCAGTACGCTGCTAAATATGGTGTAAAATACAACATCAGTTTCTCTGAACAGAAACCAAGCACAGATACAGTTGCTGTAGATATGGAGAACAAGCCATTCCGCGACAACGGCAAACTTTTGTTCCGTCCGGGCGGTCACGGCGCATTGATAGAAAACCTGAATGACCTTGATGCAGATATAGTATTTATCAAGAATATAGATAATGTTGTTCCTGACAGACTGAAGGGTGATACAGTAACTTATAAGAAGTTGCTTGCCGGAGTTCTTGTAACACTTCAGAAACAGGCTTTCGAATATCTTCAGCTACTTGACAGCGGTCATTATCGTCATGATGAATTGGAAAATATCATCCGTTTCGTTCAGCAGCAGCTCCATTGCCGCAAGGATGATATAAAGGATATGGAAGATGCCGACCTGGTAATTTACCTGCGTAAGAAACTTAACCGTCCTATGCGTGTTTGCGGTATGGTTAAGAATGTGGGCGAACCTGGTGGTGGTCCGTTCCTTGCTTATAATCCTGACGGAACAGTTTCATTGCAGATTTTGGAAAGTTCACAGATTGACATGAACGATCCTGAAAAGAAAGCAATGTTCGAAAAGGGTACACACTTCAATCCGGTTGACCTAGTTTGTGCCGTTCGCGACTATAAGGGCAACAAGTTCAATCTTGTGAATTATGTTGACAAGGCTACAGGATTTATTTCATATAAATCAAAAGGCGGCAAGGAACTTAAGGCACTTGAACTTCCGGGATTGTGGAATGGCTCAATGAGTGACTGGAACACTATCTTCGTTGAAGTTCCTTTGAGCACATTCAATCCGGTTAAGACTGTAAATGACTTGCTGAGAGAACAGCACCAGTAATTTTGAGGAATTATAATAAATAAAATATGCATGCAGAGTGGCTTTTCCCACTGTCTGCATGCATATTTTTTATTCCACATCAATCGCCATTATATAATCATTCATATAGTAACCTCCTCCAATGTCGAAATCACCCTCCGAAACTTTTTTCATTCCCATATGAAGATAAAATCCCAGAGCCGGATTGTGGCGGTTCACGTTCAGTTCCATTCTGCATGGTTTTCTGTTTATTTCTTTTACTGCTTCCTTGGCTTTGCAGAACAGTTGTTTTCCTATATGCTCTTTTTGAAATTCAGGCAAGACATAGATTTTCTGCAGATGAAACAGGTCTTCGCCTTCCTTCTGTATTGACACATATCCGGCAGGCCTGTTGTCCGAGTATGCCAGATAGTAGATATGTCCTTCTTCCGTCATCTGTTTTAAAAGATTTTCAGGCGAATACATCCAGTCCATCATGTAGTCAATCTGTTCTTTTGTCAGGATATCCTTGTAAGTTGCGGGAAATGCTATCCATGCCAACTCGTTTATCAGCTTGATATCCTCTGTAGTAGCTTTTCTAATGTCAGTCATATATTCTTGTTTTTAGTTGTACTCTCGCAAAAATACGTTTTTATCGGGCTGATTGTAACCGGACTTTAGTTAATTGTATTAAAAATAGTAAAATATCAAGTACTTTGTAATGCAAGGTAATCTAATTATACATATATTTGTGCCATACAAACAAAGTAATAATAAAATCATGAATGTAGATAATGTAAAATCCCAGATGCGAAAGGGTATGCTTGAGTACTGCATTCTCCTGTTGTTGCACAGAGAACCGTCTTATGCATCGGATATAATCCAAAAACTGAAAGATGCAAAGCTTATAGTAGTTGAGGGTACGCTTTATCCCTTACTTACCAGACTGAAGAATGATGGTCTCCTTTCGTATGAGTGGGTTGAGTCAACTCAAGGACCACCACGTAAATACTACAAACTGACCTCTGATGGAGAAGGGGTATTGTCCGAACTGGAAACAGCGTGGGACGAGCTCTCCAATACGGTAAATCATTTAAGGAACGAACTTTTAACAATTGAATCAAAATGAAAAAGACATTGACTGTTAATTTAGGCGGCACTGTTTATCACATAGATGAAGATGCATACGTATTGTTGGATAACTATCTGAACAATCTGAAATATCATTTCCGCACTGAGCCCGATGCCGATGAAATAGTCAGGGATATGGAGAACCGTATAGCGGAACTGTTTTCGGAATATATCTCTCATGGCCAGCAGGTCATCACTATAGAAAATGTGGAAGAAGTAATAGCGCGCATGGGTAAGCCTGAGGAAATCAATTCTGAAAGCGACTCAAGCACTAATGTCGATGATTCGTACAGAGCATCGGATAACGGCGAGTCGCCTAAACGTCGTCTGTTCAGAAATCCTGACGACAAGATTCTTGGCGGTGTGGTATCTGGGCTTGCCGCATATTTCGGATGGGATGTGGCATGGACACGTATCGCTGTACTGGTTTGCGGCATATTCCTGCATGGGTTTATATTGGCATATATCATAGCATGGATTATAATACCAGTGGCACATACCGCTACAGAGAAACTACAGATGAAAGGCGAGCCGGTGAATATGGAGAATATAGGGAAAACAGTGACAGACGGTTTTGAAAAGATGAATGATTATGTCCATTCCGAGAAGCCACGTACATTTATTGAAAAATTGGGAAATATATTTTTCTCGGTATTAGGCTTCATCGTAAAGTTGGTATTTGTCATATTGGCTATATGCTGTGCTCCTGTAGTGATAGTAGTCTTAATAGTGCTTTTTGCATTGCTTATGGCTGCTACCGGAGTGTTGGTCAGTGTTCCGGCATTTTTCTATGAGGCATTACCTTACATCAACTGGGATATGGTTGGAACATCTGCCGGTGTGGCTGTCACTATGGTTGTTTGCGGATTGTTGCTGATAGGAATACCGGTAGTTGGTCTTATCCATCTTATACTTCACATTACAGGTAAGAAAGAGCCTATGTCCACTTCCATGAAAGTCGTTATGATCTTGTTGTGGATAGTTGCAGCTTCTGTAAGTATAGTGTTGGTTTCACAGGCGCCGTTCATAATTCACCCGACTCATTTTCTGTTCCACAGAATATTGTAATTCATAAGTATAATATTTTCGGAAAAATGTTATCTTTGCAGACATAATGTTATCTTTGTAGATATATAGACAAAAACTCTTATAATTATGACTAAAAAAATACTTTTGCTTGGCTCCGGAGAATTGGGAAAGGAGTTTGTAATTGCCGCCAAGAGATTGGGACAGTATGTGATTGCATGTGATTCTTATGCCGGTGCACCCGCAATGCAGGTTGCCGACGCGTGTGAGGTGTTCAGTATGCTTGATGGCGATGCGCTTGACAAGGTTGTAGCAAAATATCGCCCTGACATTATTGTACCTGAAATTGAGGCTATTCGTACAGAACGTCTTTTCCATCTGGAGAAAGAAGGTATTCAGGTTGTTCCAAGTGCAAGAGCCGTGAACTTTACTATGAATCGTAAGGAGATACGTGACCTTGCTGCAAAAGAACTTGGACTTAAGACTGCCAAATATTTCTATGCCAAATCATACGAAGAACTTAAAGAGGCTGCCGAGAAGATAGGTTATCCTTGTGTTATCAAACCATTGATGTCTTCTTCAGGAAAAGGACAGTCTGTAGCCAAAGGTCCTGAGGATCTTCAGTATTCATGGGATTATGGATGCAGCGGAAGCCGTGGCGACATCAAGGAACTCATTGTAGAAGAGTTCATCAAGTTCGACAGCGAGATTACACTTCTTACAGTTACTCAGAAGAACGGTCCTACATTGTTCTGCCCTCCTATAGGCCATGTACAGAAGGGAGGCGACTATCGCGAAAGCTTCCAGCCTGCACGTATCGCTCCAGAACATTTGGCTGAGGCACAGCATATGGCTGCAAAAGTAACTGAAGCCCTTACCGGTTACGGACTTTGGGGAGTGGAATTCTTCTTGAGCCATGACAATGGTGTTTATTTCTCAGAACTTTCACCACGTCCTCATGACACAGGTATGGTGACATTGGCAAATACACAGAACCTCAACGAATTCGAACTTCATCTGTATGCTATTCTTGGATTGCCTATACCGGGAATTACTCAGGAACACATAGGTGCAAGTGCGGTAATTCTTTCACCGATAGCAAGCAAGGACGCTCCTCGCTATAAGGGTATAGAGAATGTATGTTCCCAGCCTGACACATACTTGCGTATATTCGGCAAGCCATATACAAAACTTAACCGTCGTATGGGCGTAGTAGTTTGCTATGACAAGGTAGGAGGTGACCTTGATGCACTGCGTGACAAATGTAAGTCGCTTGCAGCAAAGGTAGAAGTATATTGATACGTCTAAACTGAAAATAATCGGAAATTAATGCGCGCTTAACGCAGAATGAATGTTAGATAAACGCCCGCTGAACACTGGATGAACTCGGTGTACGGCGGGCGTTTCTGTTTTTTATTAAAGTCTTGATATAAGTCCTAAGGTATGGTCAATATGATTGGTTAGTATAATCATATTTAATAGGTATATAATTTGTCTGGTTCTTGGTTGGATAATTTCTATGTACATAAAGATATTATATTCCTATATTATTTATCAAAATGATAATTAATTTGTACTTTTCCTGTCTTGTGTATTTCCCTGTTTGGCTTAAATAAAATGAAATGTTAAATTAATTATGGTGTTTACTTGAAAATATAATAAGTAAAAACTGTATGATAGTTAAATATGGCGATACGTTATGAGTCAAATGCCATAAAACGGACTGTTATTTCATCAAAAATGGGCGTGTGTTTTCACTAAAATGGTGGCACATCCTATCCAAGACATCAGTACATTTTTTTTTGAAGTGGAATTTGGGCGGAATTTAAGCTGAAATTCACTGTTTTTTCGTTCTATATTCTATCTTTATTTAAACAAAAATTTTTTGTGATTATGATATTTTGGATGCGAATATGCTGATAATTTGATGTTTTTATCCTATAAATTAGATTATAAATTCTTTATTAATATGAATATATCTATCATTATGTATTTGCTTGTACCCCTGAAAATTCGATTTTAGGAAACAGAATAGACATTCCACTGAATTTCCTGATTTAAGAGAGGTTGAAATATCATTTTGACAAAAAGTAATTTTCAGTTATCGTTCATCACCCGTTCACTCACGCATAACTGTGCATACCTCCAAGTATAAAGTTTACCCCGAAATAAGTGATCAGCACCGAGATAAAAGCCAGTATGCAGAAACGGTGGAAGAACATCGGACTTCTGAAAGAACGGATAGACTCGGTATGCAGTGCTGCCGAGTAAATCAGCATGGTGATGAGTGCCCATACCTCTTTCGGGTCCCATCCCCAATATCTTCCCCACGACACGTTTGCCCATATCGCTCCGATAAATATTCCGAACACCAGCAGGAATACGGCTGGATAAAGGATTATACGGCTGCTATTTTCCAGACTGCAAATCTCATTGTCTCTTTTCCCGCTCCTGTGAAGAATTTCGGCAGATATTCCGTTCAGCATCATGATGGCAAACAGGGAGTAAGAAATCATGATGGACATAACATGTATGCTCAGAAGCGGAGATGACAGAACCGGCATAAGCGGTGTTATGGCAGGATTGCTGTCGCCCATCATTGCCACCAGCAGAGCGAGTCCGGAAATTATATATCCTACCGATACGGAATTATTCATATGCCTGTAGAAAATAATGCTGAACAGTATTGATACGACAGACATAATCAGCATAGTCTCAAAACCGTTCGAAACAGGTATGTGGCCGCTTATAATCCATCTCAGCGCAATAATCCCAGACACGTAGCCCAGGGTAGGGAACAGCAGTATAAACAGACAGAGGTTCGTTCCGTTCTTTCTCTTTCCCTTTACTACATTATAAATCTGGAATATGTAGCCGAATATGCCTATTGTAAGGCAGAACATGGCGAGCAGTTTCAGATTGGCAAATGAATTGTATATCCTCTCTGCCTTGAATTCAGTATCCGATGGCAGTGAGTTCCCGGCTTCCTTTTTCTGAAATCCTATGATTTTGTCTGTCAGTTTTTCTGCTCCGCCAAAATCTTTCATTGCCACTTTCTCTGCAATATAGTTCATGCTGTATCTTATGAACAGCCATTTGTCGCGTTCAATGTCCGATGGCAGATTGTCAGGAATGGAGTACCATGTATATGTACCTTTCTCATTGTCGAATACCGGGTATATCTTCAGAAGATTTCCCGTACATAAAGAGCTTATCAGACTGAATTTCTCCGCTGCCTCTTCCAGTTCGCGGATGCGCTTTATGTCTTTTTCTGTTTTCAGCTGATTGTCTATCTTAAATCCGTTTCTTCCTATAAAGTCGGTCAGTCTGGCATACCTTCCTTCTATGCCCAGTACTTTCTGAACATATTTGCTTTTTATGCGGATAAACGGCTCTTCTTTCCAGTAGTCGTAATAGGAGAAACATCCTGTCAGTACCTGTTCAGCCGACAGTCCTTTATAACTTTTTCCTCCGTATATCTTTTTTGTGAAATCAATGGCAAGGGTTTGCAGTGGAGCAATTCGTCCGTTATGGTTTACGCGTATGTTTCCGAAGACTTCAGCTGTACCTGCAGGGAGAGTAGGTGGCAGTTTGTTTTCGGCAAACGATGACGCAAATGGTATTGACAGTAATATGCATGCTGCAGATATCCTCTTCTTAAAAGCGGATTTCTTTTCAAAGAAGAACAGTATCATTGAAAGAAAGAGTAGTATATATCCAGTGTAAGTGACGGCAATGCCAATCGGGTCGTGGCTTACGTATAGTGTGCTTCCCTTTCCGTCGGCATCATATCCCGACTGGTAGAAACGGTAACCTCTGTGTTTGAATATACGGTTCATCGAGACTGTTCCTTCCGTATCCGAACCGTCGTGTATTGATATTGTGCTTACATAATCCATGGGTGTGTTTGTGCCGGAGTAATATTCTGTCCGGAATTCCTTTAGCGAAATGCTGAAGGGAAGTTTGTGTTCCGTTTCGTCTGTCGTCTTGAAACTCTGCTTGGGATTTTCGTCCATTCTGAGATGTATGCTACCTTGCAGTCCTGAGGTATGGGTTATGAATGCACCTGCCAGTATAACGATGAAGGAGGCATGCATACAGAAAGTGATTATCCGTTTATACAGTTTCCGTTTTATAATATAGACTATGCCGGAAATGGCGGCTACAAACCATAATGCAATGAAAATAGGGTTAGAATAGAAATGTTGGCTGACAAATGGTGTGCCGTATGTTTTTTCTGCTATTGTGGCTGACACCATGATTATTATCAGCAGCGAAATAGTTATGATAGTAGTCTGTTTGGATATTTTCAGCAACTTGTTGGTCATATATAGCGAATGTCTGTTTGAAAGACTGTCCTCCGATGTGCAGATGGGAGGACAGTCTTGTATATTTATATCTTATATCGAATCGATAAACTTTACTATTGCATCTCTGTCTTCTTTTGACAATTCCCTGAATTTCTGTACGGTATAGTATGCGTCACTCTTCTCGTTTCCATGCCACATGATGGCTTCTATTACGTTTCGTGCACGGTTGTCATGAAGTCTGTCGGCCGTAGGCGAGCCTGTACATCTCTGGTGCAATCCTCTTCCCCAAAGCGGAGTTGTCCTGCACCATCCTGTGCGTATGTCGTTCACCATGTATAGCTTGTGCTGAATCATGTCCGAGTAAGGCCATATCTTCTGGTTAGGATATTTAGGAAGGCGGTTGTCGCCTTTGCTGAAAACGCCGTTAGGGTCGTAGAAATTGTCGTCGCCAGTAGTCCATGACGGTTTGTGGCAGTATGTGCAGCCTATCTGTTCGAAGAGTTCTTTACCCTTCAGTACATCCGGGTCGTCAACATTTCTTGCTGCCGGCACTGCAAGACCTCTGTGCCATACCATGAAGTCCACATAGTCATCATCGCTCATTTCCACGTCAAGTTCTTTCGAGGTGAGATAAGCAAGTATGGCTGCTTCTATATCTTCCGGATTTTCGCTTGCCGGATGCCATGTAGGGTGATTCTTTTCAGGGTCAGCCTGCTCGATATAATCCTTGTATCCGGCCTGTACTTCAGGGTCTTTTGCAGAATATTTGGCGTATGTTCCTGCTG
Source organism: Bacteroides sp. ET336 (assembly GCF_024733815.1). NCBI lineage: Bacteria > Pseudomonadati > Bacteroidota > Bacteroidia > Bacteroidales > Bacteroidaceae > Bacteroides > Bacteroides sp. ET336. Next base: position 187,026 of record NZ_JANRHK010000003.1, read on the forward strand.
CGTCAAGGTAGTGGTATCTTCTGTTTGTTCTTGTCACGTTTGTGATATTCCACAGGGCGTTTGTTCCTGCTGCGTCCTGCAGAGGTCCGCGGCTAAGTGCATATGTGAACTTGAACGGATGCTCTTCTTTTACTGTTCCGGGTATAACATCTGTTGGCTTTGAGTTGCTGTACTGTTTCACCCATTCGCCGTTTTTGAAGAATGCCGGATTTATACCGTTGGGCAATATTCCATCGGCTTCCTGTTTGGCATATTCGGCTTTCAGATCTTCGTCCGAAATGGCATCAAGAAGTCCTGTACCGTAGATACCGATAGTTGATTCCAATCTTACGGCATAGTCTTCCGGCAAAGTATATCCCTGATTGTAGACATATATAGCTTCTTTAGGGATAGTAACTTCAGGATATTGCAGTTCGTATTTCTCGCCGTCCGGAAATGTATTGTTCCATTCGTCCGTGTGGTTTTTCCATTCCACTTTTATCTTGCTTTCGTCCAGTGGAGCCTTGAACGGTTCCACGGCATGTGTCTGCGGCATACCGGCAAGCCAGCTTACGTAAGCGTCTGTCTGAGGATTATAAACTACAAGCAGACATCCGTTTCCTATGCTGTTTGTTTCGAATGTTCCGGCAGAAAGTCTCTTTCCGTGTCCGTAACCGGGATGACAGTGTATGCACGATGTACGTATATACACAGGGCCTAGTCCGCTTCTCACTCCGTTGTGATTACTCATGAAAGGTTTTTCAAACAGTGCCTCTCCGTTCTTGAACTGGCTGTCCATGCCATTCAGTTCTACGGCAGGAGTAGGCTGTTCTAGGGCATTCGAGGTGGCTAGAAAAGCTGTGCCTAATTCACCGCCTGTGTAGTACCATTCAGGAAGCTCACCTGGCTGGTTGCCGTTATCCGGTGTGTCGCCGGTATTGTCCTGGCATGCAGTCAGTCCGGCAAATAACGCTGTACTTGCAAGTAAATAAAATTTCTTCATAAGTTAGTTATTTTACATTTAAAGGATGTTTAATACATGTCTATGTTTTGTTAAACAGTGAAAGGTGTATAACACTATGGTTACACACTTTACACTGTAACTGTAAATATTTATTATTAATTTTCATTCAATACGTTTGCTGCTTCACTAAGTGTATTTGATACTTTAGCCACTGCTGCTATGGCATCTTTGGTAGTCTGGCTTGTAGCATTCTTTGCGAATGGTTCAGGAATTTTCTCTATAGATGTTATTGCGGCTGCTATAGCGTCTTTTACAGCTTTATCTTTTTCGGCATTTACCGATGCGATGAAGTCGCTCACGGACTTGTCTCCGTCGTTGCTGCCTTCGTATGCATTTTTGATGCTTCGGATATTATCCGCAAAGTCAACAATAGAGTTGAGACTGTATGGCGATTCGATATAGTTCTTATCCTCTTCGCTACTTCCGTTGGCAGGACGTCCCATTTTCTGTTCAGCCACTTCGTCGGCAATGTCGATGCAGCCTTGAAGGATTTCCTGAGCGGCATCAGTGTAATTGACGTATTTGCTACCGCCTTGACCTGCATTTAGCATGCTTTCTCCGTAATTGAATGTCGGTTCAAGTTCGTTGTCGGTAAGTATTGTCTGTTTTTCGGATGATACATTGTCCATGCCTGCCCATGAAGCTTCGAGGCGTACACACTGGAAGCACAGGTCTTCAGCCACAGCTGCCATGTAAATCATCTGGTTTTTGTTTAGTGAATTTACGTCTCTTGCCGATGACTTGTCGCCTGATGCGTTGAGCTGGAAGAGCATATACTCAATGGCATGGAAACCAAGCAGACCGTATCCCAGGTTTGCACTCACGTATGCTCCACCGCCTTCACCGATGGCATTCATCATGCCCTGGTTGTTAAGCAGCTGTTCTAGTGCCACCTTGTCAAGAGGCCATGAGTCGATATGCGGGTCGATGTTATAATCGGCTGCTGCACCGAAAAGGAATGCTTCGCTCAGCTCCCAGTATTTTCTTGATTCCTTCCAGTAGTTACCGGCTTCTGTAATCTTTTCCTGGGCACCGCTCTTGTCGCCGTCGAATTTGTCTTTCGCTTCATTGCAGGCATTCATCAGTTTGATGGCCGCATCAGCCATACTCTTGTAGGTGGTGATTACGGTGTTGTTCACGTAGGGAGTAACAGCATCTTTCAGTGTCTGCTCCTTTGCAGACAATTCGCCTGGGTTTTCACCATTGTTTTCATCGCACGATGTCATTGATGTTGCCATGATAGCACTCATTGCTATAAAGGCAGAAGTTTTTAGAATACTTTTCATTTTAGTTGTTGAATTAAAGTTATACATATTTGTTATTGATTATCTTGTGAAGAATCCTGCGTAGGCTATACCGAGCGATATGGCAGGTTCGTTATTGTAAATATCTTTCAGAAGTCCTATGGAATATTCCCCCTTGATGACAATCTGTTTCATAGGGAAATAGTTGATACCTGCTGCTATGCGGTTTCTTCCGCAGTATTCGTATTTCAGTCCGCTGGTTTTGTGCATTGAGTCATAGTAATCGTATCTTCCGAAGATGTAGAATTTCTGGTCCTTTGCCCTTGTCTTTTCGAACTGAGAGAACAGGTCGTATCCGGCTTCTATACCTGCAGCAATGGCATCAGATGCTACTGCCTGTTTGGGAGAAGGGGAGTTGCTGCTCATTCCCATATTGTATTCGCTTATCAGCTGAGCGTCGGACAGATGACCATAGTCGAAGTTGCCTCTGACTATCCAGTTGTGGTCATTATATCCGAAATCGAATGCCCCTATAGCCACTGTACCTTTCACGTTCTTGAACTTCTCCTTTTTGCTTCTGCTCAGAGTGTTGCTGAACGAGTTGCCTATATATCCGCTCACTGAAAGTCGCAGTCCTTTTATCGAGTAATTATCCACTCTGAAAGCTCCTGCCATTGCATTTGCAATCTTGAATTCGTATGGACTTCCGGCTCCACCCTGAATCCAGTTCATACGGTTGAAACGGTCGGAATCAAGTCCGGGCAGTAACATGGCCTCGTATCTCCATTTTCCTGCCTGTCCCCAAAGACTGATTCCTGTTTCGTGCCATGTACAAGGCATGATGGTGTTTTCACCCTTCGGACGATAGACCCCGAAGAATTCTGTTGGCATATGATGCTGGTTTGTCCCTCCCACAGGTACTATGATATGTCCCATCTTGATATTGAACTCCTTGCAGAAAGATTTCTGAATCCAGAACTGTTCGAGTGCCACCTCGCCTCCGCGTTCTATTTCGCTCTCGTATTCGCCGGCTTCTTCCTCTTCTATTTCTACGGCGCTTTCAGTTCCTCCGTGCTCGAACTCGATTTCACTACCCAACGACCATCCTTTGCCAAAGTCATATCCCACATAGAAAACAACATGTGGAAGGTCAAATCTGCCGTGACTTTCTCCGGTATAGTTTTTCGCATCGGTGTATCTGAGATAGTTGTCACTGAAGAAGTTTCTGCTGTAGGCAGCCTCGCCATATCCTCCGAAGGTAAGTCTGCTTTCTTTCTTTTCTTCTTTCTTGTTTTCAGCACTGTTGTCGGCAAATGCGGCATTGAGTGTAAGGGCCGAGAACACGGCCGTAAATAAGATTTTTCCAGTTGCCATGATTTTATGTCTGTTTTATAGTTTTTAAGTCATGGCAAAGGTATCCGCTTTTTAAAGTGGCGTCAATACCTATAAATTGGTAAAATTATACTTAAAAATACCTATAAGTAGGTATATGAGGCAATCAAATTGGAGATATTTTTGTTATTTATGCAATAAATACTTAAATTCGTATTGATAATAAAAACAAAAATTTTGTTATGAGAAACTTTAATTACTATGCATTGAGCAGTATATGTGCTCTTATAATAGGCATTCTGTTGGTGGTATGGCCAGGCGAAGCTGTACGCTATCTTGTGATAACAATTGGAGTTCTGTTCCTGCTACCAGGACTTATAGGTGTGTTTGGATATTTTGCAACTGCAAAGCGTAGGGAAGAGGCAGGAATAAAATCTGTATTTCCTGTTGCTGCAGTGGGTAGTGCTTTGCTGGGATTCTGGCTTATGATTATGCCTGACTTTTTCATTACCACACTGATGTATGTACTTGGAGTGTTGTTGGTGTTGGCAGGACTTTCGCAGTTGTTTAATTTCATCTCGGTGCGCAGTATCACCAGAGTGCCGTTCCTGATGTATGTTATTCCTGTGTTGGTGTTATTGGCAGGTATAGTGGTCTTGGCAAATCCGTTCCAGGCAGCGACACTTCCTTTTACGATACTTGGTGTTTCCGCCATAGTCTATTCATTGACTGACCTGATAAGGCTGATCCGCTTCAAGAAAAAAGTAATGAAAGAAGAGGAAAACATAGTCGATATAACTCCGATAGAAGAGATTAAGGATAAATGAAAAAAAGGAAATGCAATGTTGATGAGACATAGCATTTCCTTTTTTTTATAATTCAGTGTTTCTGTATTGCTTAGGCGACATGCCTGTATATCTTTTGAAATATTTTCCGAAGAAAGAGATGTCAGGGAAGTTCAGTGAGTAGGCTATTTCCTGAATCGTCATTTCCGTTGATTTCAGTTTTGCTTTCGCATCATTTATAATGAATGAAGATATGATGTCTGTCAGGGTCTTTCCCGTAATCTTCTTTATTGTAGTACTGAGGTGCTGAGGCGACAGATGCATCTTGTCAGCATAAAAACTTACGTTTCTTTCCGTATGATAGTTCATTACCACAGTTCTGACAAGTTCTTTCACTATTTCCTGGTTTCTGTTATATTGCTGGTTTACACTCTTTCCGTTCTTTATAAGATTTCCAAGTCCCAAAATCAGCTGTGTGAAAGTCAGTGCTGCCTGCTCCTGTGTGACAATGTTGTTCGAAATGTTTTTTGCCTTGATAATTATCCTTAAGTAGCTATACATAAGGTCAAACGCCTTTTTGTCAAGTTGCAAAACAGGCTTTTCGAATATAAAAGGAGTGTATTCTATCGATTTTGAGAATAATGACGAACTCCTTACAAGTTCGGTAGCAAATCCGGTAAAAATGAATTTACAGTCATCGCTTTGCTCCAATATCTGAAAATAAAGGTCCGGCAGCAAAATAAGCAATGTCCCTTTTTTCATTGTGTATTGTGTGAGATGTACTGTTATTGAACATGTTCCCTGGAAACATAACAGAAACATATATCCCGGAACCTTTGATGGAGTCTTGAACAGATGTTTGATATTTCCCGTAATATCCATTCCTGCCATCAGGTCTATGTTTTGAGGTATATAATCTAGTTTTTCTAAATGTGTCATATTTTATGCTCGTTTCTATATAGAGCAAAATTACTTTATTATATAATAAATCCCAAAAAAAGACCCGTTTTTCTTTATTTCTGCCCTTTTATTTTATTGTAAATGTATTTGATAAAGCAAAAACCCCTGTATTGTAACAATATTTTTGTTGCAATACAGGGGTGGATTTGATATTAAATGACGGGACTTTTTAACGTTTGCCTCCGCCTATGAATTTCCATACCAGTGAGCTGAATGCCGCACCAACCAACGGTGCTACGATGAACAGCCAGAGCTGGCTAAGTGCCTGTCCGCCTTCCATGATAGCCGGACCTATACTTCTTGCCGGATTGACAGATGTTCCCGTAATAGGAATACATACAATGTGTATCAATGCCAGGGTGAGTCCGATTGCCAGGCCTGCCATGTTTCCGGCGCCTTTTTTCTCGTCAGTGGTGCCCAATACCACTAGGACGAATATAAAAGTGAATACCGCTTCGGCGATGAATGCCTGTGCTGTTTCTCCGTTGTCGAAAGTGTTGGCTCCTGTCATTGTAGGTCCTGCGTGTCCGCCGGTTCCAACCAGTATCGACAGTATCATTGCTCCTATGATGGCTCCGATAATCTGGAACACTATGTACATAAAGGCGTCTTTGGTATCAATCCTGCCACTTATCCATGCTCCGAAAGTGATGGCAGGGTTTATGTGGCATCCGGAAATGTTTCCAATACAATATGCCATAGCTACTACTGATAAGCCGAAAGCTAACGCAACTCCGATAGTTCCTGTTCCTGCACCTACGATGTCGGCTGTACCGCCGGCAAATACTGCACTACCGCATCCAAGCAATACAAGGACCATAGTGCCTAATAGTTCTGCAATGTACTTTCTCATAAACATAAGGTTTTATAGGTTTATGTCTATAAATGTACATATTTTTCTTTGAAAATAGAAATTAAAAGCCTGTTTTAACACAAAATCAGGTATTTGCTTTCTTTATATTATATCAGCAACAGACTTACCGCCATTATTGCCATACCGGAGATTACACCGGTAATTCCCCAATGGTGATGTCCGTACTTTTCTGTGCTTGGCAGCAGCTCATCGAATGATATATATACCATGATTCCTGAAACCAGGGCAAGGAGCAGCGCGTTGATTGAAGGAGTCCAGAAGGGGATGAGGAAAAGTATTCCTATCAGTGCACCGATAGGTTCGGCCATTCCCGACAAGAATGAATACCAGAATGCCTTCCTGCGGCTTCCTGTGGAGTGATAGATAGGAACAGACACAGCCACGCCTTCAGGTATATTATGTATGGCTATTGCAAACACAATAGGTATGGCTATTTCAAGGTCGGTAAGTGCCGATGTAAATGTTGCAAGTCCTTCCGGGAAATTATGTATTCCTATGGCAAGTGCCATCATTACTCCCGTCCGCTTCAGTTTCTTGTCATTGCCTTGCGACGAATGTATCTCATGCGGATTCTCATCTTCAGGAACCAGAAAGTCTATAAGTGCTATAAGCCCTATACCTATGAAAAAGGCCAGAAGCATATATACCGAAGCTTCGCGTTCACTGTATATTCCGCTGAGCAGATGCACGGATTCCGGCATAAGCTCCATGAATGATACATAAATCATTACTCCTGCCGACAGTCCCAATGACGCCGACAGAAACCGTGTGTCTGTCTTTTTCGACAGCAATGCTATAAGGCTGCCTATGCCGGTTGACAGTCCGGCTATCAGTGTAAGCCCGAAGGCCAACAGCATGTCGTTGTTGGTTATCATCTTTATTTGGTGTTTAATTATATCCTGCAAATATAATAACCATATATCCCGGAAAAAAGTTTGATGAAATAATAATTTTTTTCACATCACACCATATCTTCACCCGTATGTATTACAGGCACGCGTACAGTCTTATGAAAAGGAATGAAACGGGATATGACGGCGATAACAAGAGTAACCGCAAACAACCATTCCAGAATGTGTTTCAGAGCCAATAGTGTAGATTGTTGCTGCAGAATATTGTTCATCGTATTTGTCGCCAGTTGTGTGGCCTCGTTTATTCCATATCCTTGTTGCAGATTGCCTGTCAGTGCCGATGAATAGCGTGATGCGGCAAGAGGGTCGGTCAGTGTGATATTCTCGGCCAGCTGCACCATGTATTTTTGCTGTAGCCGGTATAATGTATTGCTGTAGAAAGCCGATGCCATGACAGGTGTAAGTACCGACCGGAAAGTGATGAGGAAAAACGCGTTCGACAGCAGGTATTTGGGTGGAAGATCCTCTACCGCAAAAAGCGCAAATGCTATTATAAGAGTGAGCATTCCCAGACCACGCATGAAGAGAGGGAAAAACAGCATCTCGTATGTACTGTCGGGTGAGATGGTGAAATACAGTGACCCGAAGAAAAACGCAAAGCATGCCATGCCTCCGGCTATTAGAAACCTGAAGCGCCATCTTTGCCAGCGGAACCACCAGAAACATATTATGGCACCTACTATATATCCGGGCAACAGCCATATATAGAGTGTATAGCTGTGCGTATTGTCAACTTTCAGTATGGTGGTGAGATAGCTTGTCATCAGATTAGTCGAAGTACTGAAAAACATTATCAGTATCATATAGAAATATCCCAGTATGGCTTTCCACTGCAATAACGGTTTCAGGCTTACGTATGGCTTGGGCGAATGGAACTGTTCCCATATGAACAGGGCAAGCAGGAACGGCCCGATGGCTATATACAGGCAAATCCTCGACGATGCCATCCAGTCGAGTGTCTTGCCGTATGTTATTACATATATCAGCATCAGTATGCTGGTGGATATTATAAGCATTTCGCGAAGATGCAGTTCGCTCAGCGCTACAGGTTTCGAAGGACGGTCGTGGCGTAGAAATACTATGATGGCAACAATGGCCACCAGCAACAGTATCATCATGAAATAATACATGTATTTCCAGTCGTAATGATATGCCAGGAGTGCTGTTACTACCATTGACAATTGTCCAGCTCCGAAAACCAGAGGATAGAAGTACGCATAGAATTCGCTGCGCACATCATTGGGGCTGAATATGAATTTTATTCTGCGTATGACCCACAGCATGATGAACCCTTTCAGGAAGCCTATGACGAAACTTGAGGCTATAAGCAGTTCGATGTTGTTCTGTCGCGCGCAAAACCAGCTCAAAAAGAATTGTAAAGTCAGGTCTGCCAGAAGCAGGGATTTCGATGAGAAGGCGTTCAGAATTTTTGGTACGATGGGGTAGGATATGGCCATTCCTGCCGAAGCGGCATAATATCCTATGGTTATATCCTCGGTATATACGCCCAGGGTGTTCGATACTTCTACTATGCTTCCCGTGTAAGTCCCGTTAAGCATTGCTACAGGCAGTATAATCAGGAATACTGTTATTACTCCTATATAGTCGGGCACCCAGCGGCGTATCGGAATGTCTAATTCGCGTGCAGTCTTCATCGTTTCTTCAATGCTTCGGTTTCAACCATCATACCGGCGCGTAACTGACTCATGCATTCGTCGCTTACGTCGTCAAGATCAATCCTGACAGGTATTCTCTGCTGTACCTTAACGAAATTTCCGGCGGAATTGTCGGTAGGTACAAGTGAATATTTTGAACCTGTGGCTTCGGATATTGCCGTAACATGTCCGTGAAGTATTTTCCCCGGCAGTCCGTCAACCTTTATTCTTACCGGCTGCCCTATGTATATGTTTTCTATCTGAGTCTCACGATAATTGGCAGTAATCCATTTGCCTGACTGTCTGACAATGTATGACAGAACTTGTCCTGCACTTACGTATTGTCCGGGCTCAAGTGTGCGCCGTCCCATGTAACCGGAGTATGGAGCAGTGACTACAGTATATGAAAGGTTCAGGTTTGCCAGATCAAGGGCAGCTTCCGCACGAAGGATACTTGCCTCAGCATTTACCTGTTTTTTGTTTGCCTCGTCATATTGTGATCTTGCCGCTTTTTTTTGGCTTAACAGTGCTGTGTATCTGGCCTGCGCAGCTTCGTAATTGGCTTTAGCCACGTCGTATTGCTGTCGTGGCACGGACTCTTCCTTCAAAAGCCGTTCGTATCTTCTGAAATCCTGTTCGGACTGCCATAACTTAGCTTTTGCTTCCGCTATGTTGGCTTCCTGTTCCGCTATGCGGGTGTGCGATGTCTGTATGCCCGATGTAAGTACATCCTTCGAGCCTTGGGCGTCAAGAAGTGCCGCACGTGCCTCTTTCTGGCGTATCAGATATTCGTTGTTGTCGAGCACTACCAGTGTGTCACCTTCGTTTACGTATTGGTGTTCTTTGAAACGTATCTCGCTTATGTATCCCGACACGCGTATATTTACCGGTGCGATGTATTGATCTACAAATGCGTCATTTGTTATTTCATAACTGAAATATCTCCTGAAATAGTTTACTGTCCATATAAGTCCGGAGACAGCTATTATCAGACATACCGTATTGAGTACGATGTTACGCAGTTTTTGTTTTCTCAAACGTTTGTATTTGTTATAGACAGACATGGCTTTATATATTTCCTATTGCTCGTTGTAGTTCATAATAAGTATAAATCACTCTTGTGCGTGCCGTAGTGAGTTCCAGTTCGGCATTAAGACGTAGATTGTCGGCATCCAGCAGGTCTGTGAGGATTGCAAGCTGGTTAAGATACCTGTTGTTCATAATCCTGTAATTCTCTTCAGCCTGTTTCACTGACAGCCTCAATACTTCCACTTGGTTTATCGCCTCGTGGTGTTTCAGCAATGCGGCATTTATGTTAGTGCGGATATGCTGTTTTTGCTGTTCCTCGGCATTCCGGCTCAGCATTACTCCACGGCGCGCTTCGTTCATGCGATGTTTGTATTTGTACAGCGACGACAATGAATAACTGACCGACAATCCTATGTTCCAGTTGTTGTTATACATATCTGCCAAGGTTCTTGAAACCGGTCTTGCCAGAGTGTTTGAAGCCGTGAGTGAAAGTTGAGGCATTTTTTCAGCCTGTACTATTCTGACGTTGTTCTGTGCCAGTTCAGTCTGCTTTTGCAGCACTTGTATGTACGGGTCGGAAAAGAAAGCCTTGTTTACGTAGTCCGTATATGATTCTGTCACGAAATCCTGTCCCAGTAAAGCTGTATCAGGTATCAGCAGCAATGTCTCGTCCAGACCTAGCAGGATGTCCAGCTGCTGTGAAACCAGACGTATGTTGTTTTCTGTTTCCGTAAGCGACAGCCTGTTTTCTGTCAGTTGCATTTCGCTTCTCAGCACATCGTTATTCGTTATCAGACCTTCTTCCTCCATGCGTCGGATGTCTTTCAGTCTTCTTTTTGATTCGTCTATGTTTCTGTTCAGCACCATGCATTGTTTGTACAGACTGAACAGGCTGAGATATTGTTCCAGAAGTGATAATTTAATGTCGGCACAGTTTGTGGCTGTTTGCAGTATTGCCACTTCATGTTCAATGTTTGCCTTGCGGACATTGTATTTTATTCGTCCTCCCTGATATAAAGGTTGTGTGAAGTCGATGGCATAATTCTGTTGCCAGTCCGGTGTCTGCGGACGGCTTGGATTGCTCAGTCCGTTTTGCCACACAATGGGTTGTCCCAGGAAACCTCCCTTTAATCCTATCCCGATGTCGGGTAGTTTTGCCATATGTGCAGTCTGTGTACGTTCGTATGCCATTTGTTCTTTCAGCCTGTCGGCAGAGAGTTGCAGGCTGTTTTCCGTTCCCAAATCGAATAGTTGTTGCAGCGATATATGCATAGAGTCGGTTTGTGCATGTCCTGTTATTGCATACGCTGTGGTCATCAATAACGGTAAGATATGTCTAGTAAGTTTCAATGGCATGTTGGAGTTCTTTTAGCAGTATTTCTGTCTGACGTATTTTTTCTTTTCCAATTATATCTTCAAGCCTTTTGTAGTAATCGTCCAGTTTCGGTGCTATCCATTGATGGAATTTTTCACCTTCTTCCGTAAGAAAGACTAGTTTGTTACGCCTGTCGTTAGGATTTTCCTGTCGGCATACATAACCTTTTTTTTCCAGATTGGTCATCAGATTTGTCAGGCATGCCTTGTCTTTAGCCGTTCTTTCCGCCAGTATCTGCTGGCTTATGCCTTGTTCGCTCCACAGGCAGCTCATAATCTGCAGCATTTCGAATGTTATTCCTGCATTTGACTCTTTCAGCAGTTTCTGCATCGCCTGTCGTGATGCCATACGTGTACGGATAAGTTGCAGGATACATGCCCTTGAAATAACTTTTTCGTTTTGATTCATCGAATTAAGTTTTTGTATTCGCGCTACAAAAGTAATTCTTTTTATTCAATTAGTCAAATATTTGACTAATTTTGCCGACTGATATGTTTTGAAGTGGAATATTTAGAATTAAATAAGCAATGAAATCTAATTCAGACAGAATTTGAACCACGGGCTGAAGCCAAAGACCTGACCCTGCGCATTACCGGATGCAGCGACATCATTCTGATGGGTGACCGCAACCGGCTGGTACAGATCGGCAACAATCTGCTGTGCAATGCCATCAAGTTTACGGAAAGCGGTACGGTAGGACTGGACATTCGCCGGCTTTACCAACGTGCCCTACAAGAGAGAGAACGGTAAGTTCGTAACTGACGGTACGACCATTTATTTTGACGACACCGAAACGAAGACCTTCATTCCACATACAGCTGCCCCGGCGCAAGCGTCAAGCCGGAGCTGCCCATAGACAGAATGGTGCGACGGCCGCTTTCGCAGGCGGCAGCACAAAACAAGCGTTCTTTAAAAGATTGTATAGGAAATAGAATGATTATTGCCGGAAAAGGGTTATTTTTGTTAGCGTAATCAAAAGAAAAAGAATACTATGGCAAAGAAATCGACCCTCCAGGTGAAAGGTACCACCATCAGGACCTTGCAGCATAATGGCATTGACTATATCTGCATCACGGACATCGCTCGCCAGAAAAATCCTGCCGAGCCTAAAGACGTGGTGAAGAACTGGATGCGACTGAAGAACACGCTGGAATACCTCGGACTGTGGGAGCAACTAAACAACCCCGCGTTTAAAGGGGTCGAATTCGACCCCCTTCTGGCAGAAGCGGGCAGCAATGCATTCACCATGAGTCCTTCAAGGTGGGTGGAACTGACCGGAGCGGTTGGCATCCTCTCGAAAAACGGTGCCGGAGGCGGAACGTATGTACTTGAATTATCAAACCATTATAAATAGAATAATTATGGGAAAATACATCTGTCAACGCCCTATACATCCGGGCGAACTGCTGAAGGAAGAGACCGAAGAACGCAAGCTCTCGCAGCGCAGATTGGCCGAGCAGATGGGCATCTCCTACAAGGTATTGAATGACATTCTCAACTGCCGCGGGCCGATTACTACGCAGACAGCGATGCTTTTCGAGGCAGCTTTGGGTATCAGTGCTTCGCTACTGATGCGGATGCAGCTTGATTGCAATATGCAGCAGGCGGCTGCAGACCCCTCTTTTATGGAGCGTCTGAAGCAGGTACGCAAGTATGCCGCCATGCTGTAGCTCACGTTACATAGAAAGTTTCTTGTCCCGCTTCTCCTGATAAAAGGAGAAGGTGGAACAGGTCTTTTGGATTGATAATAGCCCGTGCCATATTGAAAAAAGCCAATATGCTGTAAGTATGAGATTTCTGTTAGTTGCTGGTGAAGTGGAAGAATAAGAAAAGGCAATCACTAGACTAAAAAGATAAGAAATAAACAAAAGAATCAAAATATTACACTGTCTTTCCCAGGAACACCCCGACAACGGACAATGCTCCCAGTTGTTCCATTTTTCGTTTCAGCTGCCTGAAACTTTCTCCGGTAGTGAGTACATCATCCAGCAGGACAACATTCTTGCCTTTAATATACCGCCGGGTGAATTGCAGGTTTCGCAGTATATCCTTATCCTTTCCCTTTCCTTTCAGTTGTTCGCGGTCTTCTTCTATCCATATAGCCTTAAAGCCGTCTGCAATGCCCAGCCATTTGTCTTCCGGCTTCCGTCAGGCACATGCCGATTGTGAGAAAGGTTGTGTTGGAGGTTATTGAAAAGCGAGATAAGAGAATAAAAAACAGGAGCCTTCGGCAGATTTACTTTGCCGGGGGCTTCGTGCTTTAGGAATGTAAGGAAGGAAAAGAGTGAAAATCATAAAGGCCTAAGAAAACGAAAAAATATATGCTGGCAGGGTTATATCTAATTAATAAGTTTTATATTTGCATATACCTCACATTTCAATTTGTAATTTTATGAATTTTGAACAGCTGTGTTTTACAACGTTTTGTGTCGGCAGTCTGGCTGATGCTTTGAAAATGAGTGCAGGTAAAGTATATGGTATGTTGCGCTCATCTGGTATTCTTACTGAATATCTATTACCGGGATATGAGGTGCTACATACATTCAGTAAAGAATATATTGTGGACGACTTGATTTCATATATGAAGGAGAAAGGAGTTTTGGAATGAGACTGTATCATGCTTCGGACAGGGTGATAGAAACTCCCGATGTATATCATTCACGTGAACATCTGGATTTTGGCAAGGGCATTTATTTGACATCTATACGCATTCAGGCAGAAAAGTATGCACAGCGTTTTTTATTGCGTGGCAAGCGTGCTTTTGTCAATGAATATCTGTTGGATGAGGAGTTGTCAGGCTATGTTGTGAAAGTATTTGAAAGTTATGATGAAGAGTGGTTGGATTACGTTGGTAAATGCCGTAAGGGACTTAATGAAATGATGTACGATATTGTGGAAGGAGGTATAGCCAATGATAAAGTATTTAATACAATAGATTTGTTTTTCTCAGGAGCTATGAGTAAAGAAGATGCGCTTGGCAGATTGGCATATGAACATCCCAATCATCAGCTGTGTATATTAAATCAAGATGTACTTTTACACCATTTACATTTTATTGGGGCGGAAGAAATAAAAGCAGAAGGAGGTGAATATGTTGGCTGATAAAATAGTATTGCAGATGAAATATGCGCGTATTGTCCGCTTATTTGCAGATAAGTTACAGATAAAATACGAAGATGCGCTTGCCTTCTTTTATGATTCTGAAACTTATAAACTTATAAGCAATGGAGTTGCTGATATGCATTGCCTTAGCGATGAATATCTTGCCGATGAATTGCTGATGGAATGGAAAGGAAATAATCCTTCTGAAGTCCACCTTCAGGTGAACTGATAACTTCTTTATGACTTTTATACCGTAAGTATGGGGCTTCGTGCTTTTTTGGGGAAAATGGTTAGGCTTGTAAATATATAACTTATACCAAAATCGGACAATTTGCCGCTGAGAGAGGTTGTATCGGCAGTTATTGAAAAGTGAGATAAGATAAGCGTATTATTAAGAATGGTTTTATTGGCGTCCTGACAATTTAGTTGGTTATCTGTTGTTTTATTCGTACTTTTGTGTCCGTTTTATAAAAGGATAGGAGACTATATGTTGTCAGTTAAACCTCAGTTTTGATTGGTGCTGCTGCGTCAGGAAGCGGAAAAACTACGTTTACGATGGGACTGTTGCGCGTTCTCAAAAGAAAGGGAATGTGTGTACAACCGTTTAAATGCGGTCCAGATTACATTGACGGAAAATTTCATACAATAGCCGCCGGTAGGGAAACTGTAAATCTGGATACTTGGATGGCTTCTGAATGTCACGTGGGTGAGGTTTATTATCATTACGCTAAAGACGCGTCGGTGTGTGGTTGAAGGTGTGATGGGCCTGTTCGACGGTTATGACCGGCCGAAAATAGCTTTGGCGAAGGATGCCGCTTTCAATTTTATTGTCATGGCCAGGTTCGAGATGCAAAGGCAACAATGGCAGGAAGAAAAATGGTTGAAATTTTCTTACAAAAGAAAGAAAAAAGATTCTGATCAATAATAATCAAATTTAGAAATCAATGACTATACATATCAAACGATTACACCCTTTGATGCTGGCGGGCACAGGCAGTGATGTTGGTAAGAGTGTTCTGGCAACGGCATTGTGCAGGATTTTCCTGCAGGACGGTTATCGTCCGGCTCCTTTCAAGGCACAGAATATGGCTCTCAATTCGTATGCCACTCCTGAAGGTCTGGAGATAGGCAGGGCGCAGGCTGTACAGGCGGAGGCTGCAGGTGTGCCGTGTCATACGGATATGAATCCTCTGCTGCTGAAACCGAGCTCGGATCATACATCGCAAGTGGTATTGAACGGAAAGCCTATAGGTAACCGCAGTGCATACGAATATTTCCGCAAAGAGGGAAGGGACGAGTTGCGCCGTGAGGTATGTGCTGCTTTCGACAGACTGGCGGAGCGTTATAATCCTATAGTGATGGAAGGTGCGGGAAGTATCTCCGAAATTAATCTTAGGGATACAGATCTTGTCAATATGCCGATGGCAAGGTATGCCGGTGCGGATGTAATTCTGGTGGCTGATATCGACCGTGGCGGTGTGTTTGCCAGTGCTTACGGCTCTATTGCATTGCAGTTGCCGGAAGACCGCAAGCGCATAAAGGGAATAATAGTAAATAAGTTCCGTGGCGATTTGCGCCTGTTTGAATCGGGCATGAAAATGATGGAGGAGACTTGCGGTGTGCCGGTGCTTGGCGTGATTCCTTATTATAAGGAAATCTATATAGAAGAGGAGGATTCTCTGGAATTGCAGCAGAAACAGCGTGCGGCAGTAAGCGGAAAGGTTAACATTGCGGTCGTCCTGTTGCGTCATTTGTCAAACTTTACTGATTTCAACCGTTTGGAGCGGGACGAGCGTGTAAATCTGTATTATACCAATAATACCGAGGAGATAAGCAAGGCTGACATAGTGATATTGCCTGGAACAAAAAGTACTCTGGATGATTTGCTGGAACTGCGCCGGAACGGAGTGGTCGAGGCTGTAGTCAGGGCGGCACGAAACGGGGCAACCGTTTTCGGTATCTGTGGAGGTTATCAGATGATGGGACTGTCTGTAGAAGATCCGGACGGTGTGGAAGGAGGAATAAGCCGTTTGCCGGGACTTGGACTGTTGCCTGTTTCTACTGTCATGCTGTCGGAAAAGGTTACACGCCAGACTGAATTCAGATTTCTGGATAAGGACGGAGATACCTGCAAAGGATATGAGATTCATATGGGACAAAGCATTTTATCGGCTGACAGTGATGCAGTTCCTTTGAATTATCTGCAGGATGGAACAGCCGAAGGATGGAGAGTGGGAGAGAAATGTTTTGGTACGTATATGCATGGAATATTGGATAATGAAGCTGTTGTCAATTATCTGTTGGCGCCTTATACAGACATTGAAAAAGGGAATATATCCGATTATCTATCATTTAAGGAAGAACAGTATGACAGACTGGCTGCTCATGTTCGTTCGCACATAAATATGCCATTGTTGTATAAAATACTTTCAGATAATGATTAAAGGACACGGTGATGATATTTTTCAGTACAGGAATGGAATCCGTATGAATTTCAGCTCGAATGTTTATGGAAATGTTTCTCATGACGGGCTTAATGCCTATTTGTGCAGTGTGATATCATGCATACGTTCTTATCCTGAACCGGAGCCATATTCCCTGGAAAGATTGTGGGCGGAGCAACTGGATATTGTGGATGCTTCGATTTGTGTCACAAACGGAGCTACCGAAGCTATTTATCTTATAGCCCAGGCTTTCAGGGAAAGCCGTTCGGTAATTCTGATGCCTACATTCAGCGAATATGCCGATGCGTGCAGGTTACATTCGCATGAAATCATAAAGTCATATTCTTTTGAGCGGATGGATATTTTCGGTTGCGACATATGCTGGATATGTAATCCTAACAATCCTACGGGGAAAGCCGTGGATGTGGATGAGCTCCGTAAGATGATAGTCAATAATCCGGGATGTCTGTTTGTAATAGACCAGTCGTACGAGGCTTTTACTGCAGTCCCATTATTGTCGGCCAAGGAAACTGTTATGTTGCCGAATGTGCTGTTGCTCCATTCCATGACAAAGCATTTTGCCATTCCGGGGCTAAGGTTGGGTGGAGTTACCGGAAATCCGGAACTGATAAACCGCTTGAAGAAGTGCAAGATGCCGTGGTCTGTCAATGCTCTTGCCATATCGGCAGGCCATTATCTGCTGACTCATCATGATGAGTTTGAAATCGATTTGCCTGCGTTGCTCCGTGAGAAAGACCGTGTGGCTTCTGCTCTGGAAATGACAGGGGAGATGGATGTCATGAAATCGGATACTCACTATATGCTTGTGCGCCTGAAAAAAGGTAAGGCTTCGGAACTGAAAACTTTCCTGGCAGTGGAAAAAGGAATATTGATTCGTGACGCTTCGAATTTCGATGGACTTGATGAACGTTTCTTCAGGATTGCCGTACAGATGCCTGAAGAAAATGATGAACTGATTAATTGTATTAAAGAATGGATTTGCATACGTTGAATGTATTGTTACCGTTACTGGCGGGAGTAGTGTTGGACAAGTTGTTGGGCGACCCTCTTTGGCTGCCTCATCCTGTGATAGGTTTCGGAAATATGATTCGCTTTTTCGAACATAGACTGAATAGTGGACGTTTCCGTCGCATAAAGGGAGCGTTCACGGCCTTGCTGCTTATAGCGGTTGTTTTTATAGCCTCCTATTTCCTCTTGAAATATGTTTCTTCATGTAGTAACTGGGCTGGTGTGCTTCTTTCGTCAGTCGCGGTGTTCTATTGTCTGGCAGGAAAAACATTGATAGACGAGGTCAGGATGGTATTCGACGCTATGGAAGTGTCGCTTGAAAAAGGCAGGAAGCAGGTTGCACGTATTGTAGGCAGGGATACAAACGAGCTTGACGGTCAGGAAGTACGTGCCGCTGCATTGGAAACTCTTGCTGAAAATCTGAGTGATGGGGTGATTGCTCCGTTATTCTGGTTCATGCTGCTGGGTGTACCGGGCATGCTGACTTACAAGATGATAAATACCCTTGATTCGATGATAGGGTACAAGAATGAACGCTATAGACTGTTTGGATATTGTGCGGCAAAGATTGACGATGCCGCCAATTTTATACCGGCACGTATCACTGCTTTTCTGATGGTAATGGCTTCCGGACGTCCGTCGCTGTTGAGATTTGTGCTTCGTTACGGGCATGAACACGCAAGTCCTAATTCCGGTTATCCGGAGGCTGCGCTTGCCGGTATCTTGAATTGCCGTTTCGGAGGACCTCACAATTATTTCGGGGAACTGGTGTATAAACCATTTATCGGCAGTAACAATCGTAAGTTTGTACGCGAGGATGTCGATGTGGCCATCCGTATAAACAGAGTTTCCGAAGTCTTTATGATCGTCATTGTGGCTGCCGTGGTTTATATGTCGTCAGGTGTTCTTCCTGTCTCGTAGTCGGGTATCAGAACTCCATCTCTACAATTTCACCATAAGAGGGCTGTTTGCTGAATCCGTTCTCGAATGTTGCCATACCGGCATAAATCATAGCACATACTATGCTTCCGCCGTGGGAGAAAACCACGATTTCGTTTTCTTCCTTTTTAAGAATGTCATCAATAAAGGATGATATCCTGGAATATTGCATCTCCAGAGATTCGCCGTTAGGTGCGGGAAGATGGAGGTAGTCGTCTAACCACCGGGACAGATATGGATCGTCTATCTCGTCATAACGCTTCATCTCCCAGTTGCCGAAATTCATCTCCATAAGCCGCGGGTCATGGACAGCTTCCTTGAAGCCGCAGAACCCGGCAAGCCGTGTGCAGCGTGAGAGTGGACTGGTATATGCTTTCTGGAATGAGTATTTCTTTAGCTGTCCGGCGCATCTTAATGCCTCTTCTTCAAATGAAGCTTTTAACGGTACATCAGTCTGGCCGTAACATGTTCCCGGGATTACATCTGGGGTGGTATGTCTCACCCATACTATTTTCTTCTTTTTTCCTGTACTCATCGTATTTAGGTTTTTATCGGATCAATCCTGAAACTATTGCAATGGAGAACCACATTGACAGTTCACATATCAGAAATGACGCTCCGCAACAGTCGCCTGTATATCCACCCAATCGTTTTCGCAACAGGTGTTGTATATAGATAAATACCAGTATCGGAACCGGCAGTGTTATGAAGAAACTGTGAGACATGAATACAAGCGGAAGCAGTCCTCCGATGGCTGATGCTGTTTCTTCCTTATAGTTTTGTCTTGAGTATATAACCTTGGCTTTGCTTTCTTCTTCTTTACGGGCGTAAGGCAGTAGCCATAATATGTGACTGCATACGAATTTACAGAAAGAATCGCAGCATAGCAGTATAAACGGAGTGTATGACGGATTTATGGAACTCAGGAGCTGGTACCCCAGAAGATAGTATATGATTAATCCCAGTACACCGTATGTACCGATATGGGAGTCTTTCATAATTCTGAGAGTGCTCTCCCTGTCTCTTCCGCCTCCAAAGCCGTCGAAAAAATCGGCAAGTCCGTCTTCATGCAATGCTCCGGTTATGAGAAGACGGACAGTAAGCGCCGCTATTACCGCTATTGGGACCGGAAGTATCTGGCTTATACCCCAGAAACATATCGCCATGATACCGCCCGTGAGCCATCCGCTGAAACTCCAATAGCTGACTACATGTTTGAAACATTCGTCCGGTACGCTTTTGATTTTCCAGAACGGCAGACGGGTAAAGAATATAAAAGCTGCAAGAATCTGATTCATTCCGATAGTCTTTTTTAGTCTTTAGAGTTTAAAAGTATTTTGTTATAGACGCTTTTTTGAATGAGTCCATCTCATTTAGCATTCTGACTGCAGAATCTACTATAGGGTAGGCACAGACAGCTCCGCTTCCTTCGCCCAAACGAAGATTGAGATGAAGCAGCGGCGATGCTTTGAGATGTTCCAGCAGAATACGGTGACCGGCTTCGTCACCCTGATGACCGAAAATTGCGTATTGCAAAACTTCAGGATAAAGTTGCGAAGCAGCAAGTATGCAGTTGCTCATAATGAATCCGTCAACAAGGATAATCATCCTGAGTTCGGCGGCTTTAAGCATTCCTCCTATAGCCATTACCATTTCGTATCCTCCAAAACGGCAAATGATTTCTTCGGCAGTGTGCTCTCCCTTGAAATTGTCCTGTGCCTGTTTCAGGACCTGATATTTGTGCTCAATGCCTTTGGCATGCAGTCCTGCTCCGGCACCGATACATTGCCTCAATGGTATATTCGCGAAAGATGACATCCAAAGTGATGAGGCTGATGTGTTTGCTATACCCATCTCGCCGAAGCTTACTATGTTGCATCCTTTATTATGGGCCATTTCCACGCATTCAGCTCCTCTCTCTATGCACAGTTCCATTTCTTCTTTGGTCATTGCCGCCTCACGAAGATAATTGCGGGTACTCTTTCTTACCTTCATGTTGATTATTCCACGGTCATAAGGCAGGTCATAATCTACTCCGGCATCTACCAGCATCAGTTCAAATCCATGCTGTCGGCACAGGAAGTTTATTCCAGCACCACCATCCAGGAAATTATATAGTTGCTGCCATGTTATTTCTTTTGGAGAGACGCTAACTCCTTCTTCCACTATACCGTGGTCGCTGGCAAACAGAATGTTGTATGGATTGCTTAAACGTGGAGAAAGTGTATGCTGGATCATGCAAATCTGTTTGGCAAGCTCTTCTAGTCGGCCCAAAGAACCTTTTGGTTTTGTAAGATTGTCTATTTTGTCGATTACTTCCAGTTCAAACTGCGGATCGTGTATTGGTTTGATATTAAACTCTTTCATTTTCTGATTATTTTTTATTTTATCTTCATTGGAATACCACAAACCATGAAAATCACTTCATCGGCTTTCGAAGCTACATACTGGTTTGCAAATCCTTGGACATCTGTGAATTTGCGCTGTATCTCATTCTCTGATACTCCTCCAAGACCTATCTCGTTTGTCACGAAAATGAATGTCGCGTCCTGAACGGTAAATTTGTCGAACTCTGCTTTTATTGAGTCCAGTGTTTTCTGGACATCATGATGCTTGAAGAAGAAATTAGTGCACCAAAGTGTGATACAGTCTATCACGATAACCCTTCCTTCCAGATTGTGCTTGCTTAATTCCATTTCTTCCTCTATATTAGTCCACTCCGGACCGCGGTTTTGCTGATGGCGCAATACGCGCTGGCGGAACTCCTCGTCCCATATCTTTGCTGTGGCAAGATAGACAGGCCTGTCCGTTAGCTGATGTGCAAGCTTTTCAGCGTATGTACTCTTGCCGGAGCGTTGTCCTCCGGTTATTAGAATAATTTTTTTCATAGCTTTCTGTAAATAATACTTACTGCCCTACAGTAAGCATAAGTCCAACACCTCTTACTGTCTTGATCTCTATCTGAGGGTCGTTTTCGAACAGCTTTCGCAATTTTGTGATGAACACATCAAGACTTCTCGAAGCGAAATAATCATCATTCTTGTCCCAGCAACGGTTCAGGATAACCTCTCTTCTTACCACTTCGTCTTTGTTTTCGGCAAGCAGTTGCAGAACCTGTGCCTCTCTTGCAGTCAGTGTAGTGTTATTGCCCGATTCATTGTTGTGCAGCGTAGCGTGTCCTGCATCAAGAGTATATTTCCCGAACTTGCACATTCCGCTTTCATCGCGTGTCTTCGAGCCTTCCTTCATTTTCAGAATGGCGTGCAGATGGGCATCCAGTTCATCAGGGATGAATGGCTTCTTAACGTAGTTGTTCACACCTATGTCATAACCTTTTCTGACGTCCTTTGGCGATGTAAGTGCAGAGGCGAAAAGGATAGGGGTGTCACCGTCCGTTTCCCTGATATGGCGTACCATCTCGAAACCGTCCATCACCGGCATGTCTATATCCGATATGATGATGTCAGGATGATGTTCCTCCCATGCCTGCAAACCCTCCTTGCCATTGAATGCGGTGATTACCTCATATCCGCCAATTATATCCTGTAGTCCGCTTTGGACT
The DNA here is from genome assembly GCF_024733815.1 of Bacteroides sp. ET336. Classification (NCBI taxonomy): domain Bacteria; kingdom Pseudomonadati; phylum Bacteroidota; class Bacteroidia; order Bacteroidales; family Bacteroidaceae; genus Bacteroides; species Bacteroides sp. ET336. The sequence continues at coordinate 209,270 of NZ_JANRHK010000003.1, forward strand.
ATGTATGAAAGATTCTTGTCGTCTTCTACTAATAACAGTTTTATCATTGTTCTTCTGATTTTTCTACACAAAGGTATTCAAAATATCGTATTCTCTGTGTCTTTGTAAAATAAAAATTGAATAGAGCTGAAAATATGATTTAATTATTGTGGCAGTTAAGTAACAACAGTTCGTATATCTCCTTTGCCTCGTGCTCTTTCAGACTTCTTATGGCGAATGATGTTCCATTTGTGGAAATCACCAGTTTCACCCTGTGATAATATGGTGTGAAAGGAGTGGAAACCATACGTACTACCTCTATATTGTCATACTTCACATAATTATAAATCTCGGCAAACTTTCCGTTGCTTATTTCCATATAGTCCTCTTTGAGGGTAATATGGCTTCTGCGTACCGCAAGAAGTCCCTTGGCAAGCGAAACCAGCATATAAGCTATGGGAGCAAAAAGCCAGATGTATTGTCCGTAATGGCACAAGACTATGGCTACTGCCAGCGAAATCAGAATGTCGAATCTTATGGTGTAGCCAAGCAGACCATAACCTGAACGGGCAGAAATGACAGTGGGCGAGGAGGTATAGTCTTTCCCCAGCCACCAGCTCAGGAAGTTTCCGTCATGCGATGAACCGTAAATCTTTACGTCGGCACCTTTCTTTTCGTCTGTGGCATTCAGTGCCTGCCTTACCATTATAGTGCAGCAGCCCAACCAGTTTTCAATGATATTCCTTTTTACGTAAAGCGTACATACCTTGTCGAACGAGAACCGGCTGCTGTTGCGCGTAATCAGTCCGCTTTCGAAGAAAAGCTGTTTTTCGCCCATACGTATATCCATATTGAAGTATTGCAGGAAAACCTTTCCCATCCACAAGATCAGTATTACTAAGTACAATATCACGATGACCGTTAAAACAGCTGTAACAGAGAATGCTGAAGAATCGGCATGTGTCTCTACATAGTCAATGAAATAATTTGCGGCTTTGTCGTTGACGGAAGTTATCTGATTGTACAGCGTGGCAAGCACACCGAACAGCACAGCCATGCCTTTCAGGTGATTCTGGCAGAGAGCACCTTTAATCAGATTCAGGTTGCTTACCTCCAGTTTCACGGTCTTGGTGTTTGCTGTAGCCTCCTGTTCCGTAGCTTCAGTCTCTTGTACTTCCTCCTGTGTATTTTCCTGAGTCTCCACACGGCTTAACAGAGCATCCCAGTCGTCATCGTCAAGGATGAGTTCTATCTCTTCAGTCCGCGATGCAAGCGTGTCGAACGAGATGCCTTTCATATCAAGCATACGATAGATGAGACCGCTCTTGGTACGTAAAGACTGAATCTTATTCAGAGGGATGCTTGTCCTTTCATGCTGTATTACACCATGGATAAAAATCAGATTACCGTCCTCAACATAATATTTTTTGAAGTAGAAGCTTAGGAATGCGGTTATCAGCGATAAGGCAATGAATCCTGCCAGATAGGACAGAAGCATTATTATATATTCCATGACAGAAGTTTCATCGGACGAATCGAATATCCTGACAGTGAAAAGTATCAGGATAAGACTTGCATAGCTTCTCAGAGCCTTCACGAAGAAAATCACGAAAGCGCTTTTGCTCATCCTGCGCGGTATTGAGAAATCATTTATTTTCATTTCTTATGCTTTCTGTTATAAGTGCCTTAATATCGTTTGCTTTATCTTCAGTCAGTCCCGGAATACTGGTAGCTTCAAGCATCTGCGCACCGTTTACGATGTCGATGGCATAAAGCCCGAAAATGCGTGTTATCGGGTTCTGGCGTACGCTGACCTGCTGTATCTTACAGAAAGGAATCGTAATTACAGAAGGGAATATGATCCCCGAACGGAATGTGATGTCATGCTCGCGGATGGCGAATCCTTTGTAGGCATAGGCCTTGGGAAGTAGAAAAAGATTTACAATCATAGCTGTCAGGAAAACACATTCTATGCCGATTGTCGTTGCCACACGACAGGTGAACTCCTCTGCCAGAAGGAGCAGAAGTGTGAGTCCCATAAAGATGATATAAACCAATACTGTTTTTACTATCTGTACTTTCAGGTATTTCTTTTCCAGCGGAGTATAAATGAGGTTCTCCACCTTGTCTATGTTATCAAAGTTCAATTGTCTGTTTGTCATATTATTATTGATTTTGGTTTATTCCTCACTGTCTGTCAGAGGCAAATATATTATAAATTCAGTAAACTCACCTTCAATGCTGGTAACAAATATCTTCCCGTGATGTGCCTTTACCACCTGATCGACAAAGCTCAGTCCGAGTCCGAAACCCGATGCGCCGTTTTTGCGGCTACGCTTTATTGCGGACGCGCGTTCAAACTTCTGGAATATCAGATGAATGTCTTTTTCTGAGATACCGAATCCGTTGTCGCGTATCTTCATCATAGTGTATCTGTCGTCCTGAGCAGTGCTTATTTTTATCTCCACGCTTTCATCCGAATATTTTATGGAATTGTCTATCAGGTTGCTGAGTACCTCTTCCAGATATTCAGCGTCGGCATAAGCTGTTTCGGCTTTTATTTCTGTTATGAAATTCACCGTCTTTTGCGATTTTGCCTTGAACTTCTCGGTCAGTTTGTCTATTATAGGAGTAAGCTCAACTTCTGTTCTGTTCATCTCCAGTTTATGGTTTTCCAGTTTGGAGATTGTCAGCACTTTATTTGTAAGGGTAAGCAGGTGGTCTGCCTCGTTTTCGGCAATGTCGAAATATTTGTCCTTCATTTCCTGCCTGTTGTCAAGCTTTCCGCTTCTGAGGAAATTCAGCGCCATGATGATGGACGTGAGCGGTGTTTTCATGTCGTGTATCATGGCGTATGAGAAGTCCTCGCGAATCTGGAAAATCTTCTCGAAGCGTGAAATGAATCTTACCTGATAGCTGATGCAGACGATTACGAGCAGCATTATGATGAATGTACCGGCAAGCATCAGGCCCATACGCTTGAAAATATAAATATAAGGATTTAATAATACCAACTGTACTCCTTGTGACAAATCTGTTTTTATAGGAATGATTTTAGAATTCAATCTGTCGTCTAAATCAGCTTGATTTTCAGAGGTACTTTTTATGATAGTATCATTCTTAATGTCAATAATATTTATATAATGATTATTGCTTATATCCTTGTCTTTCAGAAATATTTCTACTAAAGAATCCATTCTGTTGATTGACATTTCAATGCCAAGATTTTGTATGCCTTCATACAGATATGTTATTGAAGGTATGGAGTCACTTTCAGGACCGGCTAGTATTTCTGTACCTTCAGGAATTTCCTTACAGGCTAAGTTCGTTTCTTCTCTTAGAGCTTTCTCAAATACTTCAGAACTTACTTTGAGTAAATCGTTTCTTATCAGTTCATACGAATTGTATATCCATATCATCTGCAGAGCCATAGCCCCGACAAGTCCTACGACAGACAGTATGGTGATGAATAATATGTTTTTCTTACGTTTTGAAGTCTCCATATATGATATTATATGACTTTTTAATGGTTTTTCAATGCAAATATAATATTATGATTACTAATATAAACCATAAATTGAAGTATTAACCTAAAGATAACATAAGGATAACAAATGATTTGATTGTATCACATTATATTTGCAGTGTGATAAAGAATAAGATGAAAAAATGCAATAGATATGAAAGCGTTTAAGAAATATTTTAGCGGACAGTCATCCGGAAAAGGAACATTGATTTCATATGGAAGAGGCCCTGAAGGAGAGGAAGTGATGATAGACATCACAGAACCTAAGCATATAAATTTAAAAGTAATTGTAATCTTTATTATTATCTTTCCTGTTATTCTGTTCTTGTTTTATGCCGTACATGGGATTGAAAGTATGGATGTAACTTCAGGGAAATTTTTCAGTAAAGGCGAATATTTAATACTTTCCAGTTTGCTTTGTGGTATTTTATTGAACTGGTTAATTCAGGCTGTCGTTTATATTATAATCAATCCTCGGTCATATAGTAAATTTGCGGTAATATATAACAAACATAACTATACCGTACGTCTCTTTTATAAAGGAGATATGAGGATAATTCATTTCCGTACAGCTAATATTCTTGCACACTGTGTATGCGGATATATCCCTTTGTTGTTGGGCTTTATAATAGGTGATATTTCTATATGTTACTTTGGCCTTTTATCAATAATGTTCTTCTTTGATGAAACCTGTATTGTATGGAGACTGCGCCATTACAGTGGACAGGCTTTGTGCAGATATAAGGCAGACGAAAATATGAGATAGTATATGGCTAATTTAGTAATATTATTCTATTTGATTGTATGAATAAAAAAGGAAATAAAAAGCTAAGTTTTGCAACTTGTTTGTTGTGGGGTGTGTTATTAGGAATAGTTTTGGGTGTTGCGATGGATAAGTTAGCTGTAGGTATTGCATTAGGAAATATGTTTGGTACGATGTATTACTTATTTTTTGCCAATTCAGATAAAAACTCAAGTGATGAAAATAAAGAAGATTCTTAAAATCATGATATCATGATGGACAATAATACTTTTCATAAAATACCGGTAACCTTCTCTGATGAAAGTTACAATAAATATCAGAATGAGGTAATGAATCTGTTGCATTTTATCAGGTTATTTCATCCTGTCAGTATAGTTAATCCTGAAAGATTCAACAGATTTGAAAGACAGGCAGAGAAAATCTGCCATGAAATGAAAGGTGTGATAGACTTGCAGCACTTCCAGTTTGCCTTGAATTCTCTGTTAGCCATACTTGAAGACGCACATACTTATTTCATGCCTGAAGATGGATTAATTTATCCATACGAGATAAGATATTATGAAGGCTGTTTTTATCTGTATGCTATAGATCCAGAATATCCTGATTTCACGGGAAAAGAGATTGTTTCCATAAATAGAATATCCGTTAAAGATGTCAGGTCGGCTATGCGTAAAGCAATGCCCTCGGAGAATGAAGTAAAGGCAGGGCTATGGAGTTTTTATCTGAATCGCAAAGCATTTCTGCATCAGATAGGAGTAGATACTGCAAATGGAGTTTGTCTTGACTTTCACGATGGAAATAGTCTGCTTTTTGAGTCGGAAACAGAGAATCGTTCCGGATGGCATCAAGTGAAGTTCCCTCCATATCCTGTTACCGTGAAGCGTGATGATTTGTTTTCCTATCAGATAATTGAAGATAAATGCTATCTGCAATTTAATGCGATGTATGATTTACAGTCGTATTTGCAATTATGTCAGATTACGGGTACCAAAGTTGAGGATAATTATCTGAACTTCCTGCCGTCATTTCTTGAATTTATAGACAAGATCGATGCCGATATAAAGCAGCATCATATACGGAAACTGGTAGTAGATATGCGTTATAATGGCGGAGGAAATAGTATGCTTGGCGACCAGCTTCTACAATATCTTGGGGTTGATACGGACAGTATATCAAGATATAAGACATTTGTCAGAAAATCTGATTTTCTTTTCAAGTGTATGCCTGATTTCTATGATTGCAGCAAATGTAAATCAGAAGAACTTATTACAATGGGAGATTTTGAGAACTTGCATTCTCTTCCAAAAATAAAGAACCGTTTTGAAGGGAAGGTAATATTCATACAAGGCCAGAACACCTTCAGTAGTGCAAATTATTTGCTTACAACTATAAAGGATAATCATCTTTTCCCCATTATAGGAACTCCGACTTCACAGAAGCCTACTTGTTTTGGTGATGTATTGCCTGTTGAACTGCCATTTACAGGCACAAAGGGCTATATAAGTCATTCTTACTTTGAAAGACCGGATGTGAGTCGCAATGAGCTGGATTGTTTATATCCTGATTTTCATATACCTATGTCTATGGTTGAAAGGTTGAAGGGTATTGATAAATGCTGGGAATGGATTGAAATGAATTTGTCTGATGAGTGAAGCATTAACCTAAAGATAACGTAGCGATAACATAAACTCTTGTTCTATGCGCATACCTTTGTTGCATAATGATAACTGGAAAAACTAAAAAGTATGAACAATAAATATAAATACTATTTGATCAGTGGACCGATTTTAGCCTTAGGCCTTATGCTCGGTGCAGCAATCGGAGCAAATGTTGGAAACATTAAAATAGGAATAGCCTTTGGAATACTCGTCGGAGTTCTTATTAGTACATTGTCCATTTTCCTGGTTGTTTATACAAAAAAGAAGTAATCAAATTTGACTATTTAATATAAATAGAATTATGAATAAGATTAAGCCTGATAAAAAACTTGTAAGATATTGCGAGGTTATTTCTATGATAACAATAATAGCCGCAGCTATGTACGGATTTCCTAATATACTGGAACTTTGTTATGAGATGGGAAAAGATGATAGCGGCACATTTATATGGCACGCCCTCGTAGTTGGTATAGAAAGATATGCCATAATGTTTATTGGTGTTCTTTCATACGTTATGGTATATAATGTAAGAAAAGGAAACATTTTCAGCAGGGTAAATAAACGTATCCTGAATGCTATAGGAATTTCAACTACATTATCTGGAGTACTGATAAGTGTTATATCTCATTTAAGTCCTCTTGAAATGCCTACTGAAGTATGTGTACTGTTTATAATATTAGGTATGATGTTTGTGCTTATAGCCTATATTTTTGAGATAGGGATACGTATGAAAGAAGAACAGGAATTGACATTTGATAGATTAAAAACTGACATATATGCCTATAATAGTAAACTTGGATGTAATGATGGCGAAATGTAAGATTTCGCTTGGTGAACTGGCAGAACGTATAGACCTTATTCCGGCAAACCTTTCCATACTTAAAACTGGAAAGTCCAAAACTATTCGCTTCTCTACTTTGGAGGCTATCTGTAAGGAACTTGACTGCCAGCCTGGAGATATATTGGAGTATAGAGAAAAATGAATCTCTTAACCTAAAGATAACATAGACTCTTGTTCCTAGCGCATACCTTTGCAGTATAAGTCATTAATCTTGCAAAACTTATATGTAATATAGATTTTATGTAGCAACATATTATAGTGAATATAGCGAATTTGTTGTAAAATATATATTGACAAATTACCCTGTTTACTCAACTTAAAGATAATTCTTTTCAATGAATTTATATAAAAAAATAAAGCAATGAAGAAAAAGACAAAACGTAATTTGATTATCACGGCGATATTAATAGTATTAATCAGTGCAATAATTGCTTGGCTTGCTTATCCGTTCGTCCGTTATAGTTCACATACACTTGCTTACCGTTCAACTCTACCGGAAAATGCTTGCTATCAATATCCAATTCAATACAGTGAAGAGGGGTGGTTTTTGATTGATTGTGTCATTAACGGCAAATATAAAGTACCTCTCCGCATCGACACGCAAGCAACGAGTCTCATGCGAGAAGATTCCATCCATGCGTATAGTGGCGAATACTGGGGAAATCTGCCTATTAAAAGTACCAATGCTTATCAGAAAAAAGATTCGCCTGAGTTGTATACATTTACTTCTATTTCTTTTGGTGATGCATGCATACAAGAACCAATGTTTAACAGCATCAGTAAGGATAATATAATATACAACGTAATAGATGAAGGCATTTTCGGAACTGAAATGTTGGCTATCGGCACATGGAAATTTGATACAGAAACTGGAATGATGACACTTTTTCATTCCAATAATAAAGACCTGTTGGCAAAGGAAACTATAGGTATGATTTATTATCCTCAAGGTCTTCGTGAAGATTCCATTCCGATTTATATTGAAGGAATAAATGATAAAGTATGCTTTACACTCGATATGGGTTATGCTGGAGTATTAGAAATAAATAACGCTCTTGCAGATCGGCTTAAAACGCATTTCCACTATAAAGAAGAAATCACGAAGCACGGAGAAGAATTAACTGATACACTTTCTATTTTCAAGATCCCTGTTACGATTGCCGGAACACGGATTGATTCTTGTGAGATTGTGAACAGCCGCATTGTGAATACCAACTATATCGGAGCCGAATTTATGCACCATTGCAATTTTGTATTACATCATTCCCTTAATGAACATGGCAAGCCGAATAAAGATCTCTATCTGAAAGTGAGAGAATAATTGAGCAAAAAACAAATTCTAATTATATGATAAAAAAATACTTTCGTTATATATTCCGCATACTGTCAATCCTATTTATTTGTGTGCTTATATATCTTGTTTACATAATCTTTTGGATTAGAAACTTCAATGTAGAACAAAGCAAAGCTGTTGAAAATATAAGTGTAGATTTCTATCAGACCTTCCCGATAATTCGTGACCCAAACGGTTGTTTTGGAGTCGTTGCTACAGTAAACGATCAATATACTGATACACTCTTATTTGATACACAAGCATCTACTTCGCTTGCCAAGCAAGAAGTTCTTGACCGATATGAAGCGGAATACTGGAAGCGAAAGCCTATGCCAACGTTTAACTTCTACAAACAAGTCTATTTCTCAAAACTATATAAAGTGAATGATATCACTCTTGGAAATGGGAAATTGGAAGGAGTTATTTTCACGTCAGTCCCGAAAGATAACGGTATGTATAATGCGCTTTACAGACCGGTATTAGGACGGGCCATCATGGAAAACATAGGTTGGAAATTTGACTTGGATAGCAATGAAATAGTCATGTTTGCACCAGACAATGAACAGTTGTTGCAACATGAGAGTAAAGAGTTTACTCTTGCAAAAGAAGGCGTAAATGATTTACAGCTGTATAGTGAACAGACTGATACTTTGAACGTGATGTTTGATTTGGGTTCGAATTATGACATCATAATAGACAAGAACGTTTATGAGACGCTACGAAAACGCCAAACACCGAGAATGTATATCAACTATCGTAGAGAGGGGCTAACCGATACCATTGCGGAGTTTCATGATATTACCGTGTTTTGTAATGGGATAGCCATACCAGACTGTACGTTAAGTTACATACCATCAATTGACAGAAATGTTGCTGGCAACATCTTTGCCGGAAAGATCAATTTCATACTTGCTAATGGAGATCTATATATCAAAAAACGTACTGATGGGGCACTTCAGCCCATTAAAGACGGGCTGCCTTCACTCGGTTTACGCCTTAATGTCCTCAACAATACTATTTGTGTTACGGCATTGGAAATAAATGGGCCGGCAGAAAAAGCAGGATTAATGTTAGGTGATAAGGTTATAGCTATTGATAAAGGAGCAAACGAATTCGACATAATGTCCGTTTCAAGCGGCAGATTAGAATCATATATCCGACAAGCAAAGAGCCTTACTTTGGAGATAGAGCGTAATGGGAAAGGAAGATATTTGTTATCATGCGGAAAAGGATAAGTATCTAACTTGTCTTTGGTTGAATAAATAATGGAGGATAAAAAGGTTATGTTTATGTGTTATATTGAAAAGAAAAATAGAATACCTCTTTGGGGTGATTTGCTGCTTTTAATTTTGGGTTTCTTTTTTGGAGCCTTGATAGCAGAGGAATGCACTTTGTCTTTATTGGGCTCAACTGGTTATGAAAACGACCAATATTATTTGTTGTCTGCTATACTGTCCTGTTCAATGGTGTCTTTGGTTGTCTTGTTTTTGCATTGTATCATAGACAGACGTCCTTTAAGCGAACTTGGCCTGTGTTCTTATAATAAGTTAAGAAAATTTTCTAAGATTATTATATTGTGGACTGTTATAGTATTCACTCTCGGACTGATAATTTGTATATTGAGTGGTTCAGCAAATATATCAGCAGTTCAATTACATTGGAAAGATTTATCTTTAAGTCTGATAATGTTCATTTTTGGTGCTTTTTATGAGGAAATTCTTATAAGGGGTTATTTGTTGACACGTTTATGTCGCTCTGGTTTGAATATCTGGATAAGTTTAAGTATAACCTCTCTCATTTTTTCTGCTTTACATTTAGCAAATCCCGATATGAGTATCTGTTCAGCTGTTAATCTTTTTTTAGGTGGTTTTTTTGATGGCTGTATTTTTTTATTGACCGGAAGTCTTTGGACGGCTGTAATTTCACATTGTGCATGGAATTGGCTACAAGGTTCCATTTTTGGTTTCAATGTCAGTGGTGGAGAATTTTATCAATCACTTATAACATTAGAATACCCTTCTTACAATTTAATAAATGGTGGATTGTTTGGATTTGAAGGTTCTATTATATGTACGATATTATTACTTCCTTCTGTTTTTGTATTAATAAAACTTGTATCTAAGAATCTTAAGGAAAATGAATGATTTGAAACTGAAGTTTATAATTTCAGGTATTCTGATTGCCGTTATCGGGCTGGTACTGTCGCACACATATCGCCCGTATGTATATGAGAACCATATCAATGATTTTCATATGGCAGATGTTGTAGGCAGTGTCGTTTGCGTACCTGCTGCAGTACTATGCGCCTATGGCATTGATAGCAGATACTCGATAAAGCAGCAGAAATATTGTTTATGCCATCCTTATACATAGTTTGATAAATCTTTTAGTCTTAGTCTCTTAACCTAAAGATAACATAGCGATAACATAAACTAATTTTCTTTGCGCATACCTTTGCGGCATAAGAACTATAGCAACTCTTGGTTCATTTTTTGCTTATTAGTGTAATTTACGTTTAAAATATAAATTTAGTCTATTGAAAGTATGAAATTCAAGATCTTTACCATTTTATTACTCTTTGTGAGTCTTAATGTTTCAGGGCAGGCTGTCTTGCTTGACAAAACTACCGGTCAATGTATATCTTATGCACAGATTTTAAACAATAAGGGAGCAGTTGTGGGTACGACTGATATTGAGGGCAACTTGCCTCAGGACTTGAACGATGAAAATGTTACTATTCAGCATATCGCGTACAACCCTAAGAGTGTCAAATCCTCTCTTTTTAAGAAAGATACTCCTATTTATCTAACTCCTATCGAATATCAGCTGGATGCTGTAACAGTTACAGCGAAGAATAGAGAATATATTCATCTTAGGACTTACTTCAGAAGCTATCAATTGAATGATTCCTGTATGAAATATTTCAGGGATGGATACCTGGATTTCTTTATTGATACAAAACATAAAGATGCAGAAAAACTTGTTATAGAGATTCGTAACTTCCAGAACGATTCATTGATTGATAAGGATAAGGAAAGGGCAAACACTCTTGTGGATAAATACATTTATACTCCAAATCTGGACGGACTCACTTTAATGGAAACACTGAAAAAAGAAGGCTGGAAATATAATACTGATAGTATAGACAGTCGACTTCTGTTAAATGAAACAGTTGGAGGTGCAATAAGGATAGATACTATACAGAAAGTATTACGAGTGGAATATGATGTTCTTGCAACAAAAGGGAAAAAGCCTAAAACACTTTTTGGTTACACAACACGCCTCGAAAACTTTTATCAGACGGAGAATTACATCTATAATTCAGAATATCAGTCCTATATGGATTTAATAAACAGAAAGAGCTATAGAAAGTTATTCTTTAGCCACAAGAAAGATTCCAAAGAACAGATGATTGAAATCTTTGATGAACTGTATGTTCTGGAACACAATTATATTACAAAAGACGAAATGAAACAGTACAAAAAAGCATTGAAGTCAAAATCAAACAAACCTCTGGTTGAGTGGAATATGGATAATACAATAATAACACCATTAGCACCACAATTGGAGCGAATATTAAATGAAGATCTCTCTCAGGTTAAATAATCGAAGGAGGATATCAAGAGCCTTCAATTCTCTCTTAAAAGTTTAACTCTATAATCTCTGATATTCTGCATGGTTTGTACTGGATATCAGAGATTTTTATGGATATACATGGTGCTTTCGATGTGTATGATGTTATTGCAATAATAATAAGCAGCCTTGTGTTTTACCGATTGTGTATGTTTTTTGGAGTTTCAAGCGGGAGATAGATAGTAAATTCCGTAAATTCTCCTTCTGTGCTGTTGACGAATATTCGTCCCTCATGCGCCTTTATCACCTGGTCAACAAAGTTCAGGCCCAGACCGAAGCCTGAAGCTCCGTTCTTGCGGCTGCGCTTTGCTGCCGCTGCGCGTTCATACTTCTGGAAAATGACTTTCTGATCGGCTTCGGATATGCCCAGACCATTGTCGCGTACTTTCAGTATGGTGTAGCGTTCGCTTTCTTCAGTGGTGATGTTTATTTCCACACTCTCCTTTGAGTATTTGATGGCATTGTCAATCAGATTGCTTAATACTTCACCCAGATAATCGTTGTCGGCATAAGCTGTTTTGGCCTGCAAGCTGATTATAAAGTTTACAGGTTTCTGTGCTTTGGCCTTGAATTTTTCTGTCAGTTTCTCTATTATTGGAGTAAGCTCAACTTCTGTTTTATTCATCTCCAGTTTATGGTTCTCCAGCTTTGAGATGGTAAGTATCTTGTTGGTGAGAGCAAACAGATGATCTGTCTCGCTTTTTGCTATACTCATATATTTGTTCTTAATCTCCTGTCTGGTATCAAGCCTTCCGCTTTCCAGCATATCCTGTACCATCATAATAGTGCTGAGAGGTGTTTTCATGTCATGCACCATGGCGTATGAGAAGTCCTCACGGATTTGGGATATCTTATTGATTTTTGATATTATTCTTACTTGGTAGATTATGCAGAATACTACAAAAATGAGAAGTATAGTTGTAGATACAAGGAGTAGTCCCATCTTTCCGAAAAAAAGGTTATTGGGGTTTACGAATTGAGCCTGTATAACTATGGAATAATCTTTTCTTAGTGGTACTTTATCTGTTTGTAAAGAAAATAATGAGGAAGGTTTATTCCCGATATGTTGTATGATGGTATCATTTTTTGAAATAGATATCATACATTCGCTTGGATAGTTATTCTTCAATAATAACTGTTTGTATATATGATTAATAGAGTCAAGGATTATTGGGCTTTTTAGTTGTTCTAAAGATTCTTGCATATAAACAAACTCTGGAACATTCCTATTTTTATCTTTCTCTGTTCTACTTTGAACCTTAGTTCCAATCGGTAAATTTTGTAATCTGGAGAACGTTTCTTCCATAATAGCCTGCTCCAGCATATTGGTAGATTTAATTTTCAGTTCATCCTTGACAAAGTTGTATGAATTTGCTAACCATACAAACTGAACCAGTAATATTATTGATAAACCTAATATTGTAATTAATCTGATATAATATGTTTTCATTTAGCAGTTTTATTGCAAAGTTAATAACATTATGCAGATATATAACTAAAGTTCTCGCAGAAAACTTCTTAACCTAAAGATAACGTATTGATAACATAAACTCTTGTTCTTAGCGCATACCTTTGCAGCATAAGAAATAACAAAAGAAGTCTAACTTAAAAATTAAATTATTATGATAGCAGAATTAATCATTTCAGCAGTAGCGTCAGTGTCTTTGTCAACTCCTAAAGTAGTTTATAATGTAGCCTCTGAAGATAAGAAAGTTACAAATATTGAGGCATATTCTGTAAGTGAAGGTAAATATCTTAAACGTATGTATAAGATAAACTTTATCTATAACGCAGATGGTGAAGTTACCGATAAGAATACTTATCAGTGGGATGAAAGAAATTCCGGTTATATATTGAAGGAGACTGAGAAGTTTACCAAATAAAATCCTTCAAATTCTCTCTTAAAAGTTTAACTCTATAATCTCTGATATTCTGTATGGATTATACCGGATATCAGAGATTTTTTATGTATTTACATGATACATTAGATGTATATGATATAATCGCTATGATAAACAGTCTTGTGCTTTACAGATTATGCTTGTCGCTTGTAGTTTCAAGCGGCAGATAGATGGTAAATTCCGTAAATTCTCCTTCTGTGCTGTTTACGAATATTCTTCCCTCATGCGCCTTTATCACCTGGTCAACAAAGTTAAGGCCCAGTCCGAAACCTGAAGCTCCGTTCTTGCGGCTGCGCTTTGCCGCCGCTGCGCGTTCATACTTCTGGAAAATGATTTTCTGGTCGGCTTCTGATATGCCCAGACCATTGTCACGTACTTTCAGTATGGTGTAGCGCTCGCTTTCTTCAGTGGTGATGTTTATTTCCACACTCTCCTTTGAGTATTTGATGGCATTGTCAATCAGATTGCTTATTACTTCCCCAAGGTAATCGTTGTCTGCATAAGCTGTTTTGGCCTGCATGCTGATGGTAAAGTTTACAGGTTTCTGTGCTTTTGCCTTGAATTTTTCAGTCAGTTTCTCTATTATCGGTGTAAGCTCGACTTCTGTTTTATTCATCTCCAGTTTATGGTTTTCCAGCTTTGAGATGGTCAGTATCTTGTTGGTGAGTGCAAACAAGTGGTCTGTTTCGCTTTCCGCTATGTTCATGTATTTGTTCTTTATCTCCGGTTTGCCTTCCAGTCTTCCGCTTTTCAGCATATCCTGTACCATCATAATAGTGCTGAGGGGTGTTTTCATGTCATGCACCATGGCGTATGAGAAGTCCTCACGGATTTGGGAGATTTTGTTTAGTTTGAAGATGTATTTAATCTGATAGACAGTGCAGACTATTGTTAGAATAGTCATTATGATTGTTGTTATGAATATAATCCACATCTTATTGAATATATTCCAATATGGATTTATCAGAACTAGCTGCATGCCAATGGATTTATCTAATTTTATGGGAATAACCTCAGTCTTGATGATTCCTAGCTTGGGAATTGTTATCTTTTTACTTGTTTGTATAGTTTTGCTGGAATCAATGACGCAGACTATGAATTCAGAGTTGATATTTTTTTTACTTAGTTGCAGATCAGTAAGTGAATCTATTTCTGATAAAGAATATTTATAGCCTAATTTGCTTATTCCGTCATATATATAAGTGGTTATTGAAATAGAATCATTTGGTGCTCCTCCACCTATGACGGTTCCTTCAGGAACACTCTTGGATATTATATTAGCTTCTTTATATAATGCTTGGTCAAATAAATCTGTACATTCTTTTTTAATTTCTTCTTTTACAAAAAGATATGTATTGCAAAGCCATAAGCTTTGCAGTGAGAAGATGGAGATTAACCCTAAAATTGTTATTATATGAATGTATTTCTGTTTAGACATTTTTTTATTTGCAAAGTTAATAACATTATGCAGATATATAACTAAGCTTTTGCATAAAACATTTTAACCTAAAGATAACGTATTGATAACATAAACTTTTGTTCTTTACACATACATTTGCAACATAAGAAATAACAAATGAAGTATAACTTAAAAAAATGAACACAATGAAAAAGACACTATTATTCGCGTTGCTGTTCTGCATCACGCTTGGTGCTAAGGCGCAACTGTTATGGAAAATATCAGGTAACGGACTTGACAGACCATCATACGTTATAGGAACGCATCACCTTGCACCGCTCAGTATCAAGGACAGTATAGCCAGTCTGCAACAGGTTATTGACCAGACAGAACAGGTGTATGGTGAACTTGTGATGGAGGATGCTACAAATCCTGAATCTGTTATGAAGATGCAACAGGCTATGGTACTGCCGGCTGATACTACACTGAAAAGTCTTTACACAAAGGCACAATATGATACCATAGCATCAGTGGTAAAGACTTATTTAGGAGTAGATCTTGCCTTGTTCGACAAGCTGAAACCTGCGGCTGTAACTACCCAACTGGCATTGGCTTTGGCTATGAAATCGCTGAAAGGATTTAATCCGCAGGAACAGCTTGACACTTGGTTCCAGACTCAGGCACGACAGGCAGGAAAGAAGGTAGGAAGTCTGGAAACCATTGATGAACAAGTAAATGTTCTTTACAATTCGCAAACTCTGGCACGTCAGGCACTTCTGCTGCACTGCGCCGCTACGCATATTGAGCAGGGTATTGACCAGACATTACGTATGACCAGCGCTTACATGAAACAGGATTTGGATGGACTGCTTTCTATCATTGAAGAAAAGATGAACAATTCCTGCGACAGTACTCCTGAAGAGCAGGAAGCACTGATATACGGACGTAACGCCAACTGGGCCCGTCAGTTACCGGACATTATGAAGCGGTCCTCAACCTTGTTCGTGGTAGGTGCCGGACATTTGCCTGGTCCAAAAGGTTTGCTGAAGTTGCTTCAGAACCAGGGATATAGGGTAGAGGCTATGAAATAGACCATGAATTATAATATATGAATCTGATCATACATTATATAACTGTATTTCTATTGGAATTTATAGTGCCGTTTAGGCGTGCGCACGTTCGAGTTTAAATGTGCGCCCATTCGATCTTAAACGTGCGCACGTTTTACCTGAAATGTGCGCACGTTTTTTTCGGAACACGAGGAAGGAAAAATCCGTACAATAACGGTCAGTAAAGTTTACCAAATAGAATCCTTCAGATTTTTCTCTTAAAAGTTTAATGATGTAATCCCTGATATTCTGTACGGCTGTTTGCAGAATGTCAGGGATTTTTGTATCGGACGTATTTAGCAAGCAGCGGTCATTAAATTTAAAGTTTAGAATATAAAAATATAAATATCAACGTATTAATTCGTATATTTGCATCAATCAGTAATAAAGGAGTTAATATGAACAACAGTGATTTTACTTGTGGCCATTTTGTCAATCCTTTTACGGATATTGGCTTTAAAATTATTTTCGGACAGCCTGCCAGTAAGGAATTGCTAATCACGCTGCTTAATGAACTTCTGAAAGGCGAACACTGCATAGAGAACCTTACTTTCCTTGATAAGGAAAATCATTCAGACAATATGGACGATGCAGGGATTATATACGATCTTTATTGTCTTACTACTACTGGTGAGTATATTATTGTTGAAATGCAAAACCGCCTGCACAGTAATTTCCTTGACCGTACGCTATTCTATATGTGTCGTGCCATTGGCAGACAAGTTGAGAATATACGTGAGAAAAGAAAAAAAGAACAGGAACTTCGTTCGGAGAACTCAGTCTGCGATGGTGAGGATGGCTTTGTCTTAAGTGAACCAAAACCGGATAAATATGGAGCCAGATATAAACTTTCCAAAGTTTATGGTATATTCCTGATGAATTTCTGTGAACCTGATTTGGAGGAAAAATTCCGAACAGACGCGGTTATAGCTGATATGGAAAATGGAAAAGTGATAAACGGCAAGTTCCGTCAGATTTTTTTGCAATTTCCATATTTCAAGAAAGAACTCCGAGATTGTGAAACTCTTTATGATAAATTGATTTATACACTCAAAAATATGCAACATTGGAACAGAATGCCGGATGCTCTTAAAGAGCAGGTCTTTAATCGTTTGGAAGAATTAGCTTCTGTGGCTAATCTCTCTTTGGAAGACCGTATTGCTTATGATAAAGCTTTAGACCGTTATAGAGTAAGCAGGATAGTGGAGGAAGATGCCCGTGAGGCAGGGTGGAAGAAAGGGCTTGAAGAGGGACGAGCAGAGGGACTTATTGCGGGGCGCGCAGAGGGACTTATCGAAGGTCGTGCGGAAGGTCGTGCGGAAGGTCATGCGGAAGGTCATGCGGAAGGTCATGCGGAAGGACTTCTGGAAGGTAAAAAATCTGTCGTTTCTAAATTGAATGCTTTCGGACTGTCTATTGAGCAAATTCAGGAGGCTACCGGTTTGACCGAAAAGGATATAAAAGACTTGTTGGTATAATGTGGCTTTTCAGTTCAGATTCCTGATAATAAAGATATTAATATTTAAGTCCTTTGTTGATTACCGGCGGGTAACTTCAAAGGACTTTTTTCTATTACGTCTGTTTTTATAATTGAAATTATTCGATATTTATCGCATTGGATGAAAAATATATCGTTTTTCGATAAATTTTTCTTGTTTTTCTTTTGTGTTTCAAAAATAGTATATACATTTGCATATCGAAAAACGATAAATAATTATTGAAAACAAGTAAGAGAATATAAGGATAATAGTAACAGATAAACATTGAGATTATGAAAACAGTACGTATTTTAGGATTTGTGGTAATAGCGATAATCGTATTTTTCGCTTCAACTGACGTGCTCAGAAAGTTTGGTGAAACAGATGATTCTATTCCTCGTACATATGTTGGGATGAATCCGGTATTGGTTTCTGTAGTACAAGATAAAACTTTGATTCCGGATAGTCTGTACAATTATGCAGAGAGCAGGAAAGTGCCATATAAGCTGGATACTATATCTACGTATGTTACTTTTGATAGTTTTTATACTGATTATTTTATAATACTGACAGTCCCTTTTCTGTTATTTTTCTTATATGGCTTTGTATCTCTTGTAGGTCTTCTGCTGGATATTTGCCGTAATAAAGTGCTTACCAAAAAGAATGTACGCCGTATGCGTATGTTTGTTTATTCTTTTGTATTGTTTTCAGCAATAAAAGAATTAGGGGAATATATAGAGTATTCTCAGGTTGTGAACGAAATAACTTTACCGGCAGGTTATACGATTGACGCTTTCGGACTGAAATATCCTTGGATATTGTTTATGTTGCTGGTATTGTTTGTCGAAATATTTGCAAAAGCGGAGAAAATTAAGGAAGAAAATGATTTGACAATTTAAAAATAGATAAAGATTATGAAAAACAAAGTTTCACAGAAAAAACAATTGACAATGTTCTGTAGCCTTACGGTTGCATATACAAGTTTGCTTGTCGGAATACTGCGTTTAGGTCTTGAAATTGCTGATGTAATATTTATGGATGCAGTATTCAATTATAATACCTGTATAAGATTGGTAATATATACATGTATAATCCTGTCGGCAATATCCATAGTACGTTTTCTTAAAAACGTAGATAAAGGATTTGTTTTCGATAAAAAGAATATATATCCTTTGCGATTCTTTGCGTGGACTGTTACCTTGACAGGGATAATCCTGACAGTGATAAACTCAATCAATGACTCCGATAGTCAGACATATATGTTTTTCCTATTAATAGGAATCTTTATAAACATACTCTCAGAAGTGTTCAATCTGGGAGTGAAAATGAAAGAAGAACAGGAACTTACTATTTGAATCATAAAACTATGAAAGGGAATAACAATGAAGACGATATGGAAAATATTCAAGCAGCGCTATAAAGATATGGGTAATCTTCTGTTTGCTGTTCTGGTTGGAATGATAAGTGTAATGATGTATTTTGGTCCTACTATTGTAAGACTTTTGCTGGCTGGCACTTCTGAACGGATGCTGGGCGGAGTGTATACCTGTAATTTATTGGTCATTCTTGTGTTTTGCTTTTGTATAATCAGGATTGACTGCCGAAAACTGATTAGTAATAAGACTGCTGGTATTCTGGAGAGTATTGGCTCTTTTACGGTTCTTTTTATGTTGATTCGTAACTCTTTTGCAAAGAGAGCAGGTGATTTGGGGGATGAATTTTTATATTCATTGGATTGGTTCACTATTATGTTATTTGGAATTATGATGGCATTTATAGGAAAGATAGTGCGCCGTGCGGTAAAAATTAAGGAAGAAAATGATTTGACCATTTAATAGGAATAGAACTATGAGCGAGATTAAGCCTGATAAAAAACTTGTAAGATATTGCGAGGTTATTTCTGTGATAACAATAATAGCCGCAGCTATGTACGGATTTCCTAATATACTGGATCTTTGTTATGAAATGGGAAAGGATGATAGCGACACATTTATATGGTACGCCCTAGTTGTGGGCATAGAGAGTTACGCCATAATGTTTGTAGGAGTTCTGTCGTATGTGATGGTTCGTAATGTGAAGCGGGGAAATATCTTCAGCCGTGTGAACAAGCGTATCCTGAATGCCATAGGTGTTTCAACTACTTTGTCCGGAATACTTATAAATATGATAATTCGTTTAAGTCCTCTTGAAATGCCGACTGAGGTTTGTGTGTTATTTATAATCTTGGGGATGATGTTTGTATTGACTGCCTGTATTTTCGAGATAGGAATACGAATGAAAGAAGAACAGGATTTGACCATTTGATAGATTAAAAAAACTGACATATATGCCTATAATAGTAAACTTGGACGTAATGATGGCGAAACGGAAGATTTCGCTAGGTGAACTGGCCGAACGTATAGACCTTACTCCGGCAAACCTTTCTATACTTAAAACTGGAAAGGCTAAAGCTATACGTTTCTCTACTTTGGAGGCTATCTGTAAGGAACTGGACTGCCAGCCGGGAGATATTCTGGAATACAGGGATGAATGATGTCTTAACATAAAGATAACATAGCGATAACATAAACTAATTTTCTTTGCGCATACCTTTGCGGCATAAGAACAACTAATCAATATAAAAGTTATGAGAAGAATTATTAAACTGGCTTTTGTAGCCATTGCAGGATTTGCCTGCTTGCCGGTAGCTGTCAGGGCACAGCAGATGCCTCCGGTACCTGTGGATAAGGAAGTGAGAATAGGTAAACTGGATAACGGACTTACATACTATATCCGTCATAATGAATATCCTAAGAACCAGGTGGACTTCTATATCGCCCAGAAGGTGGGTAGTATCCTGGAAGAGGACAACCAGCGCGGATTGGCGCATTTCCTTGAACATATGTGTTTCAACGGAACAAAGAACTTCCCGGAAAACTCGATGATAAAATGGCTGGAGTCTGTAGGTGTGAAGTTCGGTTATAATCTGAATGCCTATACCAGTATTGATGAAACTGTGTATCGTATCTCCAGTGTACCTACAGAGCGTATCGGGGTACAGGATTCATGCCTGATGATTCTGTCAGACTGGGCTGACGGCCTTCTGCTCGAAGGCAAGGAGATAGACGAGGAACGTTCCGTTATACATGAGGAATGGAGAAGTCAGCTGCCTCCAAATATGAGAATTCTGGAGAAACTGCTTCCGGTGATATATCCTGACAGCAGATACGGACACCGTCTTCCTATAGGAACCATGGAAGTGGTGGACAATTTCCCTCATCAGGCTTTGCGCGACTATTATGAAAAGTGGTATCGTCCTGACCTGCAGGGTATAGTAGTGGTGGGGGACATTGATGTGGACCGTATAGAAGGCAAGATTAAGGAACTGTTCTCAAAGATTGAGAAACCTGTAAATCCGGCAGAAAGGGTTTACTACCCTGTGGCAGACAATGAAAAGCCTATTGTCGCTTTCGGCTCGGATAAGGAGCAGGATAAATATGTGGCTCAGATTATGTTCAAGTATGATGCCCTGCCTGATTCATTGAAGGGTACGATGGCTGATGTTACAACTTCTTATCTGCTCGATATGGCCCAGATGATGCTTCAGATACGACTGAACGAACTGGGACAGAAGGCGGATGCTCCGTTTGCCGTAGCTTCTGCATTTTACGGTGAGTTTATTATGGCAAAGACTAAACAGGCTTTCCAAATGGCTATGGTTCCTAAGGGTAACAGCTTCAACGAAGGACTGAAGGCTGTCTATCGTGAGGCTCTCCGTGCCAAGAGGGGAGGATTTACTGCCACTGAATATGCGCGTTGCCGTACAGAATATCTTTCTCAGCTTGAAAAGGCATACAATAACCGCAACCAGCAGGAAAACAAGACTCTTGCAGAATCGTATGTACGTAACTTTATCGACAAGAAGCCTATACCTGGTATAGAGACAGAATATCAGATGATGAGCATGATTGTAAACCAGATACCAGTGGAAGCTGTAAATCAGGTGTTCTCGCAGATTGTTTCGGATAAAAATCTGGTTGTTCTCGGTATGATGCCTGCACGCGAAGGGGAGTCATGTCCTAAGGATGATGATATACTTGCATTGCTTTCTCAGGTGGAAGCAGAAAACATTGCTCCTTACGTTGACAATGTAAAGGATGAACCACTGGTAAGCGAATTGCCTGCAGCCGGAAAGGTGGTGAAGGAAAACATGCTTTCTGATTTCGGTGCCAAGGAATGGATTCTTTCAAACGGTGCCAAAGTGATATTGAAGAAAACTGACTTCAAGGCTGACGAAATCAATATGATGGCTGTAGCAAAGGGCGGTACTTCGGTTTATGGCAATGACAAGGCTGCGGACCTGATGTTTATGCCTGCCGTATTGGAACAGCACGGTCTGGGTAATTTTACCAATTCTGATCTTACCAAGCTGATGGCCGGCAAGCAGGTATCCCTGAAAGTTGCTTTTGAGGATTATGTACGTAGTCTTTACGGAAATACCACTCCGAAGGATCTGAAGACTTATATGGAGATGATATACATGACTTTCACAGGACTGACAGTAACAGAGGATGAATTTGCTGCAATGCAGAATCTGTATAAGGGATTGATTCAGAATCAGGAGCAGAACCCTAGTTTTGTTTTCCAGAAGAAGGTTCAGGAATTCCTTTATACTTCGCCTAACAAGCAGGTGTTCGGTGTAAGTGATATTGAGAAGGCAAACCGTGATAATATCCTTTCTATCATACATGAGCAGCTTGCCAATGCAGCGGACTTTACATTTGTATTCAGCGGAAATTTTGATGAAACTGAATTAAAGAAACTTGTTGAACAGTATATTGCTTCACTGCCTTCTGTGAAAGGGAAAAAACAGGAATTGAAATATAACAGTGCCGTAGAAATCAAGTCCGGTAGCGAAGAAAAGGATTTCACAATGAAGATGGAAGTGCCTCAGGGTAGTGCTGCTGTCATCATCAGCGGAAAGATGCCTTACTCATTCAAGAACAGACTGATGGCTTCAATGTCGGCACAGATAATCTCTACACGTCTATTGAATGAGGTTCGCGAAAAGGAAGGTGCAGTATATAGCATATATACACAGGGCTCTCAGGACAGACTGTCAGAAGTGTCAGTCACATATCAGACTATATTCCAGGTTAAGCCTGAAAAGAAAGACCGTGCGCTTGAAATAATCCGCAGCGAGTTTGAAAAGCTGGCAAAGGAAACTCCGGCAGAAGAACTTGACAAGGTGAAGGAGTTTATGGTTAAGCAGTATGCCGAGAACGAACATACAAACAGTTATTGGTGTTCTATGATGGCAGGCAACGAACTTAAACCGGCCGAAGTATTTGCCCAGGCTGAAAAGGCAATCTTGTCTGTCACTCCAAAAGAACTTTCGGAATATGTAAATAAAGTGATGAAACAGAACAACTACAGGGTGTTGGTTATGATGCCTGAAAATAAGTGATAATTTAGCCTGGTTCTATTGTGGCAATATTGCACAATATGAACCAGGCTTTTTTTATGTGTACTTATTTATCAGTAGCTTATCTTTATGCCTGCAAATATAGAACGTGGCATTCCAGCGCCATAGATATACCCTGAGTCTCTGTTTGCACCTTTGTCGAAGTCTTTCTGATAGGCATTGAATATATTCTGTACCCCTGCATTTAACTGAAGAGTTGTACTCTTATACAGACTGAAGTCATAAGAGACTTTTAATCCTATATCCATAAAGCTTCTTGTCTTTTCTGTTCTGTTTTTTTCGATATATCCTTTGTGATGTTCCACCAGCATACTTCCTGTATATGTACCTGATAACGCAACATTAAACTGTTTCACCGGAGCGTATGTCATTGTAAAGTATCCGTATGTGTTTGGTGTACGGAACATTCTTTTTTCTTCTGCTACATCTTCACCCCATGATCTTGCTTCCTTATATTCAGCTTTCTGGAGTGTTAATCCTGCTTGCAATTGCCAGATATTGCGCCATGCAAGTTTGCCCTCCAGTGTTCCTCCATAAACAACAGAACCTTTTTCGTTTCCGCGTTCCATGATAAGGATACCGTTTTCAATACCGATTTCTGTCAATGCAAATACATCTGAGATGTTTGTGTAGAATCCTTCTATTAGGAGATTTCCCTGCCAGTCTCCCCAGTTGTGATACATATCGGCAGAGATGCTTGTGCTTTGTGATTTTTCTTCTTTCAAATCTTCTGCCAGACGAATCATCGAAACCGTACCTCCCACATTCTCTATATGAAGGTCTTCATCGAATGCCTGTGGAGCACGGAAACCGAATGAGTAGCTCGCACGCAGATTGATATTCTCAGTAGGGTTGAAGCGAAGGTTTGCTCGTGGGCTGAATATAGGTTTGCTCAGCATGCTGTGTTTGTCCAGACGACCACCGATAAGGAAACTCCACATCTCGTTTTTCCATTCGTTCTGTGCAAAGGCACTCATAATTCTTACTTTCTGTGCTACGTATCTGTTATAACCCCACTGGTTGTCTTTGAGATTGTCGTAATTATATTCTGTACCGGCAGTAAGGTCGGCAGGCATGAACAGACATTTGTCCCAGTGATAGTTGTATTGCGTTCCTGCTATCCATGTGAGATCGGTTGTTCCTCCGTATGCCTTGAGTGCAGTTTCGCTGCCTTGTCCGCCACCATAGTAGCTGTCGCGGTTAATATGCTGGGCTGATGTATAGATGCTCACGCGATGTTTCTCGTTTGGTGAGAAGTAGTCAAACTTCAATCCTCCGGTGTTTATGCTGTGAGTGAGCTGTTCGGCTATGTTTGCTTCGTGGGCAGGCCTGTCGAGCATGTCACCTCCGCGTCTGAATTCCTGCAGATGATGGTATTCCATTGTAAGTTTGGAGTAAGTACTTGTCTTGATATACGAACGCATACCTACAGTCTGATTCTTGAGTTTAGGAAGTTCTGTGAAACCGTCGCCGTCGTTATCATAACCGTTCCTTTCTCTGTTTTGTCCGAAAACAGCGATTCCCATTTTCTGATCTTCTGTGACCAGTGAAGCATTCATTGTTGTATTATTTTCGAATACGCTGCCATCACCGATACCGGTAATAGTGTGTGATATCTGTGCCGAGTTTCTTATCGGTTCTTTTGTTATGATGTTTATGGTGCCTGCAATGGCTGACGAGCCGAACAGAGCAGAACCGCCACCACGCATTACTTCCACCCGGTCTATCATATTTGCTGGAATCTGTTCAAGACCATATACTCCGGAAAGGGCACTGAATATAGGGCGTGAGTCAATTAAGATTTGTGTGTATGGACCATCCAGACCGTTTATCCTGACTTGCTGGTATCCGCAGTTCTGGCAGTTGTTTTCCACTCTCACACCAGGCTGGAAGTTCAATCCTTGGGCCAGGTACGCAGAGTTTGTATTCTCAAATGTCTTCATAGAAACTACATTTACCAGTGTAGGTGCCATACGGCGGGTAGTTTCGTTTCTGTTTGCAGACACCACAACACCTTCCAATGAAATGAGGTCTTCCTCTATTTCGAAATTCATTTCGATGGTTTTACCTTTCTTGAAGTTTATTTCTTTGCGTACAGTTTTGTAGCCTACTGATGAAACCTCCACTGTGAATGTCCCTTCAGGAAGGTTTTTCAGAAAGTAGTGACCGGTTTCATCGGTGGTTGTACCGATAGTAGTACCTTTCAGGCTTATTGTAATAAAAGGAAGATGCTCGTGTGAATGTTTGTCTGTCACGTGCCCAATCATGTTAGCGTCCGATTCATTAAGTTTGTATGCATATAGCTGGTAGGGGAGCAATGTAAGTATTGTTCCCAATATAATGGTATATATTGTCTTCATTTGATTTTGCGTTTTAATTTTTAGACATGATATATGTGTACACTTTCATAACGAAAGCATACAGTATAAATAAAGAATTGATTATATCAGTCTAATGTCGGAGGGGCACGCAGAGAGACAACTCCGTATGTAGCACTGTGAGGCTTGTCGCAGACAGCTGGTGTTATCAGAACAGCAAGTAGCGTGAGCCACAATACCGGAGTCAACGGCTGTGGAATATCACCGTATGTATAAAATGAAGATAGGAAAAAGATTGTTTCGGCCTGTTGTGCCGTATGAGTATGTTCACTTTTGTATGGATGGGAATGTACAATGATAACTCCGTTTACTACATGGGTATGTGTAAACAGTGTTATTCCCCCGAAATAGAATATAAATAATATCGGAAGGAAAAAGCGCATGAACTTTAAATGTCTTTTTTCCTTAAGCATGTATAGCCTTTGTGTATGTACTAGTCCCTATGTGTTTGCAAAGATACAATAATTCAGGGTTATTGTCAAATGTCTGTTAATGGTGTTGATGTAGATTTAATGGAATTGTAACTATAAATACCTATTAATGATTAAAAAGTAGGAAGTTCGGTGTGTATTTATACCTACTTTTAGGTATTGTCATCCTTTTGCTATCGCGATAATTTTGCGATTGAAAATTAAAGGCATTTTATGAGACCTAATTTGTTGTTAATATTAATATTCTTAATTACTCCTATAACCGGATTTTCATATAATATCTCAGGGAAAATACTTGATGTAAAATCTAAAAAGCCAATAGAGTTTGCTACTGTATGGGTTGAGGGTACGGGTATTGGTACCGTGACAGATGTAAATGGAAGTTTTCTGGTAAATAGTCTTTCTGAGGGTAATTATGAAATTATCATTAGATGTTTGGGCTACACAGAGAAAAAGGAGAAAATATATCTCATGAAGAATGCTGATGTAGTATTTTATCTTTTTGAAACATCCTTGGCTTTGGACGAGGTGACTGTTACGGCTGAGAGAAAAGCAAATGATGCAGCCACGACTTATACCCTGAACAGGACAGCATTAGACCATTTACAGAGTGTAAGTGTAACGGATGCCTTAAGCCTGTTACCAGGTGAACAGACAAACAAATATAAAACCTTGACATCATCAGAACAGGTTGTTACTTTGAGAGGTGAAACTACGGAGATGGGTAATCCTGATTTTGGAACTGTAGTTGAGATGGATGGAGTAAGACTTTCCGGTAATGCTACTGCTCAATCTACAGGTGGAACTGATTTAAGGAATGTGGGTAATAATAACGTAGAAAGAATAGACGTTATTACAGGTGTTCCTTCTGTGGAATATGGTGACTTGACAAATGGTGTTGTCAGAATAATAACACGAAAAGGTAAAAGTCCTCTTTTTGCAAACATATCAGTACGTCCCAACACGCAGTCATATTCATTGAGTAAGGGTATCGACCTGGGAGGAAAAAGAGGGATAGTCAATCTGTCATATGAGCGTGTACGTTCTGTCTCTGATATTGCATCTCCATATACTTCATATATGAGGAATGCCTTTGGCTTCAAGTATTCCAATGCAGTAAATTATTCGTCAGGACGGAATCTTTCCATGGATTTCAGTCTGAATGGTAATGTGGGTGGACTGAACTCTGAGTCAGACCCGGATGCTTTCAAGGAAACTTATACCAAGAAAAAAGACAATGCCTTGTGGAGCAGCATCGCTTTCAATTATATGATAAACTCTAATTGGCTTTCAAATCTGAGATGGGGGATGACTTTCTCTTATTCTGATAAGATGTCGGAAGTGAAGACAAACCAATCTGCATCATCAGCCATGCCTGCTTTGCATACCACAGAAGAAGGGTATTTCGTAGCTTCCAGATATGAAGACAATCCTTCGTCGCCAATAATTCTGTTGCCTACCGGATACTGGTATGTCACTACATATAATGACAACCGTCCGATAAATTATTCTGCTTATGTTAAAGCCAAGTGGACACATAAGATTGGAAATATAACGAGTAATTTACTTTTGGGCTCCGATATTAAGTCAGACGGAAATCTGGGAAGAGGAGAATATTATACAGATATGTCCGTTGCACCGACCTGGAGAGAATACAGATACGATAATCTGCCGTATATAAATAACTGGGCCTCATATATAGAAGAGGATTTGAATGTAGCATTCAAAAATTCCAGTCTGAATCTGAAAGCTGGTTTGAGAAATGATATGACTGTAATATCCGGTTCTGATTATGGAACAGTTTCAAGTCTGTCCCCAAGAATCAGTGCGAAATATTCGTTTGGTAATTCTGATAAAGGATTCTTCAGAGGAGCAACTGTCAGAATGGGATGGGGGAAAGCTGTAAAACTTCCTTCATTTGAGATACTTTATCCTAGGGAAACATACGTTGACAGACTGGCTTTTGCTCCAGGAACAATGGCTGACGGAACTACATATTATGCATACCACACTCATCCGGTTACTCCTATATATAACTCATCACTGAAGTGGCAATATAGCATAATGCGTGAAGTGGGTGCAGACGTTAATTTTAAATGGGTAAGAATGTCATTGTCCTTTTATTATAACAGTATGATGAGTCCATATTCCAGCACGAGGTTTTATTCACCTTTTGATTATAAACTTACGGACCAGAGTGCTTTGGAGTCTTGTCTGATTCCTTCTTCAGACAGGATTTACAGTATTGACCGTAATACCGGTATCGTTACCGTATCCGATAAAGCCGGAACACTACCTTCGCAAGAACTGGACTACAAAGTTGTAAATGACTTTCAGTCGGCAAGCATGAGTATAAATGGTTCTTCGTCTTCGAGAATGGGACTGGAGTGGGTATTGGATTTTGATAAGATCAGATCAATAAACACTTCAGTACGAATAGATGGAAAGTATTACAGATATAGAGGTATTGATGAAGTTATTGTGCCATCCAGGGTTAACCTGACAAGTTCAGATGGGCAACCATATAAATATATAGGATATTATGTTGGCGGAACAGGTAATTATAATGGTTTCGAAAGTAAACGCTTAAATACAAATCTGACTTTTATCACTCATATACCTAAACTGAGAATGATCTTCTCATTGCGTTTTGAAGGAACATTTATGAATACACGTCAGAATTTGAGTGAGTACAGTGGAGGAACAAGAAGTTATGTAATTGACGGCAGAGGTGATTATTTGCCGTCCGCTACGGATAAAGATATTTATGATGGAGAAAATTATGTAGTGACTTATCCATTGTATTATGTATCCCGCGATGATATGGATACCAAAGTTCCATTTATGGATAAGCTGTTGTGGGCATACGATAATGATAAGGACTTATATAATGAGTTGACTAAACTTGCTGTAAAGAGCAGTTATGGATATATCTTCAAAAAACAGAGTTATTCACCTTATTTCTCAGCCAATCTCAATGTGTCAAAAGAAATAGGCAAGTATCTTACTGTCTCTTTTTTCGCAAATAACTTCTTCTACAATATGCAGAAGATAAAAAATGAACAGACAGGAAACGAAACATCATTGTTTGATTCAAGCCTGATTACTCCTTTTAATTACGGAATTTCATTTAAACTAAAATTATAACTGTTATGAGAAAATTTTTTTTCGCTTTAAGCATTTTGATGCTTAGCTTATTCGTCTATTCATGTACGGAGAAAGATAATCCGCAATATGAATTAAGTAAAGTAAAAATTCAGTTGGTATATCCCGAGGGCTATAACACATCAGAAGGTGTGGAAGTATCGTTGAAGAATACTTCTACCGGAGCTGTGTTTACTGAAAAGAGCAGTGCGGAAGGTGCTGCTCTGTTTGAAGTGCCTAAGGGTATATATGAGGCTTCTGCTTCGGAACAAAGAGTGGTCGATGCGGAGGTTTATCTTTTTAATGGAGTAAACAGCAACGTAAATGCCAGTGCAGAAAATGTAGAAGCTGTAATAAATCTGGATTTGTCAAAAGGCGGTTCGGTGGTTATTAAAGAACTATACGTAGGCGGATGTCCAAAAGACGACGGTTCTGGGTATTTTGCAAGAGACCAGTATGTGATACTATATAACAATTCGTCTGCAACTTTAGATATAAGTGATTTTGCTCTTGCAATGGTAAATCCTTACAATTCGCAGAGTACAAATAATGACTATGTTGATGGAGAGTTGTTTTATGCATCGCAAGGATGGATACCTGCCGGAAATGGTTTGTGGTATTTTGAAAACAACGTAAAACTGGAGTCTGGAAAACAGATTGTTATAGCAATTTGTGGAGCTGTTGATAATACAAAGACATATTCGCAGTCAATAAACTATGCTAACAGTGAGTATTATTGCTGTTATGATATAGAGGATTATAATCTGACTTCTTACTATCCAACTCCTTCTGAATTAATTCCTACAGAACACTATCTGAAAGTTTATAGTTACGGATTGGGTAAGGCATGGCCTTTAAGCAATTCCAGTCCGGCATTCTATATAGTACGTCCTCAGGGAACAACTCTAAAGGATTTTGTTGACAACCCTGAAAATGAGAACATGTACGGTTCTAATCAGGTCCGTAGAAAAGTTCCTGTAGAGTGGGTTGTCGATGGTATAGAAGTGTTTGCAAAAGGACAGTCTAACAATCAGAAAAGACTTCTGCCTACAATTGATGCAGGTTATGTGGAAATGACTGCCAAGATGGGCTATACTCTTTACAGAAATGTAGATAAGGAAGCTACTGAGGCTATCAAGGAAAATGAAGGTAAACTTGTATATAATTATTCACTAGGAGTAGAAGGTTCTACCGACCCAAGTGGAATTGATGCTGAGGCTTCAATCAAGAATGGTGCAAGAATAATCTACAAGGATACAAATAATTCTACGGTAGATTTCCATCTGAGAAGTAAAGCTTCATTAAGGAATTGATTATGTATTTAAGGAATACCAGAAACCTTAGAATGGCAATGGCAACGGGAATAATTCTTCTCGTTGCTATACCTGTTCGTGCAGATAATAATCATGCTGTTGCTGATATGGATTATGATGAGACTATTTTGAAATTTTATGCATCACAGAGTGAGAATGTTTCTTTCCTAACGGAAATGAAATGTTCAAACTTGTCTTATCTGGAAATGAATGCTCATATCCGTAAAGGTGATATGGTTAATTATTATCAGTCTGACGATAGCAGGGATTTTGAAATCAGAACAGAGTCGTATTATCGTTTCAATGAACGTCTGATATTGTCTGGCGCAATATCATATGGTATGGATAAAGGAAACAACATGTCAGGTTCTGTATTCATTAATCCTGAATATACTCCTTTCGATATTGTAGAGGTGGACAGATCCAATGCTGGAGTCAAACGCAGAGAATGGTATTCATTGAGCGGAAAAGCAGGGTACTCGCTGAACTCAAGAATCTCGTTGGGAGCTTCATTGGAATATGCCGTTGAGAACTATGCCAAGTTCAAGGATTTGAGGCATCAGAATTCTATGATGGATTTGAATCTGTCTTTTGGAGGCAAGTATAAAATCACCGATAACGTAACTTTAGGTTCTGCCTATGTTTATAGAAGAAACATTCAGAGGGTATCATTTAATATTTATGGTAATACGGACAGGCAATATACTTCGCTGATAAGTTTCGGTGGCTTTTATGGGCGTAGCGAATTATTTGGGGAGAGTGGATATACCTCTAATGCTCTTCCTTTGTTTACGCAGACTAATGGTGGTGCTTTGCAACTATTATGGGAAACAACCGGTATGAAGTGGTTTAATGAATTTGGTTATTATAAGGATAATGGACAGTTCGGAACAGGCTCCTCTACTTCAATTACTTATAGTAATCATAATTCTACAGTACTGGAGTACAAGTCGAAACTTATAATAGAAAAGCCTCGTATATCTCATGTGTTTGAACTGAATGTATTCAGCAAATCGCTCGAGAATAATGAGAACTCATATAAGGAAAGCACTGATGCAAATGGAGTATCGCAAATCGTTTATTATGGTAGCAATAAAGTAGGCGAGAAGGAATGGAAAGGGGCTGATATCACATATTCAATTCTTTCAGGAAAAGGAATACGGCGTTCCGAGTGGTCGGCAGGTATAGATGCTGGATATTATTCACGTCTTGTAAAAGCTTCGCAGTATCCGTTCTACAGAAAGCAGGATATCAATACGGTCCATGCTGGTTTGTTTGCGAGAAAGAACTGGTTTAAGAAGAAAAATATTTACACCATGTTGATAAAAGGCGGATATTCAACAGGATGGGGAAATATGAACGAAGACGGAACATACACCGTTGTTTCAGAAAACCAGAAAGTTCCTGTCTCCCTTGATAATCTGCTTGTTCAGGAATATGATTATAACATAGCAAGTCAGGTGAAATCATGCGTCTCTTTGGGATATGAAAGAGGAATTTCGGAAAAACTGTCACTGTATTCGAGTGTAGATTTTTCGTTTCTGACAGCCTTGAATACCAGTATGAAAGGCAAGAAACACTTTGTATGCGGCCTTTCGGCTGGAGTTAAATTCTAATGTTTAAAAATAATATATATGGAGAAGATTATAGAATGCGATAAAATAACGCATTATTATGGAGACAGACTGATTTATGCCGACCTTAGTTTTGACGTAGAAAAAGGTAAGGTGTTAGGTCTGTTAGGTAAGAATGGAACGGGGAAGACAACCATTATAAACATTCTGAATGGATACTTGAAACCCCGTTCCGGTGTATGCCGTCTGTTTGGTGAGGATATGAATAACATAAGTCCAGCCACGAAATCAAGGGTAGGGTTGTTGCTTGAAGGACATGTACAGCATACATATTTCAATGTGCAGCAGATAGAGAAATTTTATTCGGCATTTTTCCCAAAGTGGAAGAAGGAAGCATATTATGAACTTCTTAAAAAACTGCAGGTCCTTCCCACACAGAAAATCTCTACTATGTCGTGCGGACAGCGCTCACAGGTAGCCTTGGGACTTTTGTTTGCACAGGACCCTGATTTGCTGATTCTGGATGACTTTTCTATGGGACTTGATCCGGGTTATCGTCGTCTCTTTGTAGAATATTTAAAGGAATATGCTTCGGCAGAAAACAAGACTGTGTTCCTGACTTCGCATATCATTCAAGATATGGAAATGCTCATAGATGACTGTATGATTATGGATTATGGCCGTCTGCTTCTTCACCGACCGGTCAAGGAGATAATGAACAACTTCAGGCGATACAGATTTGTCACACCGGGACAGGATTTCAGGCTATCGACCGACAATGACTTCTGGAATCCGTCAGTGCTTGGTGATAAATGGGAAGTTTATTCTTTCCTGAATAAAGAAGAGGTACTGGCAAAGCTCTCTGTAATGGGAGTAAAGGAGATTACAGAGGAGCATCTCTCACTTGAGGATGCATTTATTGGTCTGACAGGAAAATATTGATAATAATAAAGTGATAAAATATGAATTTGTTTAAGGCTCTATCGTATAAAGAATGGATGAAGACAAGAAAGTTTATTCTAGTGGTTTTTGTCCTGCTGGCTGCTGTAGCAGTATATTCTTATATTGACATTACGTACGCCATAAGAATAGAAGAGGCGGTAAATATTTGGTATGGATTTATTTTTCAGGGAGTATCGGTATCAAATCTTATGATGTATCTGATACCATTGTCGGGTATTTCGATGGCTATAGTACAGTTTGTTCCTGAAATGACGAACAAGAGATTCAAACTGACATTACATCTTCCTGCCAGCGAAACAAGACTGGTGTCTGCAATGCTGCTGTATGGTTATGGAGTGTTATTTGCATTGTATTTAGCCTGCATTGTATTCATGTCTGTTATTATAGGTATGGTTATGCCTTCTGAAGTAGTGCATATGATGGTATCGCAGTTTCTGCCTTGGATTACTGCCGGACTTGCCGGATATGGATTTACGTCATGGATATGTGTAGAACCAAGCTGGAAGCAGAGAATATTCAACATGCTGATTTCAGTAGGACTGTTGTCTGTACTGTTTGTTTCTGTTTATCCTGAGACCTATTCCTACTTTGGATGGGGCATGATTCTCGTGCTTGTTTCGTCGTTTGTTTTTCCTTTCTATTCGTGTGTCAGATTTAAACAGGGAATTCAGTGATATGATTTAATCGTTAACAATAAAAACAGTTTTTTGATATGAGATTTAAGAATATTATATATGTGGCAATCCTTGTTCTGACTACAGTAATAACTTCGTGGTCAATACCGGCTCTGGTAAAGAAAATTGTGTATGAGTCAAATGGATATCCTCTGATGTACTACAGTTCACGTTTGAAAGAACTTTGTATAATAGATTTTCGTGAGATGAATGATGCTTTCCGCGATGTGAAAGGAAATGTATATCCACGTTCGCAATACGATTCTCTCTTGCCGCTGATGAACTACAGGCAGCTGGCTATGAATGGAAACTTGCCTGACTCACTTGAAGGTTATGCAATGGATGTAAAAGTTCTTCGTTCGAAACAGGTGGTTTATCGTTTCAGACCGTCGGATGTATATTCTCCTCAACCAAAGATGGGAGTATTGCTTGAGGCTATGCCGAAAAGGGGAAGTCTGTCATTGCCGGGTGATTATTTCAGAATGAACGATAATGAAATGGTTTTCGTAAATGCTGAAACGAACTCTGTAAATGACGCAAAAAGTAAGATGTTTACTGATGAGCTTCTGAAAAAAGGATTCGAATTCCCGGCAAAGGCTTTTTGGGGTAATCCTACTGTGCGTAAAGCTTATGAGGAAGGTTATTTCTGCCTGGACAATAAAGGCGAGTTATTTCACGTAAAAATGGTTAACGGACGTCCTTTTGTGAAGAACACAGGAGTTAGCAAGCAGGTAGATGTAAAATGGTTTGTCATGCGCGAGGTAAGCGATAAAAGATTTTATGGTTACCTTTTCGGACAGAACGGAGAGTTGGGAATAGTTGAAAGCAATGATGACGGTGGATACAGATTTATCAAGATGGATGTACGTCCTGTCGATATTACAAAGGATGACATAACAATTATGGGTAATTTACTTTACTGGACGGTAAGAATATATAACTCTGAATCAATGGATTGCTATGGACTTAAAACATCTACTTTGGAGTCATTGACAACTTATCATCAGGAGAAAGAAATTGGAACTTGGGACAAGGTAGCCAATTTTGTTTTCCCTGTAATCTTATCGCCATCTTCGCCGGATAATGGCTATATTAACTGTTATGTTCTTCATTTCTCGGCATCGGCATGGATACTGTCAGTTATATTGGCACTGTTGGTTTTTGTGTTTATGAGAAAAAGATTAGCTTTGCAAAAGAATCTTATAGTATCTGCAGTAGTTGCTCTGACGGGTATTACTGGTGTTATTGCATTTATATTATTGCCTAAAAACAGATTTGAGTAAACCTTAAAAAAATAATTATAAACTTAATCATAACTTTTTAAAATGAAAAAACTTTACTTTTTTATTGCAGCTTTAGCTATAAGTGTGGCGTTTACATCATGTGGAAACAGTAAAAAGCAGTCGGATGAATCTTCAGCCACAGAGCTGGCCGCCCAGAAGATAGACGTTTCAAAAGCTTTGTATGTAGAAGAAATCCTGAAGAATGCAGAACAGGAAGTAGGCAAGGAAATTACCCTTAAAGGTTTCGTGACTCATACGTGCAAGCATTCTGGACGCAGATGTTTTGTTATGGGTAATGACCAGAAAACATCTATCCGTGTAGAGGCAAGAGGAAACATCGGTGGCTTCAATCGTGAACTTATCGGTTCAGAGCTTGTTATCAAGGGAATTCTGAAAGAAAACAAACTTACGAAAGAATATATTGACCAGGCAGAAGAAGAACTGAAGGAAAAGCAGGGAAAAGAAGGCAACGGTGAAACTTGCGATGCTGAATTGAGCAATATAGAAAATATGCGTAAGTGGATGAAGGAAAACAACAAAGACTATTATTCAATATATTTCGTAGAAGGAACTGACTATGAAGTTGTTGAATAAAAGCCTTTCATATTGGTTGAGGGTTATCCATCGTGACCTGGGATTTCTGATGGTGG
The DNA here is from genome assembly GCF_024733815.1 of Bacteroides sp. ET336. Lineage (NCBI taxonomy): Bacteria > Pseudomonadati > Bacteroidota > Bacteroidia > Bacteroidales > Bacteroidaceae > Bacteroides > Bacteroides sp. ET336. Next base: position 244,764 of record NZ_JANRHK010000003.1, read on the forward strand.
GACTGTGTCTGGTTTATGGAGTGTCAGGATTCCTTCTTAACCACATGGACGGAAAAGACCCAGCTTTCAAAACCACAGAAACAAAGGTGGAGATGAAGAAGGGGATGGATGCAGATGAGATAACTGCTGAATGGAACGCAGATTCTGAACTGCCACATCTCAAGAAAGTTCTTAAAATTGACGATGAACACTTTAGAATTATGCTGGAAGGGGGAGTTGGAATATACAACTCTCTAACCGGTGTTACTGAATACGAAACTCATGAAAAACGTCCTGTGATATACTGGTTTAACAGGCTTCATTATAACCGCATAAACGGATGGAGTTTTATGGGTGATTTCTTTGCTTTCTCACTCGTTTTCTTTGCCATTTCCGGATTATTTATGATTAAAGGAAAGAATGGTATTGCGGGAAGAGGTAAATGGTATTTGCTGATTGGAATATTGATTCCGATAATATATATGATTCTTTCATAACTCTTTTTGACTGTCTCAAACTTGATATTGGGGCAGTCTTTTTTTGATATAAAAGCTAAAAAGCTCAAATAATACTGAAAGGTAAGATTTCGATTTGTAATCATTACAAAATAAAAATTATATTTGCAAGCGAACCAATATAATTTAAGTTATGAAGAAAATCAGTCTTTTATCTCTGTTCTTATTTGGCATAATGTCATATAATTCTACATTTGCCCAGGAAAGAGTTATCACCCGCGGAGTAGAGGTATCCACAAACGGTTATATGCCGGAAGTAGGAGTGATGGCTCCGGACTTTTCTGCAACAGACAAGGGTATGAACGAGGTTTCCCTTTCGTCGTTCAAAGGGAAGAAGGTGGTGTTGAATATTTTTCCGAGTCTGGATACACCGACATGTGCTCTTTCTGTAAGACATTTTAATGCTGATGCGGCTTCTCTTGAAAATACCGTGGTGCTTTGCGTTTCGAAGGATTTGCCTTTTGCTCAATCAAGATTTTGCTCTACGGAAGGATTGGACAGGGTAATACCACTATCGGTTTTCCGTAGTGAGGATTTTGAAAAGAATTATGGTTTGGTTATAACTGAAGGCCCTATGAGAGGGTTGACTACAAGAGCTGTAATAGTTATTGATGAAACAGGAAAGATTATTTACCGCCAGCTTGTGAAGAATGTTTCGGAGGAACCTGATTATCAGAAAGCTCTCGAACGGTTGAAATAAAATTTTTGATATCTGACAGAATAAATCCTCTTATCATGGCAAATAGCTCTGATAAGAGGATTCTTTACTTTTCTATTTATCTTGAAAAATAGAATTAATATACCTTGTTGAGGATTTCTTTTGCAACTGTACCGGTTACCAGTCCGTCCTCACCAAAATGTACGTCTCTTTCATTGAAACGACGTTCTATTTCGTCTATCACTTCTCTGCCAATATTGTTTTCTGAGAGAGATGTTGTGAGACCAAGAGAATTGAAGAATTCACGAGTCTTGCGTATAGTTTCGTTTATACGGAAATCGTGTGTTCCTGAACTTACTCCGAACACTCTTGCGCCTACCTGCATGATTTTCTCACTCTTCTGCTGGCGGAGTACGTCCATTGTACCAGGAAGGATTATCGCGAGTGTATGTCCGTGAGTGAGTCCTGTGAGAGCTGTCACTTCATGACCAATCATGTGTGTAGCCCAGTCCTGTGAAACTCCCAAAGCAATAAATCCGTTAAGAGCCATTGTAGCACACATCATGAAATCTGCCATATTCTGGTAGTCCTGCTTGTTTTCCTTGATTTTCGGAGCAATCTCGACCAGTGTCTGAAGGATGCTTTCAGCCCAGCGGTCCATTAATCTTGATTCTCCGGCTTTAGTGAGATACTGTTCCATAACGTGTACGAATGTATCTGCAATACCGCATGCTATCTGATAGTCTGGCAATGAGAAAGTTACTTCAGGATCAAGGATTGAAAACTTAGGGAAGTTTGAGAAGAAAGCATACTTTTCTTTAGTTTCCTTGCATGAAATAACGGCACCGTCGTTCATTTCCGAACCTGTGGCAGGTATAGTAAGAACTGTTCCCAGAGGAACTGTCGTGTCGGCTTTTCCTTTTTTTACCAAGTCCCATGCGTCGCCATCATAAAGCAGACCTGCTGAGATGAGTTTTGTTCCGTCTATTACAGAGCCGCCACCAACAGCCAGAAGGAAATCTACTTTTTCTGCTTTTCCCAGTGCGATAGCCTCACGCAGTGTTTCTATGGCCGGGTTTGGTTCTATACCCCAGAATTCAACTGTGTTATGATTTTTCAGGGCTTCCTTTACCTGCTCATATACTCCGTTTCTCTTTACGCTGCCACCTCCGAAAGTGATCATTATTTTCTTGTCGGCAGGTATTTCTTTACTTAACCGGGCAATCATACCTTTGCCCATAATCAGTTTTGTAGGATTCTGAAAGCAAAAATTGTTCAACATATTATTCTGTATTTATGGTTTTAAAACTTTATGCAAATGTACATATTTATACTGAGAGTTCAAACTTTATATTTTTAACATATATGTGTGCGTTTTTGTTTATCTTTTAATGAGATAGACTGCACCTCGGAATTAAAAGTTGAAAACACTGTTTTCACTTTGTACTTCATTCGGTTTGCACTATCTTTGTACCCTCGAAAACTATATTGATCATGAATAGAATAAAAACTTTGATTGTGCTTGCTGCCTTATTGCTGAATACTTTCGCTTTCAGCGCTCAGACAGCATCTCCTAAACGTGAGTTTCGCGGGGCATGGATACAGTGTGTAAACGGACAGTTCCAGGGTATGCCTGTAGAGACAATGAAACAGACTCTTTTGAAACAGCTGGATAATTTGCAGGGAGCAGGTATTAATGCCATAATCTTTCAGGTTAGGGCAGAGGCTGATGCATTATATAAATCATCGTATGAACCTTGGAGCCGTTTCCTTACAGGTGTTCAGGGACTACAGCCATCTCCGACATGGGATCCGCTGCAGTTTATGATTGATGAATGCCACAAGCGTGGTATGGAATTGCACGCATGGATTAATCCTTATCGTGCCTGTACTAAGGGAACAACCAGATTGTCTCCTCTGCATCCTTACAACAAACATCCGGAACTGTTTGTGAAATATGCCGGACAGCTTTATTTCGATCCGGGATTTCCAGACAACAGAAAGTATATCTGCAAGATTGTTCGCGACATCGTAAACCGATATGACGTAGATGCCATTCATATGGACGATTATTTCTATCCTTATCCTAATCCGGGAGAGAATTTTCCTGATGACGTAAGCTTCGCTGCATATGGTCGTGGATTTACAGACAGAAAGGAGTGGAGAAGAAACAATGTAAATGTACTTATCAAAGAACTTCATGAGACAATTCGTGAGTGCAAGCCGTGGGTAAAGTTCGGTATTTCTCCTTTCGGAATATATCGTAACAAGAGAACATCGCCGGAAGGTAGCGAAACTCGAGGACTGCAGAATTATGATGACTTGTATGCCGATGTCCTGTTGTGGGTGAACAAAGGTTGGATAGACTATAACATTCCGCAGGTATATTGGGAGATAGGCCATCCGGCTGCCGATTATGAAACTTTGGTTAAGTGGTGGGCTGAGAAATCAAGTGCACGCCCTCTGTATATCGGTCAGGATGTGTATAGAACAGTGAAGAAACCGGATTTGAAGAAGCCTTCAGTACATCAGATGGAAGCTAAATATAATTTGCAGCGTTCATTGCCAGCCATACAGGGTAGTTGTCAGTGGTATGCAGCTGCTGTGATGGATAATCCTGGTAATTATAGAACTATATTGGCAAAGAATTATCATAAGTATCCAGCTTTGCAGCCATTGTATCCGTTTATCGACGACAAAGCTCCTGGAAAGGTCAAGAAGTTAAAAGATGTATGGACAGAATATGGATATATTCTTTTCTGGACCGCTCCTAAAGCAAAGCATGTTATGGATGAGGCTGTTCAGTATGTAGTATATAGATTTGAGAATAAGGAAAAGGTAAATCTTGAAGATGCATCGAAGATTGTTGCCATAACGAGGGATACTTTCTATAAATTGCCTTATGAGAACGGAAAGACCAAGTACCGATATGTGGTAACAGCTCTTGACAGACTGAATAATGAATCAAAACCGGAATCAGAGAAGGTAAAATTGTAATTTAATTTTTTTGAATATAATCGTAGCGGCTCAAGTTCTTTATCAGATTTGAGCCGCTATAATTATATTATGGTGTTTAAACAGTGTATAAATGCTGTTTAAATACTGTTTAAAGCCTGTTCCAAATCGTTTTTCAAATCATCAATGTGTTCCAGACCTATGGATAGTCTGATAGTTCCCTGATGGATGTCCTGTTCCAAGAGTTCGTTTTCTGTCAATTGTGAATGTGTTGTGCTTGCAGGATGTATCACCAGCGATTTTGCATCTGCTACATTGGCAAGCAATGAGAATATTTTCAGATTGTCAATAAATTTATGTGCTTCTTCCTTGCCGCCTTTAATCTCGAATGTGAATATTGAGCCTCCACCTTTGGAAAAGTACTTATTATAAAGCTCATGATTTGGATGGAAGGTGAGCGAAGGGTGATTCACTTTCTTTACTTTTGGATGTGAAGCAAGGTAGGAAACTATTTTAAGTGTGTTCTCTACGTGGCGTTCAACTCTCAATGACAGAGTTTCAAGGCCTTGCAGAAGCATAAAGGCATTGAACGGGCTTATAGCTGCTCCTGTATCTCTGAGCAGTGTGGTTCTTATTCTTGTCACAAAAGCAGTGCTAGGATCGATATCGGTAAATATTATTCCGTGATATGATGCGTCAGGCTCTGTCAGTTGTGGAAATTTCCCGGAAGCTTTCCAGTCAAATTTTCCTGAATCTACAATAACTCCGCCAAGAGAAGTTCCGTGTCCGCCGATGAATTTTGTGGCAGAATGTACCACTATATCTGCGCCATATTCTATTGGGCGGATAAGATATGGTGTTCCGAACGTATTGTCTATTATCAGAGGTATGTTATGCTTGTGGGCTATGTCGGCAACTGCCTGTATATCTATTATATTTGAATTAGGATTGCCTAGTGTTTCAATGAATACGGCTTTTGTATTTTCCTGCATGGCGTGTTCGAAATTCTCAATGTTGTCCGGATCTACAAAGCTAGTACTGATGCCGTATGTAGGGAGAGTGTGTGCCAGGAGGTTGTAGCTTCCTCCATAAATAGTTTTTGCAGCTACAATGTGGTCACCCTGTTTTGCGATATTCAGGAATGAATATGTAATTGCCGCCGCTCCTGACGCTACTGCAAGAGCAGTCTTTCCACCTTCCAGGGCCGCTATTCTTTGTTCGAAAATACCCTGTGTGGGATTTCCCAGTCGTCCGTATATTTCTCCGCTTTCCTGAAGTCCGAATAAAGCTTCGGCATGAGCAGAATTGTTGAATACATATGATGTTGTCTGATATATAGGTACAGCTCTTGCGCCTGTTGCCTTGTCTGCATTTTCCTGTCCAACGTGTAGCTGTAATGTCTCGAAATGTAGTTTCTGTGTATCTGTCATAATCTCTATAGCTTTATTGTTACATCTGCAAAGTTATGTTTTGTGGTGATGTTATCCAATATTTGTGTGAAATATAGAAAATATCACTATTATGCATATGCTTTCTGTGATTTTATTCTTATTTTAGTATCGAAAATCGAATAAAACAGAATATTTGTCCTATGAACAGTGTAGAGAAATTAGATAAGGTGGATTTGCAGATACTTCGTATCTTGCAGGAGAATGCCAGATTGACAACAAAAGAGCTTGCAGCTAAAGTGAGCCTGTCGTCAACTCCGGTTTTTGAACGTCTGAAACGTCTTGAATCAGGTGGGTATATCAAGAAATATATTGCTGTGCTTGATGCAGAGAAACTTAATCAGGGTTTTATGGTTTTCTGTAAGGTAAAGATGCAGCACTTAAACTATGACATTGCACGTAACTTTTCGGAAGTTATTGCCGGGATACCGGAAGTGACAGAGTGCTATAATATTTCAGGCAGTTTTGATTATCTTCTCAAGATACATGCACCGGATATGAAGTATTACCAGGGATTTATACTGAATGTACTTGGCAGGATAGATACCCTTGCATCATTGGAGAGCGTATTTGTGATGGATGTGATAAAGCACGATTATGGAATACATATATAAAAAATAAGGCTGAACCCTGTTGAGGATTCAGCCTTAAAAATTTTATTGCAGTAGGCAAAAATTATTTCTTACCTTCCAACTGTTCTTTCAATGCAGCAAGAGCATCGATGTCACCAAGAGTTGTAGAAGCAGCCTGGTTCTGGATCATTGGAGCTTCTTCTTTCTTAGATGTCTTCTTTGCAGCTTTCTTTTCTGCTTTTTCTTCAGCCTTAGCAGCATCTTCGAATACACGGCTGTGAGACAAGATGATACGTTTAGCTTCCTTGTTGAATTCGATAACCTTGAATGGAAGTTTTTCGTCAAGCTGAGCCTGAGAACCGTCTTCTTTTACAAGGTGTTTTGGAGTAGCGAAGCCTTCAACACCGTAAGGCAATGAAACTACTGCACCTTTGTCCAAAAGTTCGATGATTGTACCTTCGTGGATAGAACCTACAGTGAATACAGTTTCGAATACATCCCATGGATTTTCTTCCAACTGCTTGTGACCAAGGCTCAAGCGACGGTTTTCCTTGTCGATTTCCAATACCTGAACTTCGATTTCAGCACCGATCTGAGTGAATTCTGATGGGTGTTTGATCTTCTTAGTCCAAGAAAGGTCAGAGATGTGGATCAATCCGTCAACACCTTCTTCGATTTCTACGAATACACCGAAGTTAGTGAAGTTACGTACTTTTGCAACGTGCTTAGTACCTACAGCATATTTCTCTTCAATGTTTTCCCATGGATCAGCTTTCAACTGCTTGATACCAAGAGACATCTTACGTTCTTCGCGGTCAAGAGTCAAGATAACAGCTTCTACTTCGTCACCAACTTTCATGAAGTCCTGAGCTGAACGCAAGTGCTGTGACCAAGACATTTCAGAAACGTGGATCAAACCTTCTACGCCTGGAGCGATTTCGATGAATGCTCCGTAGTCAGCCATAACAACTACTTTACCCTTAACGTGATCACCAACTTTCAAGTTTGGATCAAGAGCATCCCATGGATGTGGAGTAAGCTGTTTCAAACCAAGAGCGATACGTTTCTTGTCATCATCGAAGTCAAGGATAACAACGTTCAACTTCTGATCCAAAGAAACAACTTCGCGTGGATCGCTTACGCGGCCCCAAGACAAGTCTGTGATGTGGATCAAACCATCTACGCCACCCAAGTCGATGAATACACCGTAAGATGTGATATTTTTAACAGTACCTTCAAGTACCTGACCTTTTTCAAGTTTACCGATGATTTCTTTCTTCTGCTGTTCGAGTTCAGCTTCGATAAGAGCTTTGTGAGATACAACTACGTTCTTGAATTCCTGGTTGATCTTAACAACTTTGAATTCCATAGTCTTACCTACGAATACGTCATAGTCGCGGATAGGCTTAACGTCAATCTGAGAACCTGGCAAGAATGCTTCGATTCCGAATACGTCAACGATCATACCACCCTTAGTGCGGCACTTAACGTAACCCTTAATGATTTCTTCGTTTTCAAGAGCAGCGTTAACACGATCCCAAGAACGAGTAGCACGTGCTTTCTTGTGAGACAAAATCAACTGACCTTTTTTGTCTTCCTGATTTTCGATATATACTTCTACAGTATCACCTACTTTCAGGTCTGGATTGTAACGGAATTCACTCAATGGAATGATACCGTCTGATTTGTAGCCAATGTTAACTACAACTTCGCGTTTGTTCATTGCGATTACAGTACCATCAACAACCTCACGGTCATTTACTTTGTTAAGAGTACTGTCGTAAGCCTTTTCAAGTTCTTCTTTGCTTACATTTGTTAGTGTGTCACCACTTTCATACGCATCCCAGTTGAAATCTTCAATAGGAGCAATGTTCTTTAAGTTTTCCATTAAAATAAAAAATTGTTTTTAAATAATTAATTGTGTTAGACTTTATGTTGTTTATCTAAATCGGGCGCAAAGATATTAACTTATATCCATATATGCAACTTTTTGTCCGCTTTTATGCTGAAAAATAGAAGATTATATAAAATAAGAGGAGACATGTGTAAGCATGCCTCCTGCAATATTATATAAATAAGTTTCAGTCCTCAAAAGAATAATCTATGGTAGTTACCACTCTTACTTTCTTTATGTACGGTGTATTGGCGTCGCGGTCTGTGATACTGAACTGTCCCTGGTTGGCTTTTCTGATTTTGCCAAGTTCGCTGTCAGAATCTTCCGCGAATTTTTCTGCAGCCTGTCGTGCATTTTTTGTAGCTTCCTCAATCATTTGCGGCTTGATTTTGTTCAGACCTGTATATTCGTACTGTACGTTGTATCTGTAGTCACCCGATGTGATTGCCACACCTTGTTTCAGGAGTTCACCCTGACTGCTGATGAGTTTTCTTATCAGATCTACCTTGTCTGATGTGACTGTGATGACAGATGTGACGTTATATCTGTACGTACTTTCCTGATTGCTGTAGCGTTCAGCCTTCATATCTATTATTTCAGGTGCATTAACACTGATTTCTTTCTCTTCTATACCCTTGCTGATAAGGAATTGTGTAATGGTCTTGTTCGATTTGTTAATCTGGTCGTACAGTCCACTCAAATCATTTCCCAGACTTTTGTAAACCAATGGCCACGTAACCTTGTCGGCAGGTACTTCCATTTCTGCAAGTCCTTTGACGTTTACGCTGCGATCCTTGTCGGCGAAACTACTGATTCCGCGTTCGATGAACACTCCAAGTAAAAGCAATCCTATTGCTATTACAATGGCTTCAAATCTTAGATTCTTCATAACTTTATTGATTTATTGGTTATTGTGAAATTCTTTCAGTCCCCATATAGGTTCTTTTATAAATTTACCTGTTTTCAGGTTAAGCCGTTTGGCTGTTTCTTTTATTTCATCCTGAAAATACCAGGAAACGGAACCCGTAAACGAAATCTCCAGACTCGTGTCGTATTTCATTACATTTCTTTCGAAGAAATCGGTAAAACATTCACATAGGAAATTTTTTACCTGTGCTTCATGTTTTATATTATATATATAAGGTGTTAATGATGCCAGAAAACGGTTTGCCTGTGGCTCTCTGTAAACTTTCCGCAATATGTCTTCTACCGTTAAACCGCAATTGCTCAAAAAGTCATTTTTAATATTTTCTGGAAGTTGTCCTTTAAGGCAGTCTGCTATAAATTTTTTTCCGAGATATGCTCCGCTTCCTTCATCTCCCAATATATATCCCAATGGGGAAACATTCCTTGTTATCTCTTTCCCGTCATACATACATGAATTTGAGCCGGTACCAAGAATACAAGCTATTCCCGGCTTTTTCCCACATAATGCCCTTGCCGCTCCCATCAGGTCGGTATATGCATGGACTTTGGTTCCGGTGAAAAAATCCTGTAAAATATTTATGATTTTTTCAGCCGGTTCAGGCAGGCATCCTGCACCGTAAAAATATATTTCTGAGATTTTGGCTTTGTCTATACTGTCGTTTTTTTCTATTTGTGGCAATAAATCAGTTTCTATTATTCTGCGAATGTAGTCCTCGTCCTGATGAAAAGGGTTTATACCTTCGGTCTTGAGTATCTCTGATTTATTTGCATCGCTGATTAGCCAATCGGTTTTTGTCGCTCCACTGTCTGCTATTAGTATCATGTCTTTATTCGTTTATTACAAATGTAACTCTTTATTAATGAATAACCAATAGAGACTTTGCTTTTTGTGTAAAAAATATGATATGCTAGTCTGTTTCATAATCTTCAGGCTATTCCGGAAGATAAATCTTGTCTGTAAGTTCTATCCATGCCTTTCTGAGGTCTTTCCAGTGATAGAAAGGGAAACAGTCTGTTTTTATTCCTGTCAGATGTATCTCACGTTCGTTGAGCAATGGTTTGACCAGAATGTCTTTGCTGTCCTTCTTGCGGAAGAATATAAGTTGCAGGTTTCCGCACATCGGAATCATACGGTATGTCTGATAATATTGGGGAATAGAGTCCCAGTCGGCTGTAGAATGGTTGAATCCGTCAATGTTCATCAGAGCTACCAGTGGCGCAAGGTTTGTATCATGACCGAAACGAAGAGTAGCGCAAGGTTTTTTGGATACAAGTGCTGTGTCGGCAGTCTCTACGATGTTTCTCAGAAGGTTGCGTGCCAGATTAGGCATCTTGCCACCGCTAAGAGGTGATGGTCCCTGTTCGTAGTACCATTCGAAATTGTTGAGTTGCCACAAGTCGAAAAGCTCTTTTTCGTTGAAAAGGAATGAAAGGTCAGGCATGTTGTCCGAACTCTGGCTTATACCGTGATACTCGAAAAGGTCGCGTTCCAGCTTTCCCGGATTCTTGACTTTTGAAATATATTCTGGTTTAAAAAGCATTTTCATGATACGTTCCGGATGAACGAAACGCTTTTCTGCTTCTGCAAATACCGAATCGGCGTTGTGCTGGCAGCTGTCCGAATATATCGGATTCTTGTATTTTATGAAATATACATCATGCTGGCTTGCATCTGTTGTGATATTCAGTTTCGGGTTCAGGCCTTTCAATTCTACACAGGCTGCTGCCATCGAAAGGAATGCACGAGTCTTATATGTAGAGCGGGCATCAATATGTGCTCCGTCTGTAAATATTTCAGGATAATTTTCAAACATTCTTTTTGCAAGTTCCTGATGTTGTCTGGCTCCTTTTGGAGTAAGCTCTCCGTAGCGGTTTTTGGCTATTTCAGCAAGCTGTCTCAGAATTTCCAGTGTCTTTTTGCCGTCATCGGTCAGTCCGTTCTTCTTCTCTGCTTCCTCCATTATTGTCAGAGCCGGTTCGTACTTGTCTTTTCCTGTCAGATAGCGTGAGCCGTGTCTGGCATATGTACTTATATAGCATGGCACATATCCTTTCGGAGCCGGTGTCAATGGGGTAGTTGGTGCCTCGTATGCCAAATACTTCCCCGTTGCCAATTTGGGATTTTCTCTGATTTCCAGTTCTGCACGTGTCTGTGCATCGATACTCTGCATTCCCACAGCTGCAATGCAGATGCAAAACAAACTTTTTACCTTATTCATATAAATGTCAATCTTATTACGGCGCAAAATTAGCATATAGATATGTATCGGTGTATGCAGTAGGCTATATGATATAATCAGACCAAGTAAAATGTAACAGGTATGTAATGTTTATGTAACAGTTTCTGCTGGTTAAGTAAAAAAAGAAAGAGACCCGCACTCAGTAGTACAGGTCTCTTTACACTATAAATTATATAAGATCAATATCCGAAAATATCTTTCTGTGACAATTTTGTAATCTTACCGTATTTTTCCAGCGATTTCATGTCAAGGTCTTTTTCGTTACCAAGAACGCAATAAGTATATTTGCGGTCTTTAACCCATTTCTGCTGGAAGTCTTTCACATCTTTCAGAGTCATTGTCTGTGCCTGTTCGAACAAAGCTTTTCTAGGATCTCCCTCGATACCTTTGTCCTGAAGGTCAAGATACTCCCACAAGATATTCATGCCTGTGATTCTGTCAGTACGCAAGCGGCTGATAGTTCCTTCCTGAGCCAGCTTAAATGCTTTTTCAGATTCAGGCATATTGTTGATTATCTCATCGAAAGCCTTCATGGCGTCTATCATCTTGTCGTTCTGGGTAGCGATGAACGAACGGAAGATGTATGGATATTCCTTTTTAGAAGGAGAAGCGATGAAAGCGTATGATGAATATGCAAGACTTCTAGCTTCACGCATTTCCTGGAATACTATTGAGTTCATGCCACCGCTGAAGTATTCGTTGTACATGCTCAAAGTAGGCTGGATTGCAGCATCATATTGTTTTTCGAAGTTTGAAATACCTGTGAAATAGATTTGTTTTGCATCGTATTCGGCAAAATAAACCTTGTTTTCAGTAGTAGGCTGATACTTGTAGTCGTATGCAGGTGCAGGTACATCCTGAAGCTGGGCAGGTACGTTATGATACTGGTCGATTAAAGAAGTAAGTTCTTTTTCATCGGCAGGACCATAGTACATGATGCGATGCTTGTAGCTGTTGAACTTATGTATGCGATCTACAAGTTCCTGAGGATTCATTTCTGTAAGTTCTTTTTCAGACAGAATGTTCTTCGAAGGTGAGTGTTCGCCCCACATTGCGTAAGAAAGCAGTTGTGAGAAGTTTGCAGACTGGTTGAGTTTGGCATCCGCACGTTTCTTCAATATGTCAGCCGCATAGTTCTTGTAAGCGTTTTCGTCAACCTGTGCGTCGGCAAGGATTTCTTCGAACAGCTGCATTGCCTGAGGCATGTTTTCCTGAAGACCTGAAAGCACTACGTATGTGCGGTCCAATCCCGGATGTACGCTGAATGAGCATGCCAGACGATAGAATTCCTTGTTGATTTCAGCAAGAGATTTCTTTGAAGTTCCAAGATATTCCATGTATGAGAATGCTGTACCCAGAGCCTTGTCGTTCTGGCTGCCCATATCGAATACATAAATCATCTGGAACAGGTCGTTCATGTCGTTTTTCTTGTAAAGCACTTCGATATCTGATTTTGCAGTGAATTTCTGCATATCTTTATTGAAGTCGAGGAATACAGGCTCGATAGGAGTAACCTTGCTTGCCTGGATTTCTTTCAGGAATGAGCTTACGCTGTCACGGTTCATAACGATAGGAGTGATAGACGGTTTGTCCATCTTCTTTTCGTTAGGATCTTTACCCATGCGTTTGTAAACCAAAGCATAGTTGTCGGCAAAATATTTGTTTGCAAAGTCAACAACCTGCTGTTTGTTCACCTTGCTCATCTTATCGATGAAGTTTACTACATCACTCCACTGGTCGCCGTCGACGAAAGCTGAAACGAACATGTCGGCTCTGCTTTCGTTGCTCTCAAGTTGTTTCATGTAGTAAAGCTTATAGTTGTTGATTGTAGCCTGAAGCAGTTCTTCGTCGAACTCACCTTTACGCAGTTTCTCAACTTCAGCCAGCATGAGGTCTTTGACTTCGTCCAAAGTCTGTCCCTGTTTCGGCTGACCGCTTATCATATAAGTATAGTAGTCCGACAAACCGAGTGAGCCTGCGAAGCATCCCAAAACTTTCTGCTGCTGGTTCAGGTTAACGTCAAGCAGACCAGCCTGTCCGTTGTAAAGAATAGAGCTGATGAGTGCAGAGATGACATCATCGTCAACTGTAGTAGGCATTCTCCATGCCAGTGCTACGCTTTCTGCATCAAGTCCCATAACTTCCTTCACTACAGGCTCCTTTATAGGCGATTCCTTAGGCTGAGGACGTTCAGGCAAGTTTGGATTAGGTTTCATCTCACCGAAATACTTGTTGATTATTTCGATAGTTTCGTCAGGATTCATATCACCTGACATACAGATGGCCATATTGTTAGACACATACCATGTATTGAAATAATTCTTGATATTTGTGATAGAAGGATTCTTCAGATGTTCCTGCGAACCGAGTACAGTCTGAGTTCCGTATGGATAGTCAGGATAAAGAGCGCTCAGCAAATTTTCATATACCTTTCTGAAGTCTTTAGTAAGTGACATGTTCTTTTCTTCGTAAACAGTTTCCAGCTCAGTGTGGAATCCTCTGATTGTAGCATTTTGGAATCTGTCTGCCTGAATCTTGGCCCAGTTGTCAATTTCGTTAGATGGTATGTCTTCCACATACACTGTCTGGTCGTAGCTGGTGTAGGCATTTGTACCGTTTGCACCGATAGCTGCCATCAGCTTGTCGTACTCATTAGGAATAGCTATTTTTGAAGCTTCGTATGATACACTGTCTATCTGGTGATAGATAGCTTTTCTTTCAGCTTCGTCAGTAGTTTTTCTGTAAACTTCAAACAGACGTTCTATTTCGTCCAGCATAGGTTTTTCCTTGCTGAAGTCTGTAGTACCGAACTTCTGTGTTCCCTTGAACATCAGGTGTTCGAAATAGTGTGCAAGACCTGTAGTCTCGGCAGGGTCATTCTTTCCACCCACTCTTACGGCGATGTAAGTCTGGATACGCGGAGTTTCCTTGTTTACTGTCAGGTAAACCTTCAATCCGTTGTCAAGTGTGTAGATGCGTGTCTGCATCGGATCGTTAGGTACGGTTTCGTACTTAAACTTCGAATCATTTCCGCATGCTGTCATCAATGCCAGCAGTACGGCTGCTCCGATAAATTTCTTTGATTTGTTCATACTTCTGTTATTTGTAATATAATGCGAAGATACACAATGTTTTTCTAAAAATATGTCATATAACAGTTCTTTTTATCTTTATGTATATATATTTTTGCTTATACAATGAAAAACGGCATAAAAAAAGTGTAAACTACAATAAAATGTAATTTACACTTATGCTAAATCAGTCTTTTCGTATGTAATTAATGACATCCGCAGCAACCGCCACTGCAGTCATCATCGTGGTCACCGCATCCGCCGCCACATCCGCTGCATCCGCCACCGCATCCGCTCATAGAGTTCACGATGTCCTGAACTTCCTTGTTTGTTGCTTCACGCATTTCCAGAATTGATCCTTCGAAAATCAGGTCCTTGCCTGCGTGAGGATGGTTAAGGTCGATAGTTACAGTGCTGTCAGTGATTTCACCAACGTTTGCATAGAACTGGTTTCCTTCGCCGTCGTTCAGCATGATGATGTTACCTTCGAACACGTTGTCTTCGTCAAACTTGCCGTCAGGACCGCAGAATGCAGATTTAGGAAGAGTCTTTATTCCTTCAGGATCAACTTCGCCGTATGCTTCTGCACAAGGGATAGTAAAGTTGAAGTTGTCTCCCTTAGCAAGTGCTGTTATTTCTTTTTCAAATCTTTCAAGTGTATATCCTATACCTGTGATGAACTGGAAAGGATGTTCTGCAGGAGCTTCTTCTATCAATTCTTTTTCGCCGTCTATCATAGCATAAAGTTTGTATGCTACGGTGATGTACTTATTTTCCATAATCTAAAATGTATGTTTTAAAAATCCGGACACAAAGGTAGTAAAAAAGCTTTTAATTTTAGGCAGATATGTACTTTGGTTTTTCAGATATTCATATTTTTGTAAAAAAACTTATTTTCTGATGCAACATTTCACCCGCTAGTTCCGTCTTTCACATAGAATGCGCATCAAAGATTATGTATAACACTTAAAAAAATGAGTCAGTCATGAAAAAATATTTCTTTATAGCTATGTTGTTTTCAGCCCAGATACTTTGTGCTGTTAATGTAAACTCAATAATTAATGAGTTCAGGGATGCCAATAAGGCTGAATACGTAAGTGTTCCGTGGATATTGATGAAAATGGGGCACATGTTTATGGACGAGGAAGACAAGGATGATATTGCAGCACGCATTAATAGCGTTCGTGTACTCGACCTGGAAGAATGTAGCTCGAGTGTAAAGGCTAAATTTACAAAACGAATATCTTCGCTCAAAAGAGACGGATATGAGACGCTTGTAAGAGCCAAAGATCAGGATGGAAGTGTACAGATTCTGGTCAAGGAAAAGAAAAATATTATAAAAGAACTTCTTATAGTATGTGGCGGAGAAGACGATTGTGCTCTGATACTGCTCAAAGGAAATATAAGACAGGAGGATATAGACAAACTAGTGCAACAGGAAACAGATAAACGCAATGGACACAAATGAATTTAAGTCACTCTTCATTCCGTACCATGCAAAACTCTACAGGACAGCTTATTCCATACTCAGGAATGTTCAGGATGCCGAAGATATTGTTCAGGATGCTTATCTGAAATTATGGAACAGACGCGATGAACTTGATGCGGCGGTTTGCCGTGAAGCATATTGCGTTACTCTGGTGAAGAACCTGTGTATGGATTTCATAAGAAGCAGCCATAGTAATTATGAAGATGTGATAGATGAAGAACGGGTTGGCTTGGCAGACGATGATATTGGTGAAAGATTGGAAAAGAAAGAAGAAAATGTCAGGTTAAGAAAGATGATAGGCGGACTGCCTGACATGCAGAAAAAAGTAATGTGGCTAAGGGACGTGAACGAATGTTCGTTTGATGAAATAGGAAAAGCTACGGGGCTGAACCAGGTGAACATACGTGCCACACTCTCGAAAGCCAGAAAAAAGATAAGGGAACAGTTTATTAATTTAAAGGACAAGATATGAAGGAAGATACAATCAGACATTTGCTTGAAAAATATTACAACGGCGAAACCGATGTCAACGAAGAAAAAATTCTGGAAGATTATTTCATGCATGATGAAGTATCAGCCGAATTCTCTGTTGACAAAGAGGTGTTCTGTCGTCTGGCAGAGATTAAAGAAAATGATGAACCCACAGTTCCTGAAGGAATGGATAAACGTATTTCTGACAACATAGATATGTGGGAAAAACAAAGCAAGGCGGATAAGCCACGATATTATACTCTATATAAATATGTGTCGGGAATAGCAGCAGCTGTAGTGATACTGATAGGTATAAGTGTATTTATGCCAAAGAGTCAGGAGGACACTACGATGATGAAAGATACATTCGACAATCCTCAGGAAGCATACATGGCAACCGAAAATGCCCTGCAGCTTTTTGCCGAAGCTTTTAATAAAGGCGACGCCCAAATAGAGAAAGCAAGAAATGTGACGAAAAATGTAAAAGAAAAAATTGACAATATTAAAAACTTTAGAAGATGAAAGCAAGATTATTTATTATAGTGAGTGTTATGCTGGCAGCATTGTCTGTTAACGCACAGAATCGTTTTGAGAAAATAGCTGAAATGGAAGGGGTGACATCCGTTTATGTATCCCCGAAAATGTTCAACATGATGAATGGTTCAAACACCGGTGATATAAATATAGATAAAGTGGCAAAGAAACTTACCGGATTGCAAATACTCTCGTCCGAAAATCAGGAAGCATCGGATCTGTTGCGTAAGGAAACGGCATTTATCAATACCAAAAACGGATATGAAGAATTATTGCGTGTAAAGGACAGCGGAGAACGGGTGTTCATTTATACGAAAGAGAATAAGGATGCAAACGAATATGTTCTGCTGGTTGATGAAGGTAAGGAATTTACGGTAATAATTCTTGAAGGAAAACTCACAGTAGATGAAGTTCGCGGTATTGTAAATCAGTAGTACGGAAATTACCGTTGATACGTTTAAAAAAAATGAACTGTCATTTAAGAGCGAATGACAGTTCATTTTTTATATGTGTTTTTATCACATATTCCTGTAAATATCTTTTATCAGTTTGCACGCCGTTTCAAGGCTTATTGTACCAGTATTCAACATAAGATTATAATGATGAGGCTCTCCCCATTTACGACCGGTATAATATTCATAATGATGGATGCGGTTGCGATTGATACGGCGTATTTCCGACTCTGCATTTTCACGTTTTATACCGTATTCGCTGACACAGCGTGAAACAGCATTTTCAATATCAGAATAGCAAAACACCTTCAATACCTTCGGATAGTCCTGCAGGATAAAATCAGCACATCGTCCAATGATGATACACGGCTCTTTCTCAGCCAGCTCCTGAATAATCTTGCTTTCTGCTACAAACAGAACATCGTCCGATGAAAGGCTACCTTCCAGCGGTTGTTCGCTGTTTTTCGACATGATACATTTAAGCCAGAATGACGGAATGGACTGTTCGTTCTTTGCTATGAAGTTTTCATCTATACCGCTACGTTTGGCGGCCATACCTATAAACTCTTTGTCATACAGTTTTATTCCTAGCTCTTTAGAAAGCATCTCGCCAAGCAGATGTCCGCCGCTGCCATATTCACGAGCAATGGTAATGATGATATTTTTGCTCTTTTTTACGTCTGTGAATTTTTCATCAGTAGCAGGAGTAATCCATTTATCGAGAAACTTGTAGTACGGACTGACGAAATGAACAATAGGACCTACTATCAGAGCTGCAATTACAGTGCCTTCGCGTACACCATATATGCCGGACATGAATATAAGCGACAGGAGGCAGGCAATAGCTACCAGTGTGACATCAAATCCAAGTTTAATGTATCCGAACTCGCCACGGAAACGGCGTGTAATAACCTTTACGAAGTATTCTCCTGCCATCATTGCCGCATTGGCCTTTACTTCAAGAGCTATACCTACAGCCAATATTACACAACCTATCAGCAGTGCTATAATCATGCTTGGATATGTTGCCGGATTGAGCCAGAACAATATATAGTGCATACATATATCTATGAATATTCCGAAACAGAATGATATCGGGATCTGCAGCAGGAACATGCGCAGGTCTTCTTTCAGGTCCTGACGTGTCATCATGAAAGGTTCGAGAACGACGAACAGTATGTTCAGCATGATAGTCCATTCGCCGATAGTGAAAGGGGTGAACATACTAAGAACGTATGTTACGCTGGTAATGGGTGATGTACCCAAGGCTGCTCTGGTGATAAACGCTATTCCTAATGCGTTGACAAACAGTGCCACGCAGAACAGAAGATAGCGTCTTAGAAGAAATTTATTCATATTGTATTTGTCATTTGTAAAGCAGCTGCAAAGTTCACCCTAAAATCTATAAAGACAGATATAAAAGAACAACTTATTTTGGTCAAAAACGAAACAAAAACTATCTTTGTTGTAAAAAACGGATTATGGATATCTCTGTATATGAAGTAATGAAATCAAGTGGGATGACGGCAGGAAATACGTGTTGTTGTGATTTATACGGTAATCCCGGTGATTATAGCGGAATTATATTTGAAAAGGGATTTTTCTTTCTTCTCGTCATAAACGGAACAGCAAGGCTTTCCGATATTTATGGTAATTATGACCTTCGCTGTGGTAAACTGGTTGTTCTGACACCAAGTACGACAAGTTCAATCGGACGTTTCGATGCAGACTTTTCGTTGAAAATAGTATATATAGTACCTTCGTATTTTGACAGTCTTACAGACGGGCAGCCGCTGTATAATCAGGTGGCAAGGTTTCTTGGTAATTACAGGCTTCCGGTGTTTGATATTGAAAGTGAGAGGTTCTCTTATCTGAAACAAACAATGTCGCTTTTTGGTGACCGGCTTAATGCTATGAATGTATATCACGATGGAATAATACGAAACCTATGTAATTTCTTCCTTTTGCAGATAGCGGATACCTTGTGTACTGAAAACAACGATACAACTGTGTATGTGAAGCGTGAAAACGAGATATTCCGCAATTTCAAGAAGCTGCTTGTAGAGAATTATCGCAAACATCATTCCATAGGTTTTTATGCCGACAGTCTGAACATTACGACTACCTATCTGTCGCGAGTGGTCAAGAGTGTCACAGGCAGTACTGTCTGCTTTCATATATCGAAGATGCTCTGCTCTGACGCACGCCGTATGCTTGAGTGTACTGATATGGACATTAAGGAAATTTCGGATGCACTTGGCTTTTCCGATCAGTCCGTATTTGGAAAGTTTTTTATGCGTAAGACAGGAGTATCACCTCTGAAATTCCGTATGAAGAATGATTTGCAGAGGCGGGAAAAATGAGGTTTGTTATTCGCTTAATGAGATTGTAACCGTTACATCTCCGTTTCCAAGAATTCTAATCAGCTCATCGCCTGAAGTATTGTCTATTTTCCCCAAGGGAGTCAACGAGTATGTATTCGGAGCGTAATAAATCACGAAATACTGCCCCAGGTATAGAATCAGGTCACCCGGTTGTGTGGTCAGCCTTTCGTTACATTGCGGCAGGGTAGTTCCTATAGGACCCACTTTCTCCATTCCGGCATAGTCATTCATGTTTATGGTCAGAGGTTCTTCTTTGAGCAGGTTTACTAAAGCTCTTGTAGATACGTTGTCTTTTAGTGTGGCCGTGAGTGTCGTTCCGTTAGCTTCGATTTTAATTCTTGAGTTGCTCATATTTTCTTCAGTGTTATTCTGGTTATCATTGTTTGTATTTTCTTCGTCTTGTTCTTGGTTACTGCTTCCGTTTCCGTTTTCGTTTGAAACTTCGTTGTTTGTATTACCACCTGATGGAATTTCCGGCTCGGTACTGCACGCCATGGCAAACATGGAGTAGATGAAAATCAAAAATAGTAATCTTGCTTTTTCCATAATCATAGTCTTTATCTTTTTGTACTGATACAAAGGTATTGACTTTGCGATTAAGACTTTATATACATATTACTGATGATTGTACCAGAATTACGGTTTCTCTTTTATTTGCTTACAAATAATCATTTAGTATCTTTGTAACATCATGGAAATATGTAAGATAGAAACAAATAAGAAAGAATATTTAGATTTGCTGTTATTGGCTGATGAACAGGAGTCAATGATTGACCGTTATTTGGAAAGGGGTGACATGTTTGTTATGTTTAATACAGATTTAGAACCTGTTTCCTCCGCAGTCGTGACAAATGAAGGTGACAATGTGTGTGAACTTAAAAGTCTGGCAGTTTCTCCACAATATCAACGAAAAGGTTACGGAAGGCAAATGGTGGATTTCTTATGTAAACGTTATGCAGACAAATTCAAATATATGATAGTCGGTACAGGAGAGACTGCAGAGACTATGTCTTTTTATAAGAACTGTGGGTTCAAGTATTCTCATATTGTTCCTGATTTCTTTACTGCCAATTATGATCATCCTATTGTAGAAAACGGGATAACATTAAAGGATATGGTATATTTCAGAAAAGAATTGTCTGTATAAAAGTCTGATATTGATGAACAGGGAAATTCTTTTCTAATTAATATTGCATAGAAGTTCATAAAACTTTCTTCATCTTGTAGTTCGTCAGTTTCAAACGATTTGCATGTTGTTTTTGCTCACATTCCACAACATATCCTTTGTGTTCAAAGAATAAACGTGCAGTTTTGCTTACATCTGATGTAATCTCTTTTACTTCATATTGTCTTGCTATTTTTTCAACTTCAGAAAGAAGCTGAGTCGCTATACCTTTACCTTGCCAATCCATATGTACAAACATGGAATGCAGATAACCGTTCTTGTTCATTGAAGAAAACCCAATCAGATAGTTCTGTTCGTTGAATGCTCCTACATATTGATTAGAAGACAGAAGTTCTTTCCAATGTTCTATGTCGTCACCGCATGAAGCCCAGTCTTCCACTTCCTCTTTTGTATAGTCTTTAATATTGACGTTTAATACAGTGGAACGAAATAGGTTCTGCATATCATAGAGGTCTTTTTCTTCAAGTGGACGAATTGTATATTGGGGTTTTAACCATCTGATTACTCTACAAGGATTTCCTGCGGCTACACAATTTGCAGGTATTGATTTTGTAACTACACTACCTGCACCGATAACGCTTCCATTACCTATTGTTACGCCTGCAAGTATGATACATCCGCCGCCAATCCATACATTATCTTCAACTGTTATCGGTAAAGCTCTTGTCTTGAAAAACAGTTCTCCTGAATTTTCATCCCAATCATTAACAAAACGTTCTTCAAAATCAACTGGATGCGTTGCCGTATAAAATTGTACGTTAGGAGCTATTAAAACTCTATTACCTATATGTATATGATTTTCATCCATCATTGTACAATTATCATTGATGATTGTCTTTTCACCGATGAATATGTGTTTCCCGCATTGACAGGTAAAGTTATTACCTATATTGGAGTATTTCCCAATTTCTCCTAACATATAGCCTAATGTTTTTTTCCTATCATTTTCGCTCGTGTTTACGTCATTCAGTACAGATAGATATTTTCTTGTCTGTTCTATTAACTCTAAAACTTCAGCATCCAGACGGTTACAAAGCTCTCCTGATAAAAAACGCTTATAATTATTAATATCTTGATTCATATTTTTTATCATAATAAATTCCTCATCGGTTTCTCTAATGATATTAAATCCAAGTTTTAAATACATCTTAGTAGCGTAGTTTGCTTTTTGTACGGAAAGAGATACTTGGTGGTAACTTTTATTTCTAAGAAGTTTGAGCATTTCTTTCATAAGCTCTGTACCAATACCTTTATTGCGGTATTCTTTATATAAGGATATAGAAAGTGACGGAGTATCGTTGTCAATGTGACCATAATCATTCATAATTCTTACCCATACAGCACCAATGACTTTATGGCCTGTTTCTGCGACTAAGCAATAATCGTCTTTATCCTTGCCAAAATCTTCAATATATATCTTCAGCTCCGGAATATCTATAACCTCTTTTGTCGGTGGTTCCACACCTTCAGGAATATAGATTGCCTCATAAAGAAAATCTCTCAATAAATGAGTCTCTTCTTCACGTAAAGGACGTATAGTATATTTTATTTGTTTATCCATGGTTTTACTTTTTGTTCCAATCATCTTTGGTCTGTAATGTAAAATGTTCGGTATGCTCGTCACCTAAAGGAGAAATCTTCCCTTCTTCTGTATGGTGATATTTAAAACCGCATTTATCCATGACTCTACGTGATTTCATATTTCCGTCATAATATCCGCACCACACTCTTTTTATATCAAGTTCGTCAAAGCAACGTTTCAGAAGGCGGTTTACAGCTTCCGGTATAAGTCCTTGTCCCCAGTAGGGAACACCAATCCAATAACCTATTTCCGCATCACCTTCTTTCATATCCGCACTATGTACGCCGTTACCGAACATAATGCCTACACTGCCTATAGGTTCGTTTGTTTCTTTCAATACTACAGCGTATGTTTCAGGAGCAGATAAGATGTCTCGTATTACGTCTCTACTGTTTTCAACTGATGTATGTGGTGGCCAACCTGCAATTGGTCCGATAGCTGGATCTTTGGCATATTTATAAAGTGCTTCAGCATCTGCTTCAATCCACGGACGGAGAATAAGTCTTTGAGTTTCCATGAAATATTTTGTCATATATTTATTATTTTTTGTAAGATTGTTAATCATCTTATTCAGATTGGTCTCATTCTCTTCATCTGATAATGTAGGATCTTTCATGAAACGGGTGCAAGGTAATTCCGGACAGTCTCCACAGTTTTCACGTTTTTGTTCCTTACAGCATTTCCATATTGGACAAACTTCATAATCTGTGTATTGAAGCCAAAATACTTTGCCTTTTATTTTGCGGCATCCCTTGCAGTCTTTTGGGAAAGATGGACACTCTACACATTTTGCACCGCATGGGGAAGGATGGAAATATTCATCTTTCCAGTACCACCATTTACATTTATCGGTATCCGGTTTTTCCGTATTGATGTAATATTCTAATGCACGGTACAGGTAAAGCTGGCAGCGGTCTATAGTGTAACCAAGTAAACAGCACTCTTCCAGGTATAAATCGTCTGCTTTTTTACCTTTTAATGATTCGGTGGTGGTGTAGCCCATGGCTTTAAGACTCTGTTCTGTTTTTGGTCCTACATTAGGAATCTTATGGAAAGGATTAACATTATTTCTTGAACTTTTCTTTTTTACTTTTTTCTCTTTTGGCAATGGTAATACCTTTTCCAATGTACTTATCACATCAACCAAAGGGTGTTTGTGCTCTACGTCCATAATATAGTGTTCCTTTGCACCGTTGTATGGGATGCCGGCTTCACTGTCTTGCATTAAGTTGGCAATCGAAGGGTGCTTCTTAACGTAAGCTATATTGTCACATACAAGTATTATAGGCTTTTCGTTGAGGTAAATCATATAATCGCCAAACATCTTGCGATAGCGTACTGTTCCAATTCCTTTTATTTGGGAACATATAAACTCTATGAAGTCAATGTTGCTTGCCATGTATCTATATCCTTTATTTTATTATTGTTTGTTGTAAAGACTCAATAAATTCATCCCTGCCTTTGCAGCTGAATACATATTTCTTACTGTTCGTACGGATGAGTACTAATTCGTTCAGATTAGTTGCATACATAGTATAGCTGCCTAACTTAGGATTTTTGAATTTTCCTAAATATCCAAATAGGCCACCGCTGCCGAATATTCGAATAGAAAAAGCTGTTTCTGAGTTTGGAATGGCTTTTATTTCTATAATATTCTTTATAGGTATATTAATAGCGCCAAACAGTCTGTGTAAAATTATTTTATCATTTCCAATAGTTAACCGTATCGGCATATAGCCCAATCCACCTATAATGGTAGCTATAAAAATAACGACGAGCGTGTATTTGAGCCAAAGCATTGATGACGGAAAATCGTCTGTCCAGATAAAATATGTAGATGCAACCAGAATAATAACTGTTATGGCTGTTATGACCGTAACTCCCATACTCCATGTACATGGGAAAGAAATTTTGTCGTTTTTCATAATGATATGTATTGGAAATATAATTGTTTATAATCTAATGAACCAAAACAAATATAACTAAAACAGTTGTAATTATTATAATCAGTAATAGATTTTTTATGAAATAAAGAATTTATCCGTGATATTCGGTTATTATTTCACTAGCCCATTCAATCAATATGTGGCTTCGTTTGGTAAAGTCGTTTTCTTGAAAATCTGCAGATGCTATATTCAGTATAATACGGTCTTTATCTGTGACATGTTCTGACAGGAGTTTCATTGAACTGATGTAAGAGCCTGTATCAAGAAAATGTTTCATGCGTACGGTGAAACGTGCAGCTTTATAGAGTCCGACTAAGGTGTTTATATCTTTTGCATGAAGAAAATTGTGTGAACACGCATGATACAGGTTGCACGCTCCAGTCAAAACAGAGCGGCGTATGTCATCATCACTAAACAGATTTTGCAGATGTTCCAATGAACCGATTATGGGTTTCGTATCGAGGACGAGTTGAAGAAGATCCGATTTTTCCCAGTTCATAAGCTCTCTTTCGCCGGATACGAATCCGCATATCATGTCATGCTCCTCGAAAGAATCAAGCATGGATTGGTAGTCCTGTAAGTCTTTAAAGTTTACTTCGTCAAGAATTATTACCACATCTATATCGCTGTTAGCAGTCTGTTCGCCTCGTCCGTAACTGCCTTGCAGTCCGAAAAACTTAATTCTGTTGCCGAATAGTGAGATAAGTCTCTCTTGAAAAACTTTCAGCCAGGATGTTATGTCGAAGTTGTTCTCATTCATATCGTTTGTTTATTCTTGATATTATTGTCGGTGCAAACATTGTTGTCAGGACTACCAATATCCATAAATTTCCGGATAGCGGATTATACGCTGCTATGAGTTCTTTCATAGGTACACCTGTTCCTATTCCGGATGTGAATTCAAATATAACGGTGAGCAGCGTCCATATTATGCCGGCGATGAAACTTTCTTTTCTATTAAGTGTAACTAGTCGTGGAAGGAGCAGCCATGTGATAAACAGTATCATGATACTAAGCAGGATACCGCTAGCGGCTGTAGCCAGTGCGGTATCCAGATATTTGGTTAATACATATTCCCTGAATCCACCATTTAGTATTGCTGTGGGTATGAAGCATAGCCATACGAGAAGGGAGTTGAGATATTTCATATATATTTTGTTTTTATGTAACATATTAGCACTAAATTATTCTAAATGTTTACATTATTGTATTTTATCAGCCGAATATCTCTCGTAACTCTTTATTGCTTAGTTTGCCTATCCAGCTTTCTCCACTTGAAACGGTCATATCTGCCAGATGCTTCTTTTTCTGTATCATGTCATTGATACGTTCCTCGAATGTGTCTTTGGTGATAAACCGGTGAACTATGACATTGTTCTTCTGACCTATACGGTAGGCACGGTCGGTAGCCTGTGCTTCAACAGCAGGGTTCCACCAAAGGTCATAATGGATTACATGGGTTGCGGCTGTCAGGTTTAGTCCTGTTCCTGCTGCCTTAAGCGAAAGGATGAAAACCTTGTCTGTGCGGTTGTTCTGGAAGCGGTCAATCATTGCCTGACGTTCTTTAATACTGCATCCACCATGATAGAACAGTGGTTTTTCTCCTGTCCTTTCGGTTATGAAGTCCACTAACATATCACCCATCTCTCGATATTGCGTAAAGACAAGCACCTTTTCGCCGCCATCGACAATCCCTTCGATTCTGTCGAGCAGCATTTCTGTCTTGCCTGACAATTCAGACCTCCGGTCACCGTTTTTAAGGAATTGTGCGGGGTGGTTGCATATTTGTTTCAGAGCCATAATCATCTGGAGGATGAGTCCTTGGCGTTTGAACAAAGATTCGTTGTCTGTTGTAGGTATTCCTTCTATTTCGTTCATGGCAGCTTCCAGGGTCTTTTCGTAGAGAGCGGCCTGTTCCGGTTTGAGCGAAGCATATACATCAAGTTCTATCTTGTCAGGCAGGTCGGAAATGATATTCTTGTCTGTCTTCATTCTTCGCATCATGAACGGGGCTGTCACTTTTCTGAAGCGCTCGGCACAATCGCCGTCATTCCAAAGCTGGATAGGGTTCGCATAGTTTTCCTTGAAGGCTTTAAGCGTATCCAGATAGCCTTTGTTGGCATAATCCATTATGCTCCAGAATTCTGTAAGCCTGTTTTCTACCGGAGTACCACTCAGAGCTATGTGAGTTGTGGCAGGAATTGACTTCACAGCCTTACTCTGTGCCGTATCGTTGTTCTTTATGTTTTGTGCTTCGTCAATTAGCATTATAGTCCATTGTCTTTTTTTAAGTTTGGCATTGTCAGAGCGCAGAACTCCATATGTAGTTAACAGAATATCTGATTTAAAGCTCTTCAAATCTCTGCCAGTACCGTGATAGACGAATGTTGACAACGACGGAGCGAATCGGCTTATCTCCATTTGCCAGTTCGTGAGCAGACCCGTAGGTACAACTATGATGACTTTGCCTTCCTTCAATGCTCCCTCTTCTTTCAGTTTCAGAATAAGAGTTATAGCCTGCAGAGTCTTGCCCAATCCCATGTCGTCGGCAAGAACCGAACCGAATCCTATGCGCATATTTCGGTACATCCACGAGAATCCGCGTTCCTGGTATGGACGCAGTTGTGCGTTAAGTTTCCGTGGAAGGGCAATGTTCTCCTGTTCGGTCAATTCCTTGATAAGTTGTCGCACATCGTCTGTAAGGCGTATAGGTGCAGAGTTGTATTCCTCTGTAAGGGCGGCCTGCAGCAACTGTGCCGGAGTGAGTTTATCCATCTTGTGGAAAGCGTCATGAAGCTTTTCCAGAGTTTCTGCATCGGTATAGATATATTTCTGCTTGAATTTTATCAGTCCTCCGGCATTCTTCTGCAGTTTCATGAACTCTTCCATCGACACTATCTCATTGCCAAGTGCCACTTCCCAGTCGAAGGCGAACAAATCGGCAAGGCTCAGGAAGCCTTTCT
This sequence comes from Bacteroides sp. ET336, assembly GCF_024733815.1. NCBI lineage: Bacteria > Pseudomonadati > Bacteroidota > Bacteroidia > Bacteroidales > Bacteroidaceae > Bacteroides > Bacteroides sp. ET336. The sequence goes on from NZ_JANRHK010000003.1 coordinate 272,030, forward strand.
CACTTCCGGATTTCTTTTTCAGCAACAATGATGCTTTCGGACGTATGAGTTGCTGAAGCGATTTAGGCATGAAAACCTTGAAATCAAGAATCTTTACAGCAGGTATTATTTCGAGTATTACGGGCAGGAATGTCTTTTCGGTGTAGTGTAAAGCTTGTTTTGCTCCATTAGCAATATATCCGTTGAGGTCTTTCATCATTCCTGCAAGCAGGGTGAAGCTTCTCAGAATGGTGAAGCGTTCGTGCTCATATTCGGGTTGTGAGAGTACATCGGACAGTGCAGTGACTTCCTTTTCCGGTTCGCGTGTGTTTTCCACGCCAACGGTAATGTCGAAACCGCCATCGGTACTTTCTTCTACATAGAGAACAGGTCGGTAGTCTGATTCGGTGAGCGAGTATGATGCTATCCATGATTTTATTCCGCCCGGCGTTTCTTTTTCTCCCACACCGCTGAAGGGAAGGTGTCTCTCCTTGAAGAATAATTCCTCTACAGGCAATTTCAGGCTATCGGCCGTAAGTCTGTTTATGAGTTTTCCGAGAAAGAACGACACAATCCACTCTCCCTTGTTGTAAATAAATTTTCCTGTTTTACGTTCCACCGGTCTGAATTCCAGTAGTTTGTCGGGAATAATATCTTCAAGCATATCCATTAGTTGTCTTACCTGGCTGTCGATATAAGCCGGAATCCACCTGATGGCGTACTCTTTACTTGAAAGCTGAAGTATCTGTGGTGCTACAGCTCCTTTCGACAGCAGATGCAGTGAACATATCAGAGCCTGGTTAAGAGCTATGACCGAAGGATGATAGTCGGGCAGAAAGTCAGGGTTTATATTTAGCAGAGCCAGAGGCAATGAACCGTCGTCAAAAAAGTCCGTTAGCGGTTCCTGTCCCTCATAGCTGATGTTCATTACTTTCCATTTCAGATTGCTGTCAAACTGTAATGAAAATTCTCTTTCGGCTTTAATCTCCTTGCCTGAGATGATGTCCGTTTGAGGGAAAAGTCCCGAAGCGTCAAGCCTCCTTGAGAAGAATCGTTGTACATTCTTCTTTGCTCGCATTATTTCAGTCGAGTATTTTTCTTTGAAATCCCCTGTAGTGGAGAAAGGAGGGTTTTCTGCCAGGAGCATGAGCAAGGCTTCCGACTTGTCGGTCAGTTTTGAGAAGTCTATTCTTTTGAACACAGGTTCTCCATGGCTCACTTCCCTAGAGCCTTTTGTTCTTACCACCTCCTTTATGTTCTGTACTGATATATCATTGCTGGTCTCTTCGATAAATATTCCGCGTTTCTTAAGCTCTTCCATAATATCTACATTGTGCATACTGAACACAATGAATGGATTATTGTCAATCTCGCGGCTGAACATGTAGATTACGGCAGCAAGGTGTTTGCATGGCACGGCCCAGTCCGGACAGTTGCATTGCATTTTCAGGTCGGTCCATTTTTCAGGGAAAATCTTGAGTCCGCAGCTTCTGGCTATTGACATGATTTCCGGGGCCATCTCCCTGTTCATCAACCGTGATATAATGCCCGGATACTTGATTAATTCATTCATAAGTGCGTCAATCTGTTCCGGGAAGAAAGGAGGAATGATGATATTGACCTTATATGGTGTTATCCTGCTTCCTGAGACTTTTGCAGTGATGATATTCTCTTTCAGTTTTATGTCTATAACGTTTCCTTTGCGTGCGTATGTAGCTCCGCGAGGGATACGGTTGTCATAGTCTATATGAGTAAGCGAGCGGAGCCATTCGCTGCCCCACCATGTTTTTCCGAATTGTTCTGCCATGTTACTATATCTTATCTGAGTACTGTTTAAATAGTATTTAAATGGTATTTAAACGCTGGTTTGGATTATACTTCTTAGCTTTTATGGTAAGTGTATGCAATTTATTTTTGTCTGTGGCATACAGTTCCTGTAGCCTGATAAGTAGGCATAACCAGAACTTCTGCTATCTGTACATGAGCAGGGGCTGATGCTGCGTAATAAACCACATCGGCTATGTCGTCACCTGTAAGTGGTTTCAGCCCATCGTAAACGGCATCTGCCTTGTTTTTGTCTCCACGGAAACGGATAACGGAGAAGTTGGTCTCAACCATTCCCGGCTTGATGTTGGTTACTCTCAGAGGAGTGTCAACAAGGTCTATACGTAGTCCGTCCGACAGTGCTTTTACCGCAGCCTTGGTTGCGCAGTAAACGCTGCCGCCTGCGTATGCCGCATCGCCTGCAATGGAACCTATATTAATAATGTGTCCGCATCCGCGTTCCACCATACCCGGAACAATCATGCGTGTCATTGCCAGTAGTCCTTTGATGTTGGTGTCTATCACTACGTCCCATTCGTCCAATGAACCTTCGTGTTCTTTATCAATGCCCAAAACCAGACCGGCATTGTTTATCAGAACATCTATATTCTTCCATTCTCCTTGCAGAGAGTATATGGCATTACGCATTTCTTCACGGTTTCTAACATCGAATGGAAGAGTTACGACTTCTGTTCCTGTCTTTTCAAGTTCCTGTTTCAGACTTTCCAGTTTTTCAGTATTTCGTCCGTTCAGTATAAGTCTGCTTCCCATGGCCGCGAATTTTCTTGCGCTGCCTTCACCTATGCCGCTTGTGGCACCGGTGATTAAGATTGTTTTTCCTTTCATTATTATATTATGTTTGAATTGTTGTCTTTTAGAATCTCTCATCATTCGGCCTCTCATTCACAAACTCCCGGGGCTTCTCCATTTTCAGTTTCGCGCCACAGTATTTGCAGTATAAGGCCTCGAAATCGTGCCCGTCGCGGTTGCAGCGTGGGCATTTCCGCTTTTCCAGTTTTTTATGCTCGCTCACCATTGTGGCTGAAACTATACCTGTAGGCACTGCTATTGAGGATTATGTCGAACAGCTTTCCTTTTTTTGTGTCCGATTCAAACACAATAGAATATATCTTTTCTTTCAGTTCATCGTTATGAAGGAAGTTTTGCCAACGCTGATGTATTCTGGAAATGAATTTCATGCTTATGTTTATATTTTTAGTAAGGAACAAAGTTAATAATAAATCATAATGTTTTTGTGATAATATATCAGAAATATAATGTTTTGATATTATTACCATAACGCGTTGCACGAACGTGTTACGCTATCTATGCCAGGACGGCGATATTTCAATCTCATCCTTTAATACTTAAAAATCAGCGAGTTAAATCAATAAGAGTTAGCATGAAGAATTGGTCAAGTTCCTGATTTTCAGTAACTTTATATTATCTACACATAAGTTAAACATGGAAATATCAGGAGCGCTCAACCAATATATGAATATCTGCAGGGATGCCTTTAATGGATATACCGCAAAATTAAACAAAAGTACGAAATATGTAGTGGTCATACCAAGAAAAATAAAATAAACTTCACACAGCTTGCACGCTATGGGAATCGTTACGAGCAGTGTTACAGGCAGACTTTTTTTGAATAAGTTTGACTGTTACGGTGTTTCTGGGATAGCCGAAGTTTTTTAAGAAAAATTAGTTTTATTCTCATAAATTGCATAGTTTTGTATTTGTAATCTTCATAATAGTGATGATTAATACTTGAAAATATACATAGCTATCATTATAATGATATATAAATACAGTTTATATGGCAGATGTACTGTCGTTAAAAGTAATCAGGATCTCATGACAAAACGCTTTGACCGTAATAATGGAAAAATGATTCATACAAAAACTTTGGCTGGAAATAGCCCCGATGTGTACAGTTATGAACAATTGATTACAGTATGTGGGAATCTGTCATCAGATCAGCTCAAGGATATGGTTGAAAAGTATTTTATTCTTTAAATTCGTAGCCATCATTTCAGTAGTAATTCTTATAACACTTGAACTATGAATACCTTTAAATCTATTGATGAGCTTTTGCGTGTACTTGAAAGAGAGAAACTTCTGCTGAAACAGATGTTTCAGAAAAGAGCTTCAACTTCTTTGAAATATGACTATGCACTCGAACTCACTGAATATAAAGAAGAAAGAATTAAATATCTTATTGACTACGGAATAATAAGAGATAGCGGGAATTTCCTTGAAATGGAGGATGTATATCTTAAATTCTTCGAGGATGTTTTACAGGTCAATGAGAATATAAATGTTTCGTTTGTAAATGATTATCTGGGACGTCTGAATGAAAATATCGATTATTACCTTAAAGAAGATAATGAGCAGCGGAAATATAATTATCACAAAGAGGTAAGACGGTGTCTGAAAAATATTGCAATGATAACAGTGCGTAATGTAATAGACTTGAAACGCAACATTGACAATACTTACAAGAATGAACCAAACTATCGTGTAAAGCTCTCAAAATTGAATAATCTTGATGAAAAACGTAAGAACATAGAACTCCTCATCAATAGGAGTGAAGATATAATAGACAACGCTCAGCCTGTTTTTTTCAGAGTTGCCATGGACACTCAAATGCGTATAGTGGTGAATGACGTGAAACTTCAGCTTAATGATTCTTATCATAATCTCATTGAGATAGAGAAGCAGATTATTCATTACCTGAATCTTATAGCTTATCAGAACAGGATATTCGAGAAAGTCCGACGTTTGAAATACCTCCGTGACCAGTTCCTTTTAGACGAAAAAACTGATATACGTCAGGTCGTCAGTATGAGAAATCCTGTATGGATTGAGCCTCAGACCAATTACAGGATAAAACTTTCGGTAGATAATCTGCGTACTTCTGCGGTGGCGTTGGAGATAATAAGAAAAATCATATCAAAAAGGAAGAACCTGGCTAAAGGTCCGAAGAATATAGCCGATGCTATACCTCAGGAATATATGAAAACAGAAGGTGAAGTTCTTGACAAGATAAACTTACAGGAAATTTATAATGCTTTCTCGGCATCAAGCAGTCATCTGTTTAAGTTTGTAATGAATTACAATTATCATAAAGAGCTTAGCACTGTCGAGAGAATCTTGTTTTTCTGCCAGATAGCATCGCAGTATGCCGATGGACTGAATTTCACCGACAAGTATGAAACAAGTCATGACGTGGAATATCCTTTGATATATTCCAAATGACTCCAAACAATTACCGATTGCTCCCAATAATTACATAATCATAATCAGAATAAGCATGAAATATACAGAAGAAATATTCAATATATTGAGTAAGGGCGGATTTATTTCTGCAAACAGCGTTTCTCCTGCAATAAAACGGTATTATGATGCCATAGAAGAGGATTTGACCGATTATTACGAATATTATAAAGGCATTGGTTTTTATCTCGAAGGTGGTGACGGATATTATATGTTCACCCGACAGGAGGCGAAAGTTGATCTTGAGCGAAAACTTGAAGCAGTTATGAAGTGGATTGACTACCTAAGTTTCCTTAAAACGTATGATGCTACATTCGGTCCCGGATTTAAGTTCCGCCCGGCAGACATAGAAGTTCAGATAAGTTGCCAGATTGAGCTGAAGGATAAGGCTTCCAAACTGTTTCAGGATAAGAAGAAATATAATGAGATTGTGGAGAAACTTGTTTCTGAACTTGAAAAGGCGGGAATGATAGAACTTGAGAATGAACATGATAGTACTTATAAAGTATTAACGGCATTTCACTATATGGAGGATTTGGTGGACTGCATAACAATATCGGAGGAAATGAACGATGAGATATCTCAATAAGGTAATATTTCTGAACAGCGCACATGTACCGTATGCCGAAGTAAAGTTGGATGGCAATGTGCATTTTATTGGTACCCAGGGAGTAGGTAAAAGTACTCTTTTGCGTGCTGTCCTGTTTTTCTATAATGCAGACAAACTCAGATTGGGCATACCGAAAGAAAAGAAGAATTTTGATTCTTTCTATCTCCCTTTTGCCAACTCGTATATAGTTTATGAAGTAATGCGCGAAAACGGTGCCTATACCGTAGTTGTAACGAAGTCGATGGGTAGGGCTGCCTTCCGCTTTATTGATGCACCATACAGTAAGGAGTGGTTTGTTGACGGCAAAAATGAGGTTTCTGCCGACTGGAGTGTGATTCGTACAAGAGTGTCGGAATCGGGTGCAAGCGTGTCGTCGCTGGTTACAGGCTATGATATGTTTCGTGATATAATATTCGGCAACAACAGAAAACCGGATTTGCTTAAGTTCCGTAAGTATGCCATTGTAGAGAGCTCGCGATACCAGAATATACCGCGTACAATTCAGAATGTATTCCTTAACTCGAAGCTTGATGCCGATTTTATAAAGGATACCATCATACAGTCAATGGATGATAATGAGTTTGTTGTAGACCTGAGTTATTATCGGAACCAGATAGAGACTTTCGAGCAGGAATATTCCGACGTAATGCTGTGGATAAAACAGGATAGGAATGGAGTGGTACCTGTCAGGAAACAGGCTGATACAGTAATAAAGAATTACAGAATGCTTCTGTATGCTGAAAAGCGGATTAAAGACGATAGACAGCACCTCAATTATTCTGAAAGGGTGTCACGCTTGAGGCTCCCTGAGCTGGAGGAACAGCTTCTGCAAATTAAAGAGGAAGCCGAACGGTTTACACGTTTGCTTGGAGAAGAAAAAGATAAGTTTGACAGAGAGCGCGACAAGCTTGTAAAGTTAAGCGGTATTATAGAGTCTGACCTTAAGAAGATAAGGGAAAAACGAAAATATTATGAACAGGAACATATTGACGAGGTTATATCAAGAGTAAATAGGGAAACGTCACTTAAATACGAACTGGAGTCTCTGAATAAGGTGTATAATGAACTCACGAGTACGTACCGGGATATAATAAGCAAATACTCTTTGATGGAAAAGAGCATTGATGCCGATTTTGAAAGATTTGAGAATGAAATCAACAAAAGGGTATTAAGCCTTGAAAACGAACTTGGTAAAAGGATTGCGGAATTGACAAAGAAAAGCAATACTCAGGCTGAAGAAATACGCTCTGTTTATGAAGAGAAACTTAAAACACTTGCCGACAGCAAGGAACAGCTGCTGGAAGAAATATCCAACCTGAAACAACAGAAAACAAGGGTTGAGTGTACTGTTCATTTCAAGGATGAGATAAGAGACTGTGAGGAACGGTTGAGAAACATATCTTCCGAAGAAAAGGATACCGCCGTGAAAGCTGATCGTCTGAAACTGGAGTGCGACCGCCTAAGACAGAAGTCAGAAGCGGAAACTATGATAGTTGAAAAAGAGTATGATACGAAAATAGATGAGGCTCTACGCTGCAGGAAACAGTTGGACGCAGAAATGGAATCATTGAATGTGCTGATAAACAGCAGCAAAGGCTCTTTTTGCGAATGGCTCGACAAGAACAGGTCAGGATGGCAGGAAAATATAGGTAAGATTGCAGATGAACAACTTATACTCTACAATCAGAATCTTTCTCCTGAACTCTCAACCGATGAGGGAGGCTCTTTATATGGTGTAAAAATTAATTTGGCTGAAGTGCAGCGTGAATTACGTTCACCGGAACAGCTTAAAGCTGAGTTTAAGGCCAAATCTTCCGAAAGGGATGAATATACTAGAAAAATAAGCCTTCTGAATGAAGAAAAAACGAAGCGTACTGAAGAGATAAAGAATAAGTACAGAAAGCAGATTTCAGCAATATCGGGTGAAAGGCAGGTTCTTGAAATTCTGTTACAGCAATATCCTCTTCAGATTAAGAATATTAAGGCGGAACAGGCTTCGTGGGAACGCAAAGAATCGGAGTGGAAAAGAAACAGGCTGGATGAGATAGAAACACTTATTGGAGGCAAGGAGAAGGAAAGGCAAAAATGTTGCAATAATGAAGATCTTTTGAAACAGGAGAGAGAAAAGCGGATTCTTCAGATTAATGAAGAGCTGAGAAAGGCGGAAAAGAAAGAACGCAGTGCTGTTGAAGTTGAGATACAGGCAGTACAAAATGAACTGTCCGACCGGCGTACAGATGCGGATAACAGAAAAAAAGAACTTCACAAGTTGCAGAACGAGGAGTTGAACGGTAAGGGAGCTGATACATCGGCTATAAATTCCTACAAAGCAAAAATTGATGCTATAAAGTCTGAGTTGGATTATATATCGCAAAAACAGTCGTTGGTGTGGAATTATGAGAAAGACAAGAGAGAACTGTTTGACCGTGAGCCGGAATTGCGCGACACCAAGAAGAACAATGAGATGCATCTGGACGAGCTTGAAGAAAAATACGCGTTGCGGAAAAACAAGCTTACAGGTCAGTACGAAACTGTAAAAAACAGTATAAACGAAAAGTCGGCCGAACGTGATGCCATTAAGAACGATCTTTGCGTTCTTGAGAATTTCCGCAAAGATGAAGGTTTCTGTCCTCCGGAGTCGTACACTCCCGAAGAACTTCCTACCAATAAACCTTGTGGTAAGATAGTGGAAGAGCTGAAAAGTCAGATTGTTTCTTTTGGCAAGGATACTGAGAATTTCAAAAAATCAGTAAATCTGTTTAACAGTAATTTTACTGCAAGAAATACTTTCAGTTTTCCTCAGTCATTGTCGTGTGATTCAGATTACATGGATTTCGCATCCAATTTATGCGAGTTTGTGGAAAACAATAAAATCACAGAATATCAGAACCGCATAAGTGAAAGGTACGTAAACATAATAAGGCGCATATCAAAGGAAACAGGAGAGCTTACCCAAAGCGAAAGTCTTATTAATAAGACTATTAAAGACATAAATGACGATTTCATCAAGCGTAATTTTGCTGGAGTTATCCGCAGTATCGAACTCAGACCATTGCAGAGTAACGACAAACTTATGCAGCTTCTTATAGAAATAAAGAATTTCAATGATGAGAACACCTTCAACATGGGTGAAATGGACCTGTTCTCACAGGATTCGCGCGAGAACGTGAATCTCAAGGCTGTAAAATATCTTAATTCATTCAGTAAACTGCTCAAGGATGAGCCTTCCAGGAAGAGTCTTGTCGTTTCTGATACCTTTAATCTGGAGTTCCGTATTATCGAAAATGATAATGACACAGGCTGGGTTGAGAAAATAGCGAATGTTGGTTCCGACGGCACAGACATACTGGTTAAAGCTATGGTGAACATCATGCTTATCAATGTTTTCAAGGAAAAAGTCTCAAGGAAATTCGGAGATTTCAAGGTGCATTGTATGATGGATGAAATAGGTAAGCTGCATCCCAATAATGTGAAAGGCATACTTGAATTTGCAAATTGCCGCAACATATTACTTATCAACAGTTCGCCTACCACCTATAATGTTGAGGATTATAAATATACTTATCTGTTAAGCAAAGACGCGAAAAGCAATACAAGGGTAGTGCCATTGCTTACACGAAAATAAGAATACCTTGTAATAATATGGAAATAAATAAAAAACGATTTACAATATCTGTCGCGAGAAAATTGCTTTATATGCTTGAAGGAAAAACTCTTCCTTCAAGCTCGCTTCCTCGATGGATAGTTGATGAGTTAAGGATAGAGGGCCTTATAACCGGAATAACTAATGGCAGCAGAGTTTCCTATCGCCTTACAGATACTGTGGCATTCGGTAGATATGTTTCAGATAATTATACATCCGGCACTTCTCTTGAAAGATGGATTGAAATCTTTTCCGGCGAGAACAAAGACTTGCAGCGCAGTATGCTTGTACAGGAAACAGGCGATTCCAAGACTTTTAAGCTTCGAACTTTCAGAGGTTTTCTTGTGAACTGTTACGAACCTGTTCATGCAAGAATAGGGAATAGTGATTTTGTTATATCCCCTCCGGAAGGAAGTGCTGTTTTCATACAAAACCCGGATGAATTTTATATACCGTCAGACGTGACAGTGGTTGGAATGGAAAATGGTGAGAACTTCCGTCATATACGGAGTCAGAAAAATCTGTTTGGAGATAATAAAATTTTGTTTGTTTCCAGATACCCCCAGTCGGCAGATTTAAGGGAATGGCTTATTAAAATTCCTAATAGATATATACATTTTGGAGATTTTGATCTGGCAGGTATATGTATATATCAGTCAGAGTTTTATAAATTTTTGGGCGACAGAGCGAGTTTCCTTATTCCCGAAGATATAGAAGAAAGGTTGAAATCCGGGAATAAGGGACTGTATGACGCTCAATATCTTAGATATAAAAATCTGAAGATTATAGATTCACGTTTGAACGGGTTGGTTGAAATGATTCATCATTATGGTAGGGTGTATGAACAGGAAGGATACATTGAAAAATGTACATATTAAATTAACCGTTAAAATCATAAAGTCCCTTCTTCCATCCCTCAAAAGGACACTTATCTTTTATTTCGTTATACAACTTGCAATTAAAAGAGAATAACTTATCAGCTTCATCCAAGACTTTTTTATCACCAATAAAATCTAAAAGATTAAAGTCCGGTTCTGTATCTATCGTGAATGATATAGCACCAATATTGTCTTCATCCGGGAACGAAATAAAGGTATAAGGAGTTTCTCCGGTAAAAAGATTACATACGGTCGGGCAATGTTTTTCTAACATCTGAAGCAGGCGTCCTGGATTTTCATGATTATTCAGACGATTAAAGAAAGTTCCCCAGCAACATGTAAGACTAAGTTGGTTGATTCCGATTGGAACCAGGCATACAACACCATATAATCCCTTGTTTACCTTTAGAATCAATTCTATATGATTCTGACGAACTGCATAAGTATAAGAATACCCTTTCAAAAAGGTTGCACCAGCTTTTTTATCAACGAAATTACGCATATTGAAATTCTACTATATTAACATTTACTTTGCCTGTTGTAAGTAATAATCAAAAATGTACCAGATAATAATTTAAGAATTAAGTATCAGTGTGACAAAGGTATATAAAAAACTTCATTTTTATGTGCTGGTGTAATAATAAAAAGAAGATTTTTTATATTTTCTTTATCAAAGAAACCGTAACACGTTCGTGTTCCGCGCGCGTCACGTTCGTGTTACGCTTGTTACACGTTCGTGTTCCACGCGTTACACGTACGTGCAACGCTTTCTGAGACAGCCTGTTTTGACAAATTATTATGCTTTTATTACCTTTTTCAGGCGCTTGTCATGTTTCCCGAAGTCAAATGTTATGTAATAATATGTAGCAAAAAAGCCCTTTTCTCTAATAAATGATATTTTTCTTCAAAAAAAACTATCATTTTATTTGTTTATATCAAAAAAGCCTTTACCTTTGCAATCGTAATAACAAAAATAACAGAAAAAGTATGAAAGCAACTAATATTATCATTAACCTGGCAGTCCTGCATATTATTCGCGTCGTGGTCCTGGAACCAAGAGGTGAGGAAGGTTCATGTATGTAGTTGCATATATATGATATTGATGAAAGCCTTTCTCACATGTGTATGAGAAAGGCTTTTTGATTAAATAAGGAGAGATAAAAATGAAAAATGAGTTACGCAGTTCGATGAGTACACAAGGCCGACGTATGGCCGGTGCAAGAGCATTATGGGTGGCAAATGGAATGAAAAAGGAAATGATGGGCAAACCTATCATTGCTATTGTGAATTCATTTACACAGTTCGTTCCTGGACACACACATTTGCATGAGATAGGTCAGCAGGTGAAAGAGGAAATAGAGAAGTTAGGATGTTTTGCCGCTGAGTTCAACACTATCGCGATAGACGACGGTATAGCAATGGGACATGACGGAATGCTCTATTCGCTGCCATCAAGAGATATCATTGCCGACAGTGTGGAATATATGGTGAACGCTCATAAGGCTGATGCTATGGTCTGCATTTCAAACTGCGACAAGATCACTCCGGGTATGCTTATGGCTTCCATGCGACTGAATATTCCTACGGTGTTTGTGTCAGGCGGTCCGATGGAAGCAGGAGAGTGGGGCGGTCAGCATCTTGACTTGATAGATGCGATGATTAAGTCGGCCGACCCGACAGTGAGCGACGAGGATGTAGATCAGATAGAAAGACATGCATGTCCGGGATGCGGATGCTGCTCGGGTATGTTTACTGCAAACTCAATGAACTGTCTGAACGAGGCTATCGGTCTGGCTCTTCCGGGCAACGGAACTATAGTCGCAACTCACGAAAACCGTAAGCAGTTGTTCAAGGATGCTGCGGCTCTCATCGTAAAAAATGCTTATAAATATTATCAGGACGGCGACGAAAGCGTATTGCCGAGAAGCATTGCTACACGTCAGGCTTTCCTTAATGCGATGACACTTGATATTGCTATGGGTGGTTCTACAAATACAGTGCTTCACCTGCTGGCAATAGCTCATGAGGCAGAGGTGGATTTCACAATGGATGATATCGACATGTTGTCACGCCGTGTGCCTTGTCTCTGCAAGGTAGCTCCAAACACTCAGAAATACCACATTCAGGATGTGAACAGAGCTGGAGGTATCATGAATATCCTGGCGCAGCTGAACAAGGGCGGTTTGCTCGATACATCAGTTTCACGTGTAGATGGTATGACACTGGCTGAGGCTATTGCAAAATATGATATCTCTGTAGAAAGTGTTGATGCTGAAGCAAAAAGAATATATACAAGCGCTCCGGGTGGAAAGTTTTCTATCAAACTTGGCTCGCAGGGCAATTATTATAAGGAACTCGATACAGACCGTGCCACAGGATGTATCCGCGATTTGGAACATGCCTATAGCAAGGACGGCGGACTGGCAGTGCTGAAAGGTAATATCGCACAGGATGGTTGTGTAGTGAAGACTGCCGGCGTGGACGAAAGTATCTGGAAGTTCTCGGGACCTGCAAAGGTGTTCGATTCTCAGGAATCGGCTTGCGAAGGTATCCTTGGCGGAAAGGTTGTAAGCGGCGATGTGGTGGTCATCACTCACGAAGGCCCTAAGGGTGGTCCGGGTATGCAGGAGATGCTTTATCCTACATCGTATATAAAATCAAAACATCTCGGAAAGGAATGTGCACTGATTACAGACGGACGTTTCAGTGGCGGTACATCGGGATTGAGTATCGGACATATATCTCCTGAAGCGGCTGCCGGAGGAAACATCGGTAAGATTGTGGATGGTGATATCATCGAAATAGATATACCGAACCGCAGTATCAATGTGAAACTTTCGGATGAAGAACTTGCCGCACGTCCGATGACTCCTGTCACTCGCGACCGCAAGGTGTCTAAGGCACTCAAGGCTTACGCAAGCATGGTAAGTTCGGCTGATAAAGGTGGAGTAAGAATTGTTGACTAAAAAGCATATACATATGAAAGAGAAAATATCAGGTGGTGAAGCATTGATGCGCTCGCTGGAGCATCAGGGAGTAAAGACTATCTTCGGTTATCCCGGAGGAGCGATAATGCCTGTATTCGATGCTTTATATGATCATAGAGATAAACTTAACCATATATTGGTACGTCACGAACAGGGTGCTGCACATGCCGCACAGGGATTTGCCAGAGTTTCCGGTGAAGTGGGGGTATGTCTGGTGACAAGTGGCCCGGGAGCGACAAATACCATAACAGGTGTAGCTGATGCAATGATAGACAGTACACCTATCGTGGTGATAGCAGGACAGGTCGGAGCAGGTCTTCTCGGCACTGACGCCTTTCAGGAGGTTGACCTAGTTGGTATCACACAGCCTATTTCAAAATGGAGCTATCAGATACGCCGTGCAGAGGATGTGGCTTGGGCTGTGGCAAGAGCTTTCTATATTGCCCGTTCAGGACGTCCGGGACCTGTGGTACTTGACTTTGCGAAGAATGCCCAAATAGAAATGACGGATTACGAACCGGTAGATGTTGATTTCATTCGCAGCTATGATCCTGATCCGGAAACAGATCCTAAGGCTTTGGCAGAGGCTGTCAGATTTATCAATGAGTCTCAAAAACCTTTGGTTCTCGTAGGGCAGGGCGTTGAATTAGGTAATGCTCAGGAAGAGTTGCTTAAGTTTGTAGAAAAAGCTGATATTCCTTGTGGATGCACATTGTTGGGACTTTCGGCAATGCCTTCGGAACATCCTCTGAACAAGGGAATGCTGGGAATGCACGGAAATCTCGGTCCAAATGTAAAGACCAACGAATGTGATGTGCTTATTGCAGTCGGTATGCGTTTTGACGACCGTGTGACAGGGAAACTTGAAACATACGCCAAACAGGCAAAGGTGATACACCTTGATGTTGATCCTTCGGAGATAGGCAAGAATGTACCTGTACATGTTCCGGTGCTTGGTGACTGCAAACGTACTTTAGGTCTGCTTACAGAACTTATCCAGCCTAATAAACATACTGCATGGATTGAGAGTTTCAGCCAGTACGAGCAACAGGAATTCGACAAGGTAATAAAACGCGAGGTTTATCCTGAAAATGGTCCGATAAATATGGGTGAGGTAGTAAACGCTGTCAGTGAGGCTACAAACCATGAAGCGATATTGGTGACAGACGTTGGTCAGAATCAGATGATGGCATGCCGATACTTCAAGTTTACTAAGAGTAGGAGCGTGGTTACTTCAGGCGGTATGGGAACAATGGGATTCTGTATCCCGGCAGCCATAGGAGCTACATTCGGTCGTACGGACCGTACTGTTTGTGCGATAATGGGCGACGGTGGTCTTCAGATGACAATGCAGGAACTCGGTACTATCATGGAACAGAAGGCTCCGGTCAAGATGATTCTGATGAACAACAACTACCTCGGTAATGTACGTCAGTGGCAGGCAATGTTCTTCAACAGAAGATATTCGTTCACTCCGATGATGAATCCTGACTATATGCAGATAGCATCGGCGTATGGTATTCCTTCAAGAAGAGTCATTGAGCGTGAAGAACTTAAAGACGGAATAGAGGAGATGCTTGCAACAGACGGTCCGTTCCTTCTTGAAGTATGTGTAGTGGAAGAAGGTAATGTATTGCCGATGACTCCTCCGGGAAGCTCGGTTAACTATATGATGATGGATTTGGATTGCTAACGAGTAGGAGGATTAAAAATGGAAAATAAGACATTATATACTATCATAGTTCATTCGGAAAACATAGCCGGTTTGCTTAATCAGGTGACTGCCGTTTTTACACGCCGACAGATTAACATCGAAAGCCTTAACGTGTCGGCTTCCTCTATTGCAGGAGTACACAAATATACAATCACTTGCTGGACAACTGCAGATATTGTGGAGAAGGTTGTACGCCAGATAGAGAAGAAAATGGATGTCATTCAGGCACACTATTTTACAGATAAGGAAATCTTTCAGCGCGAGGTGGCTATGTATAAGGTATCTACACCGGAGTTTCAGAACAATCCTGAGGCATCGAAGGTAGTCAGAAGATTTAATGCACATATTGTTGAAGTAAATCCGGTGTTCTCTATAATAGAGATGGTTGGTATGAGCGATGAGATAACATTCCTGTACGAGGATTTGAAAAGGCTTAATTGCGTTCTTCAGTTTGTACGTTCTGGAAGAATTGCTGTATCTACCAGTTGTTTTGAACGAGTGAATGAGTATCTTGCTCACCGTGAGGAAAGATATAAAAAAGGACTTTAAAACATTTCTTGTTATGGGAGAAGAAAATAAAGTTGGCACATATAACTTTGTCGCAGAACCTTTTCATGTTGACTTTACAGGAAAGTTGACGATGGGAGTTTTGGGTAATCATCTGCTTAACTGTGCCGGTTTTCATGCCACAGAACGTGGCTTTGGCATTGCCGAACTGAATGAAAGCCATTTTACGTGGGTGCTATCCCGTCTGGCTATAGAGATGGAAGAATTTCCTATGCAGTACGAGAAATTCAGTGTACAGACTTGGGTGGAAAATGTTTACCGCCTGTTTACCGACCGAAACTTCTCTATTCTCGACAAGGATGGAAAACCTATCGGTTATGCGCGTTCAATATGGGCGATGATAGATCTTAAAACACGTAAGCCGGCCGATTTGCTTACACTGCACGGTGGCAGTATCGTTGACTATATATGCCAGAAGGAATGTCCAATCGAGAAGCCAGGAAGAATAAAGGTTGCTTCGGTAGAGCCTGTAGGTGAATATGTGGCAAAATATAGCGATATAGACTGCAACGTACATGTGAACAGTATAAAATACATAGAGCATATACTTGACTTGTTTCATATGGATGTCTTCCGCGAAAAAATGATACATCGTTTTGAGATGGCGTATGTTGCGGAAAGTTATTTCGGCGATAAGCTGACCTTCTATCGTGAACAGATTTCGGATAATGAGTACGACATAGAAGTGAAGAAGAACGATAGTGAGGTGGTAGTAAGAAGCAAAGTGATATTTAAGAATTAAAAATTAATAATTAAGAATGAGTTGATGGTTGTTAGTTATTGGTAACTGACCGGAAGGAAACCTGGTTAACTTGTCAACTCGTAACTAACCTATAAACTTACAAACTTAAGAACTTATAAACTTATAAACTTAAAAACTTATAAAAAACATGGCACAATTAAATTTTGGCGGTGTGATGGAAAATGTAATCACACGCGATGAATTTCCATTGGAAAAAGCACGTGAAATCTTGAAAGACGAAACAATTGCAGTTATAGGATATGGAGTACAGGGGCCAGGTCAGTCATTGAACCTTCGCGACAACGGATTCAATGTCATCGTAGGTCAGCGTCCGGGCAAAACATACGAAAAAGCTATCGCTGACGGATGGGTACCTGGAGAAACATTGTTCGGTATCGAAGAGGCATGTCAGAAAGCTACTATCGTAATGTGTCTTTTGTCTGATGCTGCTGTAATGTCTGTATGGCCTAAAATCAAACAATATCTTACTCCTGGTAAGGCTTTGTATTTCTCACATGGTTTCGCTATTACTTGGAACGACCGTACAGGTGTGGTTCCTCCTGCTGACATCGATGTTATCATGGTTGCTCCTAAAGGATCAGGTACTTCATTGCGTACAATGTTCCTCGAAGGCCGCGGCTTGAACTCATCATACGCTATTTATCAGGATGTAACAGGTAAGGCATTCGACAGAACTATCGCTCTTGGTATCGGTATCGGTTCAGGATATTTGTTCGAAACTACATTCCAGCGTGAAGCTACTTCTGACCTTACAGGTGAACGTGGTTCATTGATGGGTGCTATTCAGGGATTGCTTCTTGCACAGTACGAAGTATTGCGTGAAAACGGACATACTCCTTCTGAAGCATTCAACGAAACTGTAGAAGAGCTTACCCAGTCATTGATGCCATTGTTCGCTAAGAACGGTATGGACTGGATGTACGCTAACTGTTCTACAACTGCACAGCGTGGTGCTCTTGACTGGATGGGCCCATTCCACGATGCAATCAAACCTGTAGTTCAGAAATTGTATCAGAGCGTTAAGAGCGGTAACGAAGCTCAGATTTCTATCGACTCTAACTCTAAGCCAGATTATCGCGAAAAACTGGAAGCTGAATTGAAGGCTTTGCGTGAAAGCGAAATGTGGCAAACAGCAGTTACAGTACGTAAACTTCGTCCTGAAAACAACTAATAAATAATAAGAGTATTTTTATTTCCTCTTCATGGCATTTCCCTTGTCGTGAAGAGGATTTTTTTGTAAGAAATAGATTTTATCATAGTAGGTATGTATAACATTTCGGGCTTTTGATTAATTTTGTTGGTGGTGATTTGAATTTAGTATTAACATAAAAATATACAGATATGAATAACGAATTTCTGGAGATTATAAAGACTCGTCGCAGTTGCCGTCAATATAAGGCAGAACAGATTACTGACGAAGAATTGAAAGCTGTATTGGAAGCCGGTACATACGCGCCTACATCACGAGGAATGCAGTCGCCATACATTGTTGCTGTACAGAATGAGGAGATACGTAAGAAGCTGGCAGAAATGAATGCCCATGTGATGGGAGTTACATCAAATCCGTATTATGATGCACCTACATACGTTCTTGTGTTTACACCTGCTGATGCAAATAACCCTATACAGGATGGAAGTTGCGTATTGGAAAATATGATGCTTGCTGCCCATGCTATAGGACTTGCAAGCTGCTGGATACATAGGGAAAGAGAAATGTTTTCTACCGATGAAGGAAAGAAACTAATGGAAAGTTTCGGATTGCCTGAAGGACTTGTCGGAATTGGCGCTCTTGCCTTAGGCTACCCGGCAAAAGCGGCAGATGCCCCGAAACCTCGTAAGGTGGATTACTATAGGGTGATAAAATGATATTTTGAAAATAAAAAACAGAAACCATGACAGTTCTTTTGATCGATTTGCTGTCATGGTTTTTTCATAATTGTAATATTATACTTTTTAGTTGAAAAACCAATAAAGCTGAATTTCAGTTATTCAGAAATCTATACTCGTTTGGAGAAACACCAATTATCTTCTTAAATATCAGACTGAAATACTGTATATCGACGTAACCTAGCTGGCGGGCGACGTTAGCTGATGTATTTATTGGTTTCTCAAGCATCTTTCTTGCGGATTCCTGACGTTTACATTCGAGATATTCACATAGAGTCTTGCCCGTCTCAAATTTCAGAAGATGGTTGAAATAAAACTCTGATAGACCAAGTTTTGCGGCACAGTATTCTGATGTTGGTAATATGGAGTTGTATAGCATGCCTGAATCTATATATTCGTCAATCAGTCTGGTCAATTCTTCAAGAATTATCTTGTCGTTTTAATCTGATTAGTAGTCGATCTTGTCTCTACAGTTTGTCTCGGCGAAAAACAGACTATTGTTCTTTCTTCGTTGTCGTATTTTTGTTGTCCATACTTGATGTCGTAAGCTTTTCCCATTTTTAGATATCACTCGAGTAGATAATGTAATAGTGGTAATAATATCAGTAATTCATATACACGGTGTGATTGGCGATAAGTCTAATTTTGCAATAAAGAAATTCAAAGAAAGAAATGCATGAAGGCTCGAAATAATAAAATAGGTGAGATGCTTGCACTGATACGAGATGGGAGGCCTATGACTCTGTCGCAACAATTATATCTGACAGTGCAGCTTAGTATTCCGGCAGTCATAGCACAACTCTCTTCCATAATCATGCAGTATATCGATGCATCAATGGTGGGACATCTTGGAGCTGAGGCTTCTGCTTCAATCGGATTGGTATCAACTACCACTTGGCTATTCTGGGGACTGTGTGTTGCATCAGCTACTGGATTTTCGGTACAGGTGGCACATAAGATAGGTGCGGGTGATATTCAAGGAGCGCGTGCCGTGTTGCGTCAGTCATTGGTCTCTACATTAATGTTCAGTGTGATTCTTGCTCTGATAGGTTCTGCCGTCAGCGGTATTCTGCCCGCTTGGTTAGGAGGGGACATTTCTATACGTCATGACGCTTCACTTTATTTTTTTGTATTCTCACTTTTCTTGCCTGCCCTGCAGATGAATTTCCTTGCAGGTGGTATGTTGCGGTGTAGCGGTAATATGTTAGTGCCAAGCATTGCCGGTGTGGCCATGTGTGTGCTGGATGTGGTCTTTAATTTCTTGCTGATATTTCCTTCACGCCAATGTGAACTGGCTGATGTGACTTTCATCGTGCCTGGTGCTGGACTGGGTGTGAAAGGTGCTGCATTAGGTACTGCTGCCGCTGAGACTGTGATTGCTATCATTCTGCTGTGGTATCTTTGGACTCGTTCGAATGAACTTAAACTTACCGGAGAAAGATATGATTTCCGTCTCAGTGCGTCAACTATAAGAAAAGCTCTTCGTATAGGTTGTCCTATGGGGTTGGAACATATAGTCATTTGCGGAGCTCAAATCATGACAACGGTTATAGTCGCCCCGCTTGGTGTTTTTGCTATTGCGGCAAATTCGTTCGCTGTTACTGCGGAAAGTCTTTGTTATATGCCCGGTTATGGAATTGCCGATGCTGCTACCACACTGGTAGGCCAGAGTGTCGGTGCCGGTCGCAAAAGACTCACTCGCAGCTTTGCGCGTATCACCGTATTGATGGGAATGATTGTCATGGGATTAATGGGGATACTTATGTATCTGTTTGCGCCTCAAATTATAGGCTTGATGACACCGGTTCATGAAATCAGAGAACTTGGTGTGATGGCACTACGTATTGAGGCATTTGCCGAGCCTATGTTTGCGGCTTCGATAGTTGCTTACGGCGTTTTTGTGGGTGCGGCTGATACACTTGTCCCTTGTCTGATGAATTTCTTCAGTATCTGGGCTATTCGTCTGTCATTGGCTGCCTTACTCGCTCCGTCATTAGGATTGAAGGGTGTATGGATAGCCATGTGTGTGGAACTTTGTTTTCGTGGTTTCATATTCCTCGTTCGTCTGAAACGGGAGCGATGGATGAACAGTATGAAATGATGTCAGTAATTTTGGTAATTTCCTCCGTAATTCATCTACATGAGAGCAAAAGCGGAAGGCTTAATTTTGCAGTATGAAATAAGGTAAGCGATAACTGAAGAAAGGAATTTTGTGATTATTAATAAATGACCGCTAATATATTACAAGTATGGAACTGATTAAGAATACTGAATTTGGAGGAGAACGACCATTGTTCGAATCTCACGATCTCCGTCTTGAAAATGTAATTATCAGGGCTGGCGAATCTGCCATTAAAGAATGTAGCAATATCGAGACTTTCAAATGCCGTTTCGAAGGAAACTATCCTTTCTGGCATGTACACGGTTTCAAAATAGACAAGTGCTATTTTGATGTGGGTGGACGTTCTGCCCTATGGTATTCAGACCACCTGAAGATGACAGACACAGTGATAGACGCTCCTAAAATGTTCCGCGAGATGAGCGAAATAGACATTGAGAATGTAACGATGAACGACGCGGATGAAGTGTTCTGGCGCTGCAACGGAATACGTGTAAAAAATCTTGTTCTACATGGAGGTACTTATCCGTTCATGTTCAGCAACAATATATATGTGGACGGATTGGAAAGCGACAGCAAGTATGTTTTCCAGTATGTGAAGAATGTAGAAATCCATAATGCCAAAATTACTACAAAGGATGCTTTCTGGGAGGTAGAGAACGTAACGATTTATGATTCGGAGCTTAATGGTGAGTATTTGGGATGGCATTCAAGAAACCTACGTCTTGTGAACTGTCATATTACCGGTGAGCAACCTCTTTGTTACGCTCATGACCTTGTGTTGGAGAACTGTACTTTCGGACCGGACTGCGACCGTGCATTTGAGTATAGTACGCTGCATGCCGATATCCGTGGTGCCATAACCAATATCAAGAATCCGATGTCGGGATGTATTGTTGCGGATGAATATGGTTCCATCACAATAGATGAGAACATCAAGGCTCCGGCAGATTGTGAAATCAGACTTAGAGATGAACGTACCTGCTTTACAGACTAAATACACGAACATGATGTACGATTTTGATAAAATAATCCCTCGCAGGGGAACAAATTCCTATAAATGGGACAGTATGCCTGAAGATAAGGATGTGCTTCCACTCTGGGTGGCAGATATGGATTTCCGTACTGCACCTGCGATAATTGATGCCCTCGCCAGAAGAGTGGAACATGGGATATATGGATATGTACACGTTCCTGTTAAATATTACAAGTCCGTAATAGATTGGTTTGACAGGAGACATAATTGGCTGATTGACAGAGAATGGTTTATCTATACTTCCGGAGTGGTTCCAGCTATATCTGCCGTTATAAAGGCTCTGGCTGAACCAGGAGATGGAGTGATAGTGCAAACACCTGTCTATAACTGTTTCTTTTCATCTATAAGGAATAATGGATGCCGGATTATCACAAATCCGCTTAAATATGAGAACAGGACTTATCGCATAGATTATGAGGATCTGGAACGCAAGGCTGCAGCTCCAGACACTAAGCTCATGTTGCTCTGCAATCCGCATAACCCTGCCGGTAGGGTCTGGACACGCGAAGAATTGTGTCGGATAGGGGAGATTTGTATAAAAAATCATGTGACAGTCATTTCCGATGAAATCCATTGTGAACTGGTTTTTCCGGGACACGTTTACACTCCGTTTGCGTCAATCAGCGAAAAACATTTACAGAATTCGGTAACATGTATTTCACCTAGCAAATCATTCAATATGGCAGGATTGCAGATAGCCAATATTATCGCTGCCGATGATAGAGTACGTCAGCAAATAGATAAGGCCATAAACATAAATGAGGTGTGTGATGTCAATCCATTCGGAATTGAAGCTACCATAGCAGCATATAACCAAGGAGAGGAGTGGCTGATTCAACTTCTGGATTATCTTAAAACAAACTACGATTTTTTGTGCGATTTCTTTACCAAAAACTTGTCTCAATTCACGGTAACTGAATTAGAGGGAACATATCTGGTGTGGACAGACTGCAGTATATTACACATGTCATCAGACGAGCTTCAGGCATTACTACTGGAAGAGACAGGATTGTGGCTTAACAGCGGTACAATGTATGGAGAAGAAGGAGAAGGTTTTATGCGCTGGAATATAGCATGTCCGCGCGCTGTATTGGAGGATGCCATGACGAGGTTCCTGAAGTTTGTATCTACACGATGTGATTGAATACAGATGAGGTAAATAATCCTTAATATAATCAGGGCTTTTTCAACATTATGCGGATATTAATATAGATAAAAATAAACTTATAGGGAAAATAAAAAGCCATGGCAGAATCAGTAATTGATATCAGCCATGGCTTTATTTCTTTATTCTATGTTTTTTGTCATTATAGAGTCTGTAGTCACAAATACAGAGTCATTAGTAGTACTCCTTGAGTAACCTAAATCGGCCAGGTCATCTCGGAATCCTTTGTATGTACCTTCTCTTTGAGTATAAGCCTTGAATTCTACACTTCCGCTACTAAATTTTACAGTTCCTATTTCTTCTTTACCGTTCATTATCACATCAGACGGTATATTTTTGAATGTTCCTGTCCAACTGTAACTTTTGATGTTTCCTTCTCTGTTATCATCAAATATACATTTAAATTTAAAATGGTCGGATGCCTGTTGTATGGTTATTTCCGTATTTGAATTGTCTGTAAGATTTGTATATACTCCTACGACATTGTTTTCAGTAACTTCTTCTGTGCTACAACTTATAAAACCTGAAATCATAGCCACACATAAGATTAAAAAATAAGCTTTTTTTCTGATTAATTCAATTAATGGATTTGTTTTCATAAGATTGGTATTTTACTGTTATCATGATACAAAATTAAGTAATATATATGAACAAAAAAAGAGACTGCCGGGGAAAATTGCAGTCTCTTGTTCTTTAGGGACAAACTCTTTTGTCTCTCTGACTTACTCACTTTCACAAGCTTGAAGTCAGGATATATAAATCTATTACTATGAAAAACATGCGAATATAACCATATTCCGTGATATATGCATTATAAAAGCTCGGAAAACTGCCTTAAATTAACAGTAATTATATCAAAATGTTATTTCTTACACAAATCTTTATAATCACAGTACTGACATTTTTCTTCAATTTCTGTTTGAGAAAAACTTGTTTCAAGATTGAAAATTTCCTCTAAAAGAATGTTAAGATCTTCACGGAATTCATCTTCATGGATGCTGAAATCATCTACGTCTTCTCTTTTTCTGGCCTCTCCCATCTGTACTACCGGTGAGTAGCTTTCCGATGCCGCCTTGTGTATATAGAGCAGGGAAGGGGCAACCTTCAACGGATTGTTTTTCTCTCTCAGTTTCTTGCAGACAATTGATGCGTACATAAATGTCTGGAATATGTAGTTAGATCTTTTCTTGTCTTGGATGAACAGTGACTTTACGTCAGGTGGACACTGTGCATCACCACCAGTTTTGTAGTCCACTATTCGCAAAGTATTGTCTTTAGTATCCATACGGTCTATTATACCACCAATTCTGGATTTGATTACGCCTTTCGGAGTTTTAATTTCAATCTCTTCATCTACGAATTTCTCTGAAGCAGTAAATGTGAAAGGAGCATATCTCAGGTCATTTCTTAACAGCTGTTTTATGTATCTCAGAATTACTGCCGAGTTTATGAGTTGCAATCCGTTGTACTCGGGACATTCTGTCAGAGGTATATTGAAGAACAGTTCCTTGAAACCATTGTCAACATATTCCTGGAGTTTTACATCGTTTTGCAAAAGCTTTTCAAGAGAGTTGCTATCTATCACTTTTCCGTGCGCTGTGAGATCTTTGTAGATATGTTCGGCTGCATAGTGGAATATGCTTCCGAATTTTGCAGAATCTATATCCGCACTTACTTCATCGGGCGCTGTCAATAAAGCTACATATTTGTAATAAAATTTCAGGTTACAGTCTATGTATGTGTTGAGTGCAGAAGGTGACAGAAGAGCCTTTTTATTTGCTCTGATATCAAAATTGCTCTGCATGCGTTTCATTATTTCCGGAGTCTTCTTTATCTCAATTTTCTCAGTACCCTGTGGCGATTGTGCGGCTTCCAGTCTTTCACGTTTGATGTCGAATCCCCATTCAATTAGCAACTGAAGCATGAAGCGTGACATCTCTCCTCGGTTTATTCCGTCGCTTGAAGTGTTGAAAAGAAGAGTCACTTTTTCAGCTCTTTGCAACAGTCTGTAGAAGTAATATGCAAAAACGGCTATCTTATGGTCTATAGTAGTCATACCGAAAGCCTTTCTGATATTGTAAGGTATGAACGAGGCATCGCTTCCGCTTTTTGGCAGTTGTCCTTCGTTCACCGAAAGCATTACTACATTTCTGAAGTCAAGATTTCGTGTTTCAAGTACTCCCATAACCTGCATACCGATTGCCGGCTCGCCGTGGAACGGAATGTTGGCCGACTGTATGACGCGTGAGAGCAGTCGCTTAAATGTACTTTGGTTCACATCAAGGTCGCCTTCTTCTATAAGAGAGTTAAAACGGTTTACCATGGTATATGCTTTGAACAACGCTTCGCGATACAGTTGGTCAAGAGCTGTATCCATAGTAGCTGATTTCTTCTGATATACGGCTGCTACCTGTTTCAGTACTGTAGAAATCATCTGACAGATAGCATGGTTACTGTTGCAAGGCGTGAATATGGTTTCTGTAGTTTCGTCCTTTTTCAGTTCCGAAGGAAGAGGGTAGAAGCGGTTGTCGTGGATAAGAGATTTCTCCAGCTTCTCTGCTTCCTCGCTCAGGAGTTGTGTGTATGGATGTTTAAGCACACTCAAAACTTCGGTAAACAGGAACCTGCCGTTTGACGGATTGTAACCTGAAGTGTGAAGTTCAATAAGCGAGTTGATAAAGCTGCAAGCAGGAGTCTGCGACAATGGAAATCCCATCGTAATATTGATATGACGTATATTTTCTGGCAGAGAATGCAGCACCGGCTGTAGTAAAGATTCGTTACACAATACTACCGCTGTTTCCTTTTCTTCCTCTGTCAGGTTTGTTCTTATCCATTGCGGAAGATACCTTGCCTGTCCGTTTTCGGTAGGCGATTCAATATATGTAATATCTTTCGGGGAGTTCAGATTGTTGAATACAGATGGTGGAAGTTCCGATGGAAAATCCCTTAGGTTGCGCTTTATGAATTCACCTGCCTCGTGAGGGTGCTTGTTGAGATAGAAATTGTCGTAATCCCAATAGAACATAGCCTTTCCAGCCTTATCAAGTTTCTTGAACAGAGTATGTTCCACCTTATTCAGCACGTTGAATCCCACGAAGACATATCTATCGTAAGGGAGTTTGTCAATATCCATAGATTCTGTTATTTCTCTGTACATCATACCCTCGTAAGCTATGCCCTGTTCGCGAAGTATGGCTTTGAATTCTGTATATATTTCTCCTAGTACGTCCCAGATGCTGATAAATCGTTGTTTCAATTCTGTAACCTTGTCGATGGAGAAATTCTTGAAGAACTGGCTCAATGCTTCCTTCTGTCCTTCTTCCAGAAACTCATATCCATTGTCGTTAAGTTCGTTCAGATCCTTGATGTTACGGAACATGGCTTCAGTGTCCACCATATTCTTGTCCGCATCGTCAAAGTCGCTTATAAGAAGTTCACCCCAGAAGTAGAAGTCGTCTAGCGATTCCTTGCTGCCGGTTATGTTTACAAACACCTTATAGAGTTCGCATACAAGTTTTACGGGGTCACCAATCTGTAGGTCTGATACCTTGCGGAACAGTTCGCCTATACTTATATATGCGGGCGACCATATAGGTCTGTCAGTTTCCGATGCCAGATATTCATTGAAGAACAGTCCTGCTCTCTTGTTCGGGAAGACAATGGCTGTACGGGCAAAGTCGCCGTTTGTCTTCGTATATAAATCGTGAGCTACAAGCTTTAGAAAAGTTTCCATTTCTTTTTAAATAAATCGTTACACATTCTCAAGTTCTCCGGAATAGACATACCATATATATCCTTTTATGTCAGTATATCCCATTTCCGATAGCAGGGACATATACTCTCTGACTTGTGTGGAGTATTCCGGCTTTTTCTTTCCGAACTTGAAATCTACCACAACTACCTCGTTTCCCTTCATCATAACTCGGTCCGGACGTCGGGTCTGCATCTTTCCCTGTTCATCATTATAGATTATGGAACATTCGTTATACAATGTCCATTCTCCACTATACCAGTCCTTCACTTCATCAAGGTTCAAAGCTCTTTCTGCTATCTCATATATCTCTTGGGCTTTCTCTGTCGATTCTATTACACCTTCAAACAGAAGTCTTTCTATGGCGGCAATCAAATCTTCCTTCGTATCGATAGATGCAAAAAGAGTATGTAGCAGCTGTCCCTGTCTGATATATTGCGAACGAAGATTTTCTTCCTCATCCTCATCGCCTCTGATGAAGTCGGCCGAGCGGTTGGACTGCTTGAAGTCAATCTCCGTTTCAAGTGATTCAATCTTTACGTTTACAGCGTCAGGTATGGCTACAAGTCTGTTTGTGGAATCTGATTTTTTCTTTTCGCCGCTAATGCAGATTTCTCCGTATTCATATACGATAGGTTCGTCGTTTTCTTCCTTATTCTCTTCGTCTTCCTCATCAAGTTCAGGCATGTTGTATGTCATTTTTATTTCTTTCATGCAGTCTATTGATTCTCTCAGCAATTTTGATACGGTATCTTTCTGCTCGTCCTTGCACCACACTATCAGGTTCTTGCATGCACGTGTGAATGCAACATACAGCAGGTTCAGATTATCTACCCACAGTTGCAGACGTTCTTCTCTATAACTGTCGCTGAAATATGATTCAGCCATGGCAGATGAATAATTCACAGGAGTAAGGTCAAGTTCACAGAACGGTTCCTTGTCGGCATCCGCTTCGTTTATCCTGCACCACAACATGTGGTTGAAAGTTTCATTCTCCATCTTCCAGTCACAGAACGGTAGTAACACGGTGTGATATTCCAGGCCTTTCGATTTGTGGATTGAAAGGATTCTGATACCTGATATTTCGCCCGACGGGATAGTCTTTGCATAAAGAGTATCGTTCCAGTATGTCAGGAATGAGGTCAGTTCCGAAGAATTGTTCTGCATATATTCAGTCACCGCATCATAGAAGGCACAGAGATAGGCATCCTGCTCTTCTATCATATCCATGCGGAAAATCACGAACAGTTTCTCAAGAAGCTCATACAACGGCATAAGACTCATCTCCGGCAGCATAAGACGGAACTCGGCAGGTAGATAATCCTCAACGCTATTCAGAAGTACAGTGTTGTAATCCACGTCCTTTTTGAGGATTTCCTTCTGATAAGCCACAGCCAGTCTTGCACAGGCTATTCTGTCAGTAGGCTCAGATATATACCTTAGTCCGTCGATGAGCATACACACCGCAAGCGAAGCGTCAAGCCGGAAAGCTTCGTCCGAAACAACGCGGTATGGAGTATTCTTGTCGAAGTAATCGGCTATGGCAGGTATGCTTTTGTTTTTTCTCACCAGAATGGCAATGTCGTTCACTCTGACACCTTTCTTTACGAGAGAGTCAACCTCCTCTGCCAGCAGTTCCATAGTGGTATCGGTGTATGGATGTCTCTCGCTGTTTTTCAGGAAAGATATCTTGATATATCCTTCCTTCGTATCCTTTGATGTTTTCTGGCGGACATCACTGTACGCGTCAAGCAGTTGTGTACAGTCTTCGCCCTCATCAACCTTGTATCTTTCGTTCAGAACCTTACAGGCAGATGTAAATATATCATTGTTGAATGCTATGATGTTAGCCTCACTTCGCCAGTTTGTATCCAGCGTTTTCGAGTTCAGGCGGAAACTTCTATCCTTGTCCAGTCCGGCAAGAATCTTCCAGTCGCCGTTTCTCCAGCGGTAGATACTTTGCTTTATGTCGCCCACTATCATACTGCCTTCCTTCTGCGCGAGACTTTCTTCAAGCAGAAGATGGAAGTTTTCCCATTGCATACGCGATGTGTCCTGAGACTCGTCTATCATCACGGTGTCAATGGTAGTACCTATTTTCTCATATACGAAGGATGCGTCGCCCTCCCTGATGATGCTGTGCAACAGAGCGTTGGTATCCGAAAGCAGGAAACGGTTATGATTAAGGTTCTGTTCCCTTACCTCGCTGTCTATGCGCATAAGTAATTGCAGATTGTTGAGATATCGGAGTGACATGTCGCACGAGTTCAGAACCTTGTTGCTTGCCATTCTCGTGCTCTCCGTATCATTAAGCACTTGTATCAGTACCTGGTCTGCAAGTGATATAATAGTACTTTTATATGGAGAGGTCTTTGTTGTCCAGTTTTCCGCACCTTCCAGGCATTTTTCAACAGTGGTATTTCTTACGTCATCGCTCAGTTTTCCCGAAGCAATTTTATTGAAATAGCTTGCTATGCCTCTGGCACCGTTCTTTAAATCAGTAGGGTTTAGTCCGTTTGCTTTCAGAATTTCCTGAAAGTGTTCGTTGAATCCTTTCATTGTGTCAAGTATGGATTCGCGTTTTTCCTGGAGTTTTTTCCTGTATTGCGGAATAAACTTAGTGTCCTTCAGCTTCTCACGTAATGCCACGCCTTTTTCTATATATGCCTCGTCAAAGATATTGCGACCGAAACCTTTAATTTCGGAAGATACATTCCATCTTTTGTCGTCTGCTATTCTTTCTTCTATATATTCAAGCAGCCAGTAGAGTGTGGGAGACATGCGGTCCAGTTTCTCAATCATACTGTCCACTGCATCACTTAATACATCGGTATTGTTCAGCTCGATTGTCATATTTGCGCCAAGTTCAAGCTCTCGGGCAAGATTTCTCATAACCGACTGGAAGAACGAGTCGATAGTCTCTATTCTGAAACGGCTGTAGTCGTGGATTATATTCTTTAGTGCAGTGTCAGCTGCTTTTCTTATTTCGTCAACACTTTTATCGGAAGTCTTTATTATCTCTTTCAGATATCCGTCGGACGATTTCAGCGAAGTGGCGATACCGTACAGCTGACTGAGGATTCTTTCCTTCATTTCCGTAGTAGCCTTGTTGGTGAAGGTAACGGCTAAGATGCGTCTGTACGAGTAAGGGTCTTCTATCAGTTGTCTGATATATTGCACTGCCAGGGTAAAAGTCTTTCCCGAGCCTGCCGAAGCCTTATATACTAATAATCTTGGGTCCTGTTCCATATAGAGTGGTTATTATTGTAAAATTTTTTCAGCTATTTCCATATATCTTATTATGTCCGTAGTGAGTTCCTTGACATACTCTCTCGAACGTTTATGTCCGAGGCGAACCACTATGGCATTCTTCGAAGGTATGGCTATGATATATTGTCCCAGCATACCTCTGAAGTACGGACATTTCTTTCCTTTGTAGTCCATAATCCATGTCTGGTAGCCATAATATGAAAGTGGGTCTTTGCCCCACTGGTCTTTCAGATATGATGCCGGTGTCATGGCCTCTTCTATATATTCCTTGCTGACCAGTTGCCTTCCGTTCCAGTTTCCTTTGTTCAGCATCAGACGTCCGAATCTTGCGGCATCCCTTGCAGTTGTGTGGAAGCAGCAGAATGATTTCTCATCACCGTTCTTCTTGTCGAGTAGCCAGAAAGCATCCTGTCCCGCCATCATCGGTTGCCAGAGCTTCTTCTCTGCATATTGGCTGATGGTTTCGCCAGTTGCCGCTTCAAGAACAAATGACAGCAGCTGTGTCTCACCGCTTCTGTAGGAATACTGAACTCCCGGAGTATCTACTATATCAAGGCCCATGATTAGTTCGTAGAGGTCGTTGCCGTAATATCCGTGCGTGGTTACAGAGAAAAGAGAAGCGTAAGCCTCGTCCCAGTCCATTCCGGCACTCATTGTAAGCAGGTTTCTGATAGTGATGCCCTTTTGCCTTCCACGGTTATATTCAGGGATATATTTCATTACCTTATCGTCCACACTGCCTATTTTACCCTCGTCTATGGCTATTCCCACAAGTAGTCCCACTATGCTTTTAGTGGCAGAAAACAGGTTTGAAGTCAGGGTGTCGTTCCATCCTCCGCGATAAGTCTCGTACAGAATACTGTCATTTTTTATTACCAAGAAAGACACCGTTTTCATATCGTCTATGTACGCCGAATCCTCCTTTGAGAGATGAAAAGAATTGTAATCCTCCGAGACAGCCCATTCCCAGCAGGAATCGGGCGCATGAACAGTGGCATGTTCGAAAATACCTAGGTCGTCAATAGTAGGAAACCAGTGGATCAGTGCCTTTTTGGCATAGAAAGGCAGGCACAGATACGCTATAATTATGGCAATAGGTATCGCTATGAGAATTTTTTTCCCTGTTTTCATAATTTTTTTTGTTTATGATCGAACAAAAGCTATAGTTCCTCTGTTATATATTTTGAAAGTTATACAAAAGCTTAATATTCTTGTTTGGTTTTATGTTGGAGTTATGTTTTTAATTCCTCATTAATTAAAAGTCCGTCAGTGTTTGTGAAAATACTGACGGATTTTCTTTTTAGGTTTTGCGTTAAGCTTAAATGGTTTTTAAATGGCATTTAAACGGTGTTTAAATACTGTTTAAATGCTATTAAAACTCCATGATTTTTGTATCTTTTTGCAATTAGATCTATTCCTGCGAAATAATATTCATATACTCCTCATACGATATGTACCTTCCACCCATTGACTTCAGGTGCGGAGTCTCGAACTGGCAGTCTATCATCAGTCCGCCTCTCTCTTCAAGGAACCATGCCAGATGTATAAGAGCAAGTTTTGAAGCACTTGGAACAAGCGAGAACATACTCTCACCGAAAAAGCATTTCCCCAATGCTACACCATAAAGTCCGCCTACGAGCTTGTCATCCTCCCATACCTCCACACTGGCTGCAAACTGCTGTTCATGCAGTCTGATGTACGCTTCCGTCATTTCCGGGCCTAGCCATGCGCCTTCTTCATCCTCGCGCAGCTTTCCGCAATTGCGTATAACATCCTCAAAAGCTTCGTTAATGCTTATTCTGTACTTGTCTTTGTTTATCAGTGTACGCATGGAGTGCGATACATGTATCTCCGAAGGGAAGATTACGAATCTCTGCATAGGACACCACCATTCTATGACCTGTCTCTTGAAGGCATACCACGGGAATATACCGTAAGAGTATGCCAGCAGCAGTCTGTCTATTGACAAATCACCGCCTATGGCAAGCAGCCCGTCCGGCTCTCCCAAATGAGGATCCGGAAAGGCAAGTCTTTTACTCAACTTGAATACCATGCCTCATCACTTTTTCAGGGTTATGGCAGGAATATTATTCTCAATGCCGACAAGAGCATGGCCACCGTTCTTCAGCT
Source organism: Bacteroides sp. ET336 (assembly GCF_024733815.1). Lineage (NCBI taxonomy): Bacteria > Pseudomonadati > Bacteroidota > Bacteroidia > Bacteroidales > Bacteroidaceae > Bacteroides > Bacteroides sp. ET336. The sequence goes on from NZ_JANRHK010000003.1 coordinate 303,635, forward strand.
TGCCGAAAAGCATTTCCTTGACGAACAGCGGTTTCAGGTGATGACCTATCACTCTGTCCATTTCGCGTGCACCGTATTCCTTGGTTATACTCTTCTTCAGCAACCATTCCTTGGCATCAGTACCTATTTCCATAGTCACCTTGTTAGCTTCAAGTTTCGCGCTGAATTCTCTCAGTTTCTTTTCGAGGATAAGTTGAGCCATGTTACTGTCCATATCGTTGAACACCACAGTGGCAGAGAGTCTGTTCAAGAACTCAGGCTTGAATGTCTTCTTAACCTGTTTCAGCATGGAATCTCCTGCAGTGGCCTGTCCCTTGAACCCAATTGAAGCTTGATGTGCATACTGTGCTCCTGCATTCGATGTCATAATCAGAATCAGATGTCGGCAGTCCGACTTGCGTCCCTTGTTGTCGGTAAGCACGGCATAGTCCATCACCTGTAAAAGTATGTTGAATATGTCCGGATGAGCTTTTTCTATTTCGTCAAGCAGCAGAACACAGTTTGGAGTCTTGCGTATGGCATCTGTCAGAAGTCCGCCTTCTTCATAGCCCACATATCCGGCAGGCGAGCCGATAAGTTTCGCCACAGTATGTTTCTCCGAATATTCACTCATATCGAAACGTACCAGACCTATACCAAGTTCGGCAGCAAGGACTTTTGCAATTTCTGTCTTACCAACGCCTGTAGGACCTACAAACAGCAGACTTGCTATAGGCTTGTTGTCATCGTTCAGTCCGGCCTTCGACATCATAACTGCTTCAGTCACCTGAGTGATAGCCTGATCCTGTCCGTAGATAAGCGCTTTCATCTTGGCTGGCAGATGCTCAAGCTCTGTATTATCTTCCTTGGCAGTGATGGATTCTATCTTACACATTCTTGCAAGGATGTCAGAAATAAGTTCTTTTGTAACGATATTTTTATCTTTCCCGTCGTTGTGTATTTCCCTGTATGCACCAGCCTCGTCTATCAGGTCGATAGCTTTATCGGGTAGGAACTTATCTTTGATGTATTTGTCACTCATGCTTACGGCATACTCAATCACTCCCTTACGATACTTCACGTTGTGGAAAGTTTCGTATCCCTTTATAAGTCCTTTTATAATCTTGACTGTATCGTCAATGCTTGGTTCGAGAATATCTATCTGTTGGAAACGTCTTACCATTCCCTTGCTTCCTGCAAAGTATTTGTTGTACTCTTCGTAAGTGGTTGAACCAACGAATTTTATATTTCCTCCTTCAAGGTATGGTTTAAGCATATTCGATGCGTCCAACGATCCGTCACTGGTTCTTCCGGCACCGATAAGATTGTGGATTTCGTCAATGTAGATGATGGCTTTGCCCTCTTTCTCAGCTCCCAACATAATACCTTTCAGTCTTTTCTCAAACTCACCACGGTACTGTGTTCCGGCTATGATACCGCCAAGGTCGAGCTCATATATGCGGTAACCTTTCAGTTTCTCCGGCACATTGCCTTTCTCTATCCTTTCTGCAAGACCATATATGAGAGAAGTCTTTCCGACACCTGATTCTCCTATATGCAAAGGATTGTTCTTTTCCTTGCGGCACAGAACCCTGATAGTCTTTTCAAGTTCTTCTTCTCTTCCGATAAGCGGATTATGGCTCTCTAAATTGTCGTTTATGCAGGTTACGAAGTTCTTCCATGTCTCGTTTTTTTCATAGCCGTGTTCATGATCAAGAATGTCATCGTAATCATAGCTGTATTCATCAATGAGCATGCTTGTGAACTCGGCAATATCATCTTTCAAGGTATTTTTCAGGATGTATGCTGCCCAGGAGTCTGTCAGTTCAAGCATACCCTGTACCAAGTGTGGAACATCTATCTCGTTGGCTCCTGAGAATGTGACAATCATGTGTGCCTTTATGAAAATCTCTGCCATTTGAGTAGAGTTTTCCGGCTCGTATTGCGTTCCTTCAGGCAAGACCTCGAATTTTGTGTTCAGAACTTCCTTTACGTTTTTCTCCAGCTTGTTTATGTTGCAAGCCATGTCCTCAAGTGCATATACGAATTCATCCTGTTGCATTAGGGCATACAACAGGTGCTCGGGAGTAACAAATTCGTGTCTCCTGAACTTGGCTTCCGTATGTGCAACTTCCAATGCTTTATTTACGTGTTTAGTATATTTCAAGTCCATATTTTCTGTTGTGAATGTTAGGCCTGCTTGTCCTCAGGCAGTACTGTAAGTTTTAGTGGAAATCCTTCTTCACGTGCCATGTCCGTAGCTTTTCTCACCTTAGACAGCGCAATGTCGTAGCTGTAAATGCCCACAACTGCAGAACCGCTTTTGTGAACACTCATCATCAGTACCTCAGCTTCATTTTCCGATTTGAAGAATACTGTAGTCAGAATCTTTACCACGAAATCCATGGTTGTGAAGTCATCGTTATAGATAACTACTTTATAACGTCTCGGCTCTTTCAGGCTGACACGTCCTTTTTCCTTTATGTTTGTCTGTTGTTTTCCCATAATGAGAACAAACTTAATAAAAAAACTTTATATTTCAATGATTGCTCATTATTTAGTAAGGTAATAACTCTTATAATTAGTCTATTGTCTAATGAATCTTTTAAAATAGTCTTGTATATTTATCAAAATAACATGTCATTTTTTATAAACCACACTGTGGTTTATAAAAACAACACTGTGGTTTATATAAATACAAGTGTGGTTTTTATAAATACAAGTTATATCTATAGAAAATGATGTGGAAAAATAGGTTTTTTGTCAGCTCGGTTTAGTGAATTTTAAACGGTATTTATATATCTTTGCAGTAGTAACAGGCTGCCGGGGTGGCATCTGGCAGGGAATAACGGATTTATATATAAAAGTAAAAACTATAATGGCAACAAGTATACAGCAGAAACAGGAATTGTTCAAGACTATATGGGCTACGGCCGAAGATTTGAGAAATAGTGTCGATGGATGGGACTTCAAGCAGTACGTACTCGGAATGCTTTTCTACCGCTTCATCTCGGAGAATATCACCAACTATATCAACAGGCTCCAGCAGGAAGCAGGGATGGACGGCTTCGATTATACTTCTTTCTCTGACGAGGAGGCTGAAAGCGCACGCGAGATGATAGTGCAGGAAAAAGGTTTCTTCATCCTTCCTTCCGAACTGTTCTGCAATGTACGCGCTAGGGCGAAGAACGACCCTAATCTGAACGAAACACTACAGTCGGTATTCGACAATATAGAATCGTCTGCCAAGGGAACAGACAGCGAGGACGACCTGAAGGGGCTTTTCGACGATATAGACGTGAACAGCAATAAGCTTGGCAATACCGTGACCAAGCGCAACGAAACCCTATGCAAGATTCTGAACACAATAGGAAGTCTTGACTTGAAAGGCGATTATGCCGACAATCAGATAGACGTGTTCGGCGATGCGTACGAGTTTCTTATGACGATGTATGCAAGAAATGCCGGAAAGTCCGGTGGCGAGTTCTTCACTCCACAGGAGGTGAGTGAACTGCTGGCACGCATCACTGTGGTTGGCAAAAAAGAGGTGAACAAGGTCTATGACCCTGCCTGCGGTTCCGGCTCATTGCTGTTGCAGTTTGCCAAGGTATTGGGTAAGGAGAATGTGCGCACGGGTTTCTTCGGACAAGAAATCAATATCACCACCTACAATCTCTGCCGTATCAATATGTTCCTTCACGACATCAATTATGAGAAGTTCGACATTCATTGTGGCGACACGCTGACCGAGCCGTATCACTGGGGTGACGAGCCTTTTGATGCCATAGTTTCCAATCCGCCTTATTCCACCAAGTGGGCTGGTGATTCCAATCCGGTGCTTATCAACGACCCGCGTTTCGCACCTGCCGGAGTATTGGCGCCGAAAACCAAGGCTGACCTTGCCTTTACGATGCACATGCTGTCGTGGCTTTCCACCGACGGAACAGCGGCAATAGTCGAGTTCCCTGGTGTACTCTATCGTGGCGGAGCGGAGCAGAAGATTCGCAAATATCTGATAGACAACAACTATGTGGATACTGTCATCCAGCTGCCTTCCAATCTCTTCTTCGGAGTTGGTATCGCTACCTGTATCATAGTACTGAAGAAAAGCAAGAAGGAGAACAAGACTCTGTTCATCGATGCCGGTGCCGAGTTTATCCACGAGGGCAACAAGAACAAGCTCTCGCCTGAAAATATAAATAATATCCTCAATGAGTATATCGACCGCAAGGAGGTGAAGCATTTCTCTGCCTTGGTGGACAATGCCGCCATAGCCGAAAACGACTATAATCTGTCAGTCAGCAGCTATATAGAGGCAGAAGATACCCGTCCGCAGACGGATATCAAGGAACTGAACGAGCGTATCCGTCGTATCGTGGCTCGAGAGAATGAGTTACGAATGGAGATAGACAGAATAGTGGCAGAATTGGAGGAGGACGGACTATGAGTAAGTTGCAGGAATTGATAAAGGAACTTTGTCCTAATGGGGTGGAGTTTAGGAAGTTGGGGGAGGTGTGTGAGATAAAGAGAGGCGTTAGAGTTGTTAAAAATGATTTGATTAATGATGGCAAATATCCTGTATTTCAGAATAGTCTTATACCTCTTGGATATTATGACAAAAACAATTATCCGGCAAATATTACTTTTGTAATAAGTGCCGGTGCTGCAGGTGAAATTGGTTATACAGAAGAGCCTATTTGGGCAGCAGACGATTGTCTTGCTATTATATCTCCAAATAATATTATTAATAAATTCATTTATTATTGCTTGATTTCTAATAAGCTATTTTTTGTATCTAAAGTTAGACGCGCAAGTGTACCTCGACTGTCGAGGACAGTTGTAGATAATTTTGAAATCCCTATTCCTCCCCTTGAAGTCCAAAACGAAATAGTCCGTATTCTCGATACTTTCACGTTACAAGTTGAAGAATTGCAAGCAGAATTGCAAGCGAGGAAAGAACAATATGAGTATTATCGGAATAAATTGTTAACGTTTGCTAAAATAGGGGGGGGTAAACAAGAGGTAAGGTGGATGAAGATGAGTGAGATAGGTGATTTTTATGGTGGTCTTTCTGGAAAATCTAAATCTGATTTTGAAAATGGCAATTCAAAATATGCCACATATATGAATGTGTACAAGAACTTGTCACTAAACATTCATACAAATGATATGGTGAAAATCGCAAAGGGAGAAAAGCAAAACACTATTCAGTATGGAGATGTCCTGTTTACAGGTTCTTCAGAAACTCCAGACGAGTGTGGCATGTCATCGGTTGTTACAGAAGATGTTTCTGAGCCAATTTACCTTAACAGCTTTTGTTTTGGTTTCCGTCCATATGATAAATCACTGTTTTTCCCCGACTTTCTAAAACATCTTTTACGCTGTAAGGCTATGCGGGCAGAAATAACCAAGACTGCTAATGGAGTAACTCGATTCAACGTTTCAAAAAAATTAATGGGAAAAATTTTAATCCCAATTCCACCGTATAAAGAGCAAAAGCGCTTAGCAACCATTCTTGACAAGTTTGAGATATTAGTGAATAACCTTTCACAAGGGCTTCCAGCTGAGATAGCCGCCGTTCAGGAACAATACGAGTATTACCGCAATAAACTGTTGACATTCAAAAGAATATCTTGATTTGTCCTTTAGCTATTCACTGAACGGTCAGTGAATGGCTAATGAATGCTTTTCGAGTCAGATTAAATGATGTTTAAACGCCGCTTAAATAGCATTTAAATCCCATTCGAAAAGCCTTCATATTATGTTCATCGGGCGTTCATTGGCCGTTCGTTAAATGTGATGTATTGGGTCTGATGCGGCAATACGAAAAATCATCCCGCGTAATGTTCTGTGATTTAAGGAAAAAGGCTATATTTGCATATAAGTAACTAATCAAAATTAAGCAGCATTATGTTTAAGTTTAATTCCCAAGGTATCCCCGACAGCCGCCAATGCCCTATTGACGGTGTAAAAGAGATTGTCGCTACTTGCATAGTCCTGCGGTCTGATCCATTTGGTCTTCATTATCCTCCACAAGGTTTCCGCAAGGTTCAGGTGAGGGGAATACGGCGGAAGGTAAAAGAGGAAAAGCCCACGTTTCTCCCACAGCACTCTCAGTTCCCGTACTTTCTTGTTCCGATGTACGCTCGCATTGTCAAGCACGATGAACGTATCTCTTTTTATGCGCAAGGAAAAGCCATCGAGGTACTCAACGATTTTGTCCGCATCAATGCTTTCAGTCGTGGTGAATCCATGATAGCGGTTGTTCCGGTCTATCATGCCGAAGATGTTGACTCTTTGTGCCTTTTGGGAAGGGATATACACATCTTCGTCACGGAATTGCCAGCCGTAAGGCACATAGCCTTCGGTGCATACATGACTTTCATCGGCATAATAGAGGTCTATTTTGCCGTCTCTGTTCAGCTGTTCAAGTTCTTGCAACTTCTCGGTCTTATACGCATAGAGTTGCGGCGAGGGTACTCCCCTTGGGCGTTTCCTTATTCGCTTATATCTTGCGCCAATGCTGATAAAAAACGCTTGAACGTCAGGTCGCTCGCTTCCTTGCCCGTGGCTTTCTGCCAGGCTTCCCTGGCTTTGCTCACGCTCTGTCTGTCCTGTTCGATGGCTTTGCGGACAACTTCCTCGTCCGTACAGTCCATGATAGGTTTGCGGCCACGGCCGGGGCGGGTCTGTAGGCCGTTGATGCCTTCCGTTAAAAAACGTTTTACCCAAAAGTTGACGGACACATGCGACATTTCTGTCTGCAAACCTATGGCCTTGCTTGAAAAACCTGCTGATTTGAGCAGTACGGCACGGCAGCGCATCCGGAAGCAATGGCTCGAACCATTTCGGAAGCCTGCCTCCAAGGACAACCGTTCGGAGTCCTTTAATCTGATTGATTTGACTTTGCCCATAGAGGTAGCTTTGAGGATTATGAGGCAAAGGTAGCAAATCTATATGATATAAACTAATTATGAACATCTACTTATGGAATTAAACATCTATATATTTGATACGATAAACCAACAATAATACTGTTTATGATGGATAGAAAAGTTCTGGAATTTGTAACATACTGTATTAGTTCATTGTCATTGCATCTTAATTTGACGCAAAAAGAAATTTACAGAAAACTCAAAGAGTCTGGTATTTTATATGGATACATAGTTCCTTCATACGATGTGTTGCATACCTTCGGCTCACGCTATCTGATAGAAGACCTGACAGAGTATATGAAAAAGAAAGGAGTATTGTAGTAATGAAAGTTTATCATGCTTCAAGTATTGTGGTGGAAAATCCAGACACTATACATTCAAGAGAGTATCTTGATTTCGGCCGTGGTTTCTATATCACAACATTGCGTGAACAGGCAGAGAAATATGCATTACGCTTTTTAAGACGAGGAGAATCGGCTGTGCTCAATATTTATGAACTTAGTGACGACTTAAATAAATGGAAATTACTCCGATTTGATTCTTATAATAACGAATGGTTGGATTATGTCGCAAAATGCCGTTCGGGTGAGCCTGTCGAGTTCTATGACATGATTATTGGAGGTATTGCCAATGATCGTGTTATTTTGACTTTAGACAGATATTTTGAAGGTGAATTGTCTAAAGAACAGGCTTTGGGTTTGTTGATGTACGAAAAGCCCAATATTCAGTTTTGTATTCGTTCGCAACAGATGTTGGATGAATGTTTGAAATATATAGAGAGTGTAAAATTATGACTGAAGTTTCAAAACAGATATATAAAGGTATAAAGTGTGCTAATGTGATAGCTGCTTTGAGCCAAATGTATAATATTACAATTGAAGAAGCAACAGATATATATTATAATTCAAGTATCGCGGATTTGATAGAGGAAGGTATTGCCGACCTTCATTGTAGAAGTGACAAATATCTTGCTACAGAAATCTGGGACGATTATATAAATCAGAAACGAAAACAGGAACTATAACATAAAATGTCAGACCAATATAAAATGGTAGCGGAAAATCCGCTGAGCACAGTAGTAGCTGATTATGAACCGCGATATCGCTCGGCTAAGCAGTATCAGAGTGAGGCGGAAATGGAGAAGGAGTTTATAGATCAGCTCCGGACACAGGCGTATGATTATCTTCCAATCACTTCCGAGATGGAACTGGTGGCGAATCTTCGTGCGCAGCTGGAAAAACTGAATGACTACCGTTTTACTGACAGGGAGTGGACGGCTTTCTTCAAGGAGAAGATCGCAAACCAGAACAACGGCATAGTGGAGAAAACAGCCATCGTGCAGGATGATTACATCCAGCTGTTGACCCGTGAGGACGGTTCCACCAAGAATATTTATCTGCTCGACAAAAAGGACATACACAATAACTACTTGCAGGTTATCAACCAGTATGTGCCCGAAGATGGCAGCCACGAAAACCGTTACGACGTGACTATCTTAGTGAACGGATTGCCACTGGTACACGTGGAGCTGAAACGCAGAGGAGTGGACATAAAAGAGGCCTTTAATCAGATACGGCGCTACAACAGGGAAAGTTTTTGGGCCGGATGCGGGTTGTTTGAATACGTGCAGATATTTGTCATCAGCAACGGCACGCAGACCAAGTATTACAGCAATACCACCCGTGTTTCGCACATTGCAGAACAACAGAAGAAAAACCAGTCGAAAAGCAAGAACCAGACCAGCAACAGTTTTGAGTTTACAAGCTACTGGGCAAGAAGGGATAATCAGATTATTCCGGATTTGGTGGACTTCACGGCTACTTTCTTTGCCAAACATACACTGCTGAATATCCTGACCAAATATTGTGTGTTTACTTCCGAGAAACTGCTCTTAGTGATGAGGCCTTATCAGATTGCCGCTACAGAAAGTATTCTGCAACAGATACGGGTATCGACCAACTACAAGAAGTATGGCACGGTGGAAGGCGGTGGCTATGTATGGCATACCACGGGAAGCGGCAAGACGCTTACTTCATTCAAGACGGCACGACTCGCCAGCAAGATGGAAGGTATCGATAAGGTACTGTTTGTGGTGGACCGAAAGGATCTGGACTACCAGACTATGAAGGAGTATGACCGCTTTGAGAAAGGGGCGGCAAACAGCAATACGAATACGGCTGTACTGAAAAAACAGCTGGAGAATGACGATGCGCATATCATAATCACTACGATACAGAAGTTGTCAATATTCATATCCCAAAACCGTTCGCACGAGGTTTATGGTAAGCATATAGTGATGATATTCGATGAGTGTCACCGCAGCCAGTTCGGCGAGATGCATACGGCCATAGTGAAGAAGTTCAAGAAGTATCATCTGTTCGGATTTACAGGTACTCCGATATTCCCGAACAACTCATCTACGGGAGGTAAGTTCGACTTGAAAACTACCGACCAGGCTTTCGGCAAAAGACTACACATATATACTATTGTGGATGCCATAGCTGACGGCAATGTGCTGCCTTTCCGTGTGGACTATATAAGTACGATGCGTGAGCAGGAGGATATACGCGACGAGCAGGTGAGGAACATAGACCGCGAGAAGGCACTTATGGCTCCCGAACGCATAAGTCATATTGTGGCTTATATATTGGAGCATTTCGCACAGAAGACCAAAAGAAACGGAAAGTCGTTTACTTTCAATAAGCTGACCAATATATCGGAAGTGGCTGAAGGAGGAAAGAAAGGCAATAATGAGGTTAAGGAGCAGAAACAGAAGGTGCGTATGCAGGGCTTCAACTCTATATTTGCCGTTTCGTCCATCGAGGCTGCCAAACTGTATTATCTGGAGTTCAAGCGTCAGATGGAGGAACTGTCGCCTGACAGGAAACTGAATGTTGCCATCATATACAGCTATGGGGCAAATGAGGCTGAAGAGGATTTCAGCGGAATACCTGATGATGAGAACTCTGAAAATACCGACGGACTGGATAAGAGTTCGCGCGATTTTCTTGAAAGTGCGATTGTGGACTATAACAAAATGTTTGCTACCAACTATGATACAAGCTCCGAGAAATTTCAGAACTACTATAAGGATGTGTCGCTTCGTATTAAGAACAGGGAGATAGACCTGCTAATAGTGGTGAACATGTTTCTGACAGGATTTGACGCTACTACGCTCAATACTCTCTGGGTGGACAAGAACCTGAGAATGCACGGTTTGTTGCAGGCGTATTCCAGAACGAACAGAATTCTTAATTCCGTAAAGACGTTCGGTAATATAGTATGTTTCCGGAATCTGGAACATGCCACAAACGAGAGTATCGCCCTGTTTGGTGACAAGAAGGCTGGAGGATTGGTACTGCTGAAGACTTTCGATGAGTATTACAACGGTTATGAGGATGAGAATGACAAGCATCAGCCGGGGTACATGGAACTGGTGAATACACTGCTGGAAGACTATCCTTTGGAAAAACGCATTATGGGTGAGGACTCGGAAAAGAAATTCATCCGTCTGTATGGAGCTATACTGAAGGCTACAAACATATTGTCCACGTTTGACCAGTTTGCCGGTATGGAAATCCTTTCCGAAAGGGATGTGCAGGATTATCACAGTCTTTATATCGACCTGTATGAGAAGTATAGGAGGAACAGGCAGGGTGATGTGGTGGATGTGAATGATGATATTATCTTCGAGATGGAGCTTATCAAACAAGTGGAGATAAACATCGACTATATTCTGTATCTGATAGAGCAGATGCATGACGGCAACACGGGCGATAAGGAGATACGTATCACCATACGGAAAGCTATCGGGGCAAGTCCTGACCTGAGAAACAAAAAAGAACTTATTGAAAACTTCATAGATCAGCTTACGCCTGACAAGAATGTCAGTGATGACTGGCAGAAGTATGTGAAGGAACAGCAACGCAGACAGCTGGATGAGATTATTTCGGAGGAGAAACTGAAACCGGAGGAAACGTATCATTTCGTGAACCAGTCTTTCAAGGATGGGGGGATACAGGAATCGGGTACGGGTATAGCAAAAATACTCCCTCCTATGTCTATCTTTGATAAGACAAGAGAGGTGAAAAAGAAAACTGTACTGGAAAAACTGAAGGCTTTCTTTGAACGTTTCTTTGATATTTCAGGGGGAGAGTTATAGGTAAAGAAGAGATATGGCTTAGCAGGTCATGTCTCTTTTTTTATTGTTTGTACATGGGGATTTTATCGGAAAAAAATCTCTAATTTCTTTTGAAAGTAAAATTAAATCCATATATTTGTGATATCAAAATAATATCATTTAATCTTATAATTATGGATACGAAAGAATTAGTTTACAAAGGTTTTAAAATGAATGGCTTTTTAGCCTTGTTTTTACATTTGGTAGTGCTTACAGGAGCTGCAGTTGCTTGCTTCCTTCCAGGGCTTATAGCTTTGTATATAGTAGGTGCATTGTGTATTTTGGTATGGTTGATATTTTGGAGCGGATATATGCAGTTGGAACCTAATGAGGCCAGGGTGATGGTCTTCTTCGGAAAGTATAAAGGAACATTCAAGGAAACTGGATTCTTTTGGGTGAACCCTTTTATGGATAAGAAGAAACTTTCTTTGCGTGCAAGAAACCTGGATGTTGAGCCTATAAAGGTGAACGACAAAATTGGTAATCCTGTACTGATAGGTCTTGTACTTGTTTGGAAGGTGAAGGATACTTACAAGGCTATGTTTGAAATTGATTCTCAGACAATAGCTAATACTTCAACAGCTAATGGTAAAGAGGTCACAGTTGGAAGTACGGTGGGCAGCCGCATGAATGCTTTCGAGAATTTTGTTCGCATACAGAGTGACGCTGCTTTGCGTCAGGTGGCAGGACAGTATGCATATGATAATAATGAGTCGGAAGCTGATGAGTTGACTTTGCGTTCCGGTGGTGAAGAAATAAATGAACAGTTGGAACAGAAACTGAATGAACGTCTGGCTATGGCGGGAATTGAAATTTTAGAGGCAAGGATAAACTATCTGGCATACGCTCCTGAAATCGCGGCTGTTATGTTGCGCCGCCAGCAGGCTTCTGCAATCATCAGTGCGAGGGAAAAAATCGTTGAAGGTGCGGTTTCGATGGTTAAAATGGCTCTTGACAAACTTTCAGATGAAGAAATTGTTGAACTTGACGAAGAACGTAAAGCTGCAATGGTAAGCAATCTGCTGGTTGTCCTTTGTGCTGATGAGGCTGCACAGCCTGTAGTTAATACGGGAACATTGCATCATTGATAAAAACAAACATTATGGCCCAAAAAGAAAGTTCGATAAAGAGTTTTGTGCTTCGTGTGGATTCGGAAACTATGGAAGCCATTGAGCAATGGGCTGCGGATGAATTTCGCAGTACCAACGGTCAGCTTCAGTGGATAATCAACGAGGCTTTGCGAAAAAGTGGCCGATTGAAGAAAACACGAAAAGAAAGGGTGACAGACGATGAAAAAGATTAGGATACGTTTCTTTAATATAAACCTAGGACCATATTCGGTTCAAGATCAGGATATAAATATCAAGTATCATCCTTCTTTGATTGACAGGGTGTTTGAGGCGGTTTCAGCGCTGATGGTAATAGCTGGATGTATATATTTTGTGGCGAATAGTGGATTTGAAAATAAGGATACGCTGGCAGGTTTCCTGATAAATCTTCTTGTTTGTCTGCTGGTATTTACATGTCCTTACACTCCGGTGGAATATATACGTTTCTCGGTGAGAATATCACGACAGAATATTGTGAAGCAATATGTTATGGCGCTTCGGTTAATGAGAATTGTAAATATTCTTATCTGTCTGATGCTTGTCTTCAACGCATTGTCCATCAATTATCCTTGGGCAAATCCTGCTATAGGAATATCTGTAACGGCAATGTTGCTTTCAATAATGGTCTATTATATTTTTGCTATCAGGAACAAATAATTAAAACATAAGTGCTATATTTGAAGAAATTATAAATTCTACGACAATGATAACATTTCCAAATGCCAAAATAAATCTGGGCTTGAATATCGTCGAGAAACGTCCGGACGGATATCATAATCTTGAGACAGTGTTTTTCCCTATCAATCTTCAGGATGCCCTTGAAGTGAAACCTTTGGAAGAGGAGGGTAAGGACTATAAAATCAGTATGAAGGGTAATGTTCTTGACTGCAATCCGGATGATAACCTTGTGGTCAAGGCCTATAAACTCCTGAAACAGGATTTCGATCTTGCTCCTGTAGATATTCATCTTTTCAAGCATATACCGAGTGGGGCGGGTCTTGGAGGCGGTTCTTCTGACTGTGCCTTTATGATTAAGATGCTCAATCAGAAGTTTGCTTTGGGGCTGAGTCTGGAGAAGATGGAAGAATATGCGGCAAAGCTTGGGGCTGACTGTGCTTTCTTTGTGCGCAATGAGCCTGTATTTGCAACCGGAATAGGTAATATCTTTGAACCTGTCAAACTTTCGTTGGCAGATTATTATATAGTATTGGTAAAGCCTGATATTTTCGTATCAACACGTGACGCTTTTTCGAAAATCAAGCCTCACAGGCCGGAACTTTCCCTTAAAGAGATAATAAAGATGCCTGTGGAGAAGTGGAAAGACGTGATGGTAAACGATTTTGAGGACAGTGTTTTCGCACTGTATCCTGAGATTGCTGCCATTAAGGATAAGATGTACGATCTGGGTGCAGTATATGCTTCCATGTCCGGATCAGGCTCCTCTGTCTATGGACTTTTCCGTCAGCCTATAGAAAATGTGGATGAGAAGTTTGCCGGATGTTTCTGTCGTCAGAGAGAAATGTTCTAAACTTTAATATGTAAAACTGAAATTCTACAATGAAAAGAACTCTTCTATTTGCGTTGCTTATGTCTGCTGCATCTGTGTCATACTCACAGGTGATAAACGGTACGTGGAAAGGTTTGTTGACTGCGGCAAACCAGAAATTGGAAATCGTTTTTCATTTTCATAATGAAGAGGGAGGTAAGCAGTCGTGCAAGATGGATGTTCCGGCGCAAAGTGCTGTCGGTATTCCTGTAAATCTTCAGATTTTGACAGAAGATTCCGTCTCGTTGAGCGTGGCTGCTATAAACATGACTTATAATGGAAAACTTATCGATGGGGCGATTAAAGGAAAATTCAATCAGTTCGGTATGTCTTTCCCGCTTGAACTTAGACATGGAGATGTAAATAAACCGAACAGGCCTCAAGAACCTACAGTGACGTATATCTATGGTACTGAGGAGGTTACTTTCAGTAATGTGAACGCTAATACAAAACTTTCAGGAACGCTGACATATCCCGTAGGCTACAATCCGAATAAAAAAGTGCCGGTGGTGATAATGGTTACCGGAAGTGGCTCACAGAACCGCGATGAAGAGGTCTTTGGACATAAACCGTTTCTTGTGATAGCTGATTATCTGGCCAAATGCGGTATAGCGTCTTTGCGATATGATGACAGGGGAACAGGAAAGTCAGTTGGTGGCGATGTCACGAATGCTACTTCCGAAGATTTCGCCGAGGATGCGGATTGCGGTTTGCAATGGCTTAGGAAAAGTGGAAAATTCGGAAAGATCGGTGTCCTTGGTCATAGTGAAGGCGGAATGATAGCTTTTATGCTTGCGGCAGATAAGAAACCGGATTTCATTGTAAGTATGGCTGGTCCGGGAATTAAGGGAGATACACTATTGGCCGAACAGCAGAATGCTTTATTGAAGTTGAAGGGAATACCGGCTAATGTCAGTGTAAATACTATAAGAAAGGAAATGTCTGTGCAGCCCAAAAAGCCATGGCTTGAATTCTTTATGGATTATAATCCTGAAAGTGATTTGAAGCAGATAACAATACCCGTAATGGCAATAAACGGTAGCAATGACGCACAGGTTATTTCGGAAAGTAATTTGGGTAATATCAGACGGCTTTTGAATGATAAGAATCCAAAGAACCTTATAAAGGAATATCCGGGACTTAATCACCTGTTTCAACATTGTAAACCTGAGACTGCTGTAGATTACTATAATATAGAAGAAACCTGCTCCGAAGAAGTTTTGAAGGATATTGCCAATTGGATTAATAATTTATAATTCACCATTTGTTTGAATCTGGAGGATAGATAGAAGTGATTCATTTTTTCAAACAGAATATTGAGGGAATTTCTCTACCAGAGAAATTTACATTCCCTTTTCATTATACACCTCATCCGCTGACACGAATAGCAGCGGATGAGGTTCGGTCTTATTTATCCACTCGACTTGACTGGCAGGATGAAATCGGCAAAGGCAAAATGTTTGGTGTATTGATAGTAAAGACATCAGATGGCAGTATCGGTTATCTAGCTGCCTTTTCGGGAAATCTTGCCGGCAGCAATATGCACGATTTCTTCGTTCCACCAGTATATGACCTGCTGAATCCTGACGGCTATTTCAGGAAGGAGGAAGCGGAAATATCAGCCTTGAACAGGCGTATCAGCGATATATCGAAGAGTGATTCTTATATTTTGGCAAAGAAAGAGCTGGAAGATACAAAGTTCCAGTCATCTTCTTTCTTGGCATCTGCCAAAGAGGAACTGAAGAGGAGCAAAAAGGAGAGAGACGAAAAACGTGCTAATGGTAATATTTCGCCTGAAGAACTAGATGCCATGATTCGTGAGAGTCAGTTCCAAAAGGCTGAATATAAGAGACAGGAAAACTCATGGAAGGAAAGACTGAATGAAGTAGGGCAGCGGGTGAAAGGTTTTGAAACAGAGATATTGCTGTTGAAGCAAGAGAGAAAGACTCGTTCGGCTGCATTGCAATTGTGGCTGTTCAGGCAATTTAATATGCTTAACGCAAAGGGTGAGCGCAAAGATCTGTGTGAGATATTCAAAGATACTCCTCAAGGATTACCGCCGGCAGGAGCAGGGGAGTGCGCTTTGCCTAAACTTTTGCAGTATGCTTATCTGTATGGCCTGCAGCCGTTGGCTATGGGTGAATTCTGGTGCGGAATGTCGCCCAAGGATGAGATTCGTCACGACGGCTATTTTTATCCTTCATGCAAAGGTAAATGCGAACCTATACTGAAACATATGCTCGTAGGGCTTGATGTGGAGCCTAATCCATTGGCAGAGGATTTGTTTAAGGATACTCCGCTTAAGATTTTGTATGAGGATGAATGGATAGTGGCGGTAGAGAAGCCGTCGGGTATGCTTTCGGTGCCTGGAAAGAATGATTTGGACTCTGTACAGCAGAGGTTAAGACTGATGTATCCTGACGCTACCGGTCCTTTGGTGGTTCATCGTCTTGATATGGCTACGTCGGGGATACTTCTCGCTGCCAAGGACAAGGAAGTCCATGCTCGGTTGCAGTCTCAGTTTGAGACAAGGAGTATCTCAAAGGAATATGTAGCCATTTTGGATGGCGTTCCGTCGCAGGAATTTGGTATCATAGATTTGCCTATATGCCTGAATCCCCTTGACAGACCGCGACAGATGGTTGATTTTGAGAATGGCAAGCTGGCAATAACTGAATATAAGGTGGAATGTATAAAGGATGGACGGGCGAAAGTCGTCTTTAAGCCTCATACCGGTCGGACTCATCAGTTGCGTGTACATTCGGCTCATGTCTCAGGCCTCGGATGTCATATATCGGGAGATGAACTTTATGGTAATCCCGATTCGGCTTCACGTTTGTGTCTTCATGCATCAAGACTCGTATTCAGACATCCGGTGTCGGATAAGGAGATAGAGATAGTTTCTCCAAGTCCGTTTACGTTGTAATAATTAAAAATGATAATATATGGATTTTTTAGATTTAGTAAAGAAACGTCAGAGTGACAGAAAGTATAAGAACACTCCGGTAGATAGAGAAAAGATTGTCAAATGCCTTGAAGCTGCAAGACTGGCTCCGTCGGCATGCAACAGTCAGCCATGGAAGTTTGTTGTGGTGGACGATCCGCGATTGCTTCCGGAGATGGCATCGGCTGCGGCAGGTATGGGAATGAACAAGTTTGCAGTGCAAAGTCCGGTAATTGTGGCTGTCGTGTTGGAGAAAATGAATTTTACGGCACGTATAGGTAGCGTAATTAAGGATAAGGAGTATTCTCTTCTTGACGTAGGTATTGCGGTAGAGAATTTCTGTCTTCAGGCTGCAGAACTTGGTCTGGGAACATGTATCCTTGGATGGTTCGATGAAAAGAAGGTGAAGAAGTTGCTAGGTATAGGCAGCAAGAGAGTTCCGCTTCTGATTACATTGGGTTATCCTGATGGTGAGACGAGAAATAAAATCAGAAAAGACATTAACACTATGAGCAGTTGGAACAAGTATGAATAAGCAGAAGAAAATAATATTGGCTCTGGTAGCTGTAGCCGTGGTACTTGTGGCTGTACTGACAGTAAACAATTATCGTTCTATAGAAACCGAAGAGCAGTCGCTTGATGAAGTGGAGGTGACTGACTCTGCCGAGGTGGAAGAAATTACTTACAAATATGGTATCCCGGTTGATAAATACAATGTGAAGTATGGTATAGTTAAGCCTAACCAGAATTTGTCTTTTATATTGTCTGATCATGGATTGAGTTCTCAGAATATTCATGATCTGAATCTTAAGACGGAAGGTGTATTCGATGTAAGGAAGATACGTAGCGGAAGGGCCTATGCAATGTTTACTTCGAAGGACAGCCTTGCCACTCCAAAGTTTTTTGTTTATGAGGAAGATCCGAAATCGTATGTAGTTTTCGACCTTAGGGGAGAATATAAGGTTACACGCGGTCAGAACCCTGTGGAGTGGAGAACTAAAGAGGCAAAGGGGAAAATCAATTCTTCATTGTGGGTAGCCATGCAGGATTGTAATACTTCGCCGCAGCTTGCTATAGTTCTCTCGCATATATTCGGATGGACTATCGACTTCTTCGGACTTCAGAAGGAAGATGAATTCCGTGTGATATACGAACAGGAATATGTCGATGGAAATGCGTTGCAGAACTTTCATGTGCTTGCGGCATCTTTCCGTGCTTCGGACAGTACATATTATGCTATTCCGTTCACTCAGGATGGTGAGGAACTGTATTATAATGAGAAAGGAAACAGTCTTGAAGGAGCATTTCTGAAAGCTCCGCTTGATTTCTACCGTATTTCGTCGCGTTTTACCAATAGCCGTTATCATCCGGTGCTGAAGCGTTATCGTGCGCATCATGGTGTGGACTATGCGGCTCCTACGGGAACTCCGGTCTATGCCATCGGTAACGGAAAGGTTATAGCAAAAGGTTATCAGACCGGGGGAGGAGGTAATTACGTCAAGATTAAGCATAACAGTGTTTATGTCACTACATATATGCATCTGTCACGTTTTGCTAAAGGCTTGAAAGTCGGTTCTTCAGTCAAGCAGAAAGAAGTGATAGGCTATGTAGGTTCCACCGGACTTTCTACCGGACCGCATCTTGATTTCCGTGTATTCGAGAACGGAAAGCCTATAAATCCGCTCACAATCAAGTCGCAACCTAAGAAACCTGTAAGTCAGCAGAATATGGCTGCTTATACAGTTCTTCGCGATTCGCTGATGAACAGGCTGCAAGGTATGTAAATTCATCCTGATAGAAATATAAAAGAGCCATATCAGATCCTCCAATTTATAGAGGTTATGATATGGCTCTAATTATATTACAATCTTAGTTTTTTTAGAACATATAATCCCATGCAGGAAGTGCTATCGGTTTCTGTTTTGCAGCCTTCAGAGATTTCTCGTCAAGATATTTCTTGTTTATTACTATACGGAACAAATATTCATCGAACCATTTGTCGGTGAACGTCATATATCCGTTATGGCCAGCAGTAGGGCCCCAGCTGTTTTCAAACTGCCATTTCAATGGCTGGTCATTCTCATCTGTATCAACTGCCATCAGAGTCATTGCATGAGCCGAACCGCTTTCTCTTGTAAGGATTCTTGCTTTCTTGTCCATGTCGAGCTTTATTCCGAAAAGTGAGGAATAATCGAACATTTCAGGATGACAAACTCCGTCGGCAGAATTATACATAGCTACATCAACTGATGCATACATGGCTTCATTACCCTTGATAGAAGATATAGCCGCTTTTTTGATGACATCGTTAGGCAGGTTCAGATATATCCAGTTCACACCTTCGTATGTATTGCGGTAGTTTGCTATCTCATAAACCTTATAGTACTCGCGGGTAGGGTCGTTCATTATCATGACGTATGATTCCGGATTGTAGTTTTCCGGTTTGATCATGTTATAGAATTCCTTAGGAGTAGTTTTCAGTGTCTTGATTTCACCGGCTGTGGTTTCGTATCTCCATTCGAACTGGCTGGGAGGATTGCCGAGGCAGAGTGAAAGGATTCTGTAAACATCTTTCAGTATAGCCTTCTTGGCTTCTGCTATCTCTTTCTTACCCTTCTTTCCGTTTACCAGATTACGGAGTTCGTATCCTCCTGTGCGCAGACGTTCGTTGAGCACGGAACGCATCTGTGTTGTGTTGTTTGAGTGTGCAGTTTCCGGCATGACAGTCTGAGGAACTACACCGTATTTTTCAGCTATATTATAGAACAGGTTCCAAACGCCACCGTCGCCTACAGGTGTTCTGAAATAAAACTCTACGTCACGTTCCAACATGTCATGATCAGCTGTAGCAATGGCATTTTCAAGGAAAAGATTACTCTTTTCGAACATATCCCAGAAATAGTTGTAGTTGTGTGAGAAGTCGAATTCCTTGATGTTGAACTGTTTCATTACCGACGGACGGAGTACGTTCATAGAAGTAAACATCCAGCATCTTCCAGACTGCTGCTGGTCTGTTATACCTTTCACATCAACTTTATATTTGAAGTAATGGTCTGTTTCACCTTGAATATCTCTGTTCAGAGACAGTTTTCTCAGGTTGGCATCATTTGTGATTATGTTCTGAAGTGCTTTTGTAGATGCATCCATCACGAATGATGACTGTATATCCTTCAGATCTGACTCAGTGATTTGCTGTGCCCCTGCACTTAATGCAATAGCTCCTAGAGCTGCTGTGAATAATGTTTTTTTCATGTGTTTATGGTTATTTGTTTTTGTTTCTGTTGCAAAGATGGCATTTTTAGTTGGATGATGCAAGTTTTATCATAGTGCTGTATAAAAAAGAAACTGCATGGTGTCCTTTACTTGTTTTATGGACAGCCATGCAGTCTTGATTTCTTTCTTTTTGCTTTTTTTATTTGATTTCAAACTCTTCCTTCATGTCTATTTCTTCACCTTTTGAATCATAGAATTTATATTCCAGCATTGCAAGGTTCTGATTAGGAATGACTTTGATACCAAATCCGTATTTCATTTGCCATTTACGCTTTAGTGAAACCATACCTTGGTTTACGTAAGCAGCAACGTACGGATGTATATGCAACGTGAATTTTTTCACTTTTAATTTGTTGACCAAATAGTCCAGTTTGCTTTCCAGAGAATCTGTGAAAAGTATCGAAGGTTTGATTTTACCTTTACCGAAACATACAGGACATTCTTCGTCGGTAGTCACGTCCATTGCAGGACGAACTCTTTGTCGGGTTATCTGCATAAGGCCGAATTTGCTTAACGGCAGGATGTTATGCTTTGCCCTGTCCTTCTGCATGTTCTGACACATGCGTTCGTATAGTTTCTGACGGTTCTCGGCAAGGTTCATATCAATGAAATCGACAACTATTATACCACCCATATCCCTCAGTCTGAGCTGGCGTGCCAGTTCGTCGGCAGCACCAAGATTCACATCTAAGGCATTGGCTTCCTGTCCGTTGGCAGATTTTGAGCGGTTGCCGCTGTTCACATCTACAACGTGAAGTGCTTCGGTATGTTCAATAATGAGGTAAGCTCCGCTTTTGTACGAAACAGTCTTACCGAATGATGATTTTATTTGCTTTGTGATGGCAAAGTTGTCGAAAATGGGAAGCTGACCGGTGTAACGCTTTACAATGTTCCCGCGTTCGGGAGCTATCAGGGCTACATAGTCTTTTACTTCGTTGTAAACGGTTTCATCGTTTACATAAATATTTTCGTATGACGGATTGAACAGGTCGCGCAGCATAGCGACAGTGCGGCTTGTTTCCTCATATACCAGTGTGGGCAGCTTTGTAGCAGACTGCACCTTAGTTATTGTTTCTTCCCAATGTTTGAGCAACACTTTCAGCTCTGCATCCAGTTCTGCCACTCTTTTTCCTTCGGCTACTGTTCTTACTATAATACCGAAGTTTTTTGGCTTGATGCTCTGAAGGAGTTGCTTCAATCGTGTCCTTTCTTCGCTCGATTTTATTTTCTGCGAAACAGAAACTTTGTCGTTGAACGGAATGAGTACCAGATATCTTCCTGCAAATGAAAGTTCGCATGTAAGGCGGGGACCTTTTGTAGAGATAGGTTCTTTTACTATCTGAACAATTACTTCCTGACCTTGCTGGAGGACATTTGATATTGAACCGTCTTTGTCAATATCCGGCAGAGAGTTTGCCTTTGATATAGGAAAAAGTTTCTTACGGTCACTGATTACTTGCTTTAGATACTTTTGATAAGAATGAAACTGTGGTCCCAAATCAAGATAGTGAAGGAATGCGTCTTTCTCGAAGCCTACATCCACGAAGCATGCATTAAGTCCGGGCATAAGTTTTTTTACTTTGCCCACATACATATTCCCGACAGAGAAAGAAAGGTTTCTTTCTTCTTTCTGAAACTCTACCAGATTCTTGTCTTCCAGCAGGGCTATAGAAATCTCTTTGGGCTGTACGTCAACAACTAATTCGCTTGTCACTTTTTCTTGGTTTAATGGAAATTGTTTAAATTCTTAATTAAGACAAAGAACAAACCCGAAAGACTGAAACAGTTCTTTGCAAGTTTGTTCTTTATTGAAGTCGGGACAGACTAACAATTATTTTTTGCTTTTATGTCTGTTCTTTCTTAGTCTTTTTTTACGTTTGTGAGTTGACATTTTATGTCTTTTTCTTTTCTTTCCGCTTGGCATAGCTGTAAAAATTTATAGGGTTAATACTAAAAAATTAATTATTCCTTCACTGAAAGTGTAAAAGTCTTTGCTGGTTTGAATACCGGAATATTGTGTTCCGGGATGATTATTGTAGTGTTCTTTGATATATTACGAGCTGTTTTTTGTGCTCTCTTCTTAACTACGAAACTGCCGAAACCTCTTAGGTAAACATTTTCTTCGTTAGATAACGATTCTTTTACTGAACCCATGAACGCTTCCAAAGTAACCAGTACAGTGTTTTTGTCGATACCTGTCTTTTTTGCAATTTCGTTTACAATATCTGCTTTAGTCATTTCGCTAATAAATAATTATTGTGTTATACTTTATCTAAATTTTTGGTCTGCAAATATATAGCTTTTCTCGTTCTTTAAGAAATTTATTAGCGACATTTTTACAAAAAAAATGAGAAAAACAGTGATTTTTCCATCTTGGGATATGTTCTGATGTCATTTTTATGACTTACACTTTACATATTTATATATAAGTATAATGTCTGTTCTATTGATGTGCTGTTTCAACATTCCTATGTTTGTTATTACTGTTTTGCCGGTATTTCATGATAGTTATCAGATAGCATTAATTTGTTATAATGAGAGTATCTTTAATTTAAATCATACAAAATAGTTGGTTTCTCGTTTTTTTTCTATATTTTTGATGCGAATTAAAATTTTTTTCGAATATGTCTTTAAATAAAGTACAATTAATAGGTAATGTGGGAAAAGATCCCGAAGTGAGATATCTGGACAGTGGAGTAGCAGTAGCTACTTTCCCGTTGGCAACTACAGATCGTGCCTATACATTGGCAAATGGTACTCAGGTACCTGAACGTACCGAATGGCACAATATTGTTTTGTGGAGAGGATTGGCTGAAACTGCTGAAAAATATGTCCGTAAAGGTGATAAGCTATATATCGAGGGAAAAATCCGTTCCCGTTCATATGACGATCAGAATGGAGTAAAAAGATACGTAGTTGAGATTTTCGGTGATAATATGGAGATGCTTACACCTCGTTCTACTCAGCAGGGAGCTCAGCAGCCGGTATCTCAACCTCAACCAGCATCTTCTCCTGTACAACCTGTTCAGCAATCGCCTATACAGGATGAGGCATCTGATGATTTGCCTTTCTAAATAACTTATGTCTAACTAAAATTAAATTCTTTGGACCCGGATTCGTATTTATGCCGCTTGGCGGATTTATTTAGCGGTGTGACCGTTACTGCCCCTGATGCAGGGGCTATAGTTGCTCTTATTTTAGCAATTTTGTTATTATATGTTTCAGGTTTTGTCTCAGCATCCGAGATAGCTTTTTTCTCTTTGACACCTTCGGATTTGAGTGAGATAGATGAGGAGAAGCATAATTCAGATGCGCGTATCAAATCATTACTGGCCAATTCTGAAAGGCTTTTGGCGACGATTCTTATTTCGAATAATTTCGTCAATGTGATGATTATTATGCTGTGCAATTTTTTCTTTGCGTCTGTTATCGATTTTGGTGATTCAAGGTTACTTGAATTTCTTGTAATTACGGTAATACTTACATTTCTATTGCTTCTCTTTGGGGAAATAATGCCTAAAATATATTCAGCGCAAAATGCTCTGGCCTTCAGTAGGCGTGCGGCTCCTGTGCTCAATGTGTTAAGCTATGTGTTCAAGCCTTTGTCTTCTGTGTTGGTTCGCTCAACAGTCTTTATAAATAAGATTGCATATAAGAAGCCTCAGGGACTATCAGTGGATGAACTCTCTCAGGCTCTTGAACTTACCGATAAAGATGAAATCTCGGAAGAAAGTAATATGTTGGAAGGTATTATACGCTTTGGCGAGGAAACGGCCAAAGAAGTTATGACTTCACGTCTCGATATGGTGGATCTTGATATTGATTCCACTTTCTCGGAGGTTCTTAAATGTGTAGTTGATAACGGTTATTCCCGTATCCCTGTTTATCAGGATAATAGAGATAACGTAAAGGGTATTCTTTATATCAAGGATCTTTTGCCTTATCTGGAAAAAGGTGATGAATTTAATTGGAGAAAACTGATACGTCCGGCATTTTTTGTTCCTGAGACAAAAATGATTGATGATTTGCTTCGTGATTTCCAGTCAAACAAGGTTCATATGGCCATTGTAGTTGATGAATTTGGAGGTACTTCCGGCATTGTGACTATGGAAGATATTATAGAGGAAATCGTTGGAGAAATCAATGATGAGTATGATGATGAGGAAAGGACTTATGTGAAAGTTTCGGACAATGTCTATATTTTCGAGGCTAAGACTCTTCTGTCTGATTTCTATAAGATAATGAAGACAGATCCTGAAGAGTTTGAAGAGGTTTCTGATGATGCTGAGACTTTGGCTGGTTTTATCCTGGCAGTTAAGGGTGAGTTCCCTTCGCTTAATGAGGAAATAGTGTTCGGGCGATATGTTTTTAAAATTCTGGAAATGGACGCCAGAAGAATCCTTAAAGTCAAGGTTACAGTCAATCCGGAACCTGAAAAAGAAGAAAATAACGATTGATATATTGATTTGATAATATGCCTATATTAAGGAAATGGGAATACAACGGAGCCATCTGTGGAATCTGGAAAGTTACAGAAACCACGGATGAGCTCCGTTCTTTGCTTACAGACAAATCTTTTACACCCGAATTCTTTAGTTATAAATCATATTCCCGCCAGCTTGAATTCTTGGCTGTAAGGGTTCTTATTAGAGAACTTACCGGAGCTGAGCAGCGTGTGTTGCACTATGAATCGGGTAAGCCGTATCTTGATGGTTGTAAAAGCAAAATATCTATATCGCATACCAAAGGGTATGTAGCTGTAGCTTTGCATCCGGAAAAGGAGACAGGCATAGATATAGAATATCGTTCGGACAGGGTGAAGAAGGTAGTTACAAGGTTTATCAGCCATAAGGAAATGTCTTTGATAGACAATAGGCTGTTTTTTATTACAGATGAAGATGAAAAGGACTGTGCGATGGTGAATATGTATCTTTTATTCTGGTCTGCTAAAGAAACGATGTTTAAAATGTTAGACTCAAGTGGGGTGGACTTTCTGGAGCGCTTACAGGTGAGGTCTATTATAATACCGGAATTATATACAAAATCGGATGGCTTTAGTTTTCCTGAAGCAGGCGTTTTTTATGGAGAATTGAAAACAGTTGCATTTAAAGATCCGGGAAATGATGTAGAGATGAATATAGAGCTTTATGTGTCACAGGATTTTGTATGTACGTATAGTGTTTCAGAGTAGTACAAAATAAAAAAGTTGGATTTAAAATCCAACTTTCA
>NZ_JANRHK010000030.1:0-20470 GCF_024733815.1 Bacteroides sp. ET336
TCTTATTATTATTGACATTTCAAATGTGTCTTACTGATAGAAATAAAAAAAGCATGTAACGTGATTTAAATTGTCATGTTACATGCTTTTTAAAATTAGTAAAGTGGTTATAACTTTACGGTTTAGTATATACAATTTCTATATTGAGTTCTTCACCATCTTCTCCGCCGAACAGTTTTGCTGCGTTCACTTCCATATCATGCGAAACGCCTATGATATTTCCTTCTGCATCTGTTTCAGTTGTTACAGGTATCAGCAATACTTTATCTCTGTCTTCGGTATATTCCTCTCCGGATCTGATTTCGCTGAATATATTGCTTATCAATCTATTAAGCTTTGAGAACGTATATGAGTTAGTATTACTGCTATATGTTCCCAGGAATGATGTCTTGTTGTCGTATGTCTTGTTTTGTTCGAAGAAGGTATCTATATCGCCTTTTCTTACCATCAGGACATTTTGTGGAATTCCCATTGTGAAAGTATTGGAATTCTCATTTCCTGCATATCTGTATTTCTTTATTGAAAGGGTTACAGAGTTAAGAGTATCTTCCTTGTGTGTATCGTAAATTTCATTAATAGGCAATGTTATTTCAGTACATAGACCGGCAGGTGTTTTCAGATATGTATGTCCTTTCTCGTTTACCAGTTCATCTAATTTATCCGAATTCTCCAGTCTGGTTGACATTAATACCTCTTTACTGGCTGCAAGTACTGTATTACCATGTACCAGTGAGTCTATCTCTCCTGTTGATTCGCTTTTAATCTTATAGTCAAGGTTTAGTCTTAACCATATATCTTTAATATATACCACAGAACCGTCTCCCTGTGTCGTGTGTACGTAGAAGCCCTTTAATACATTGTTTATAAAAGAATATGCATCTTTGAAGTATTCAGGTTTTGATGTATATAAACTCTGAATATGTTCACCGAATGATTCTCCCAAATCTATTTTTATACTAGGATAATAATCACTGGTGTTTCTAAGAGAGTCACTTACAGACATATCCACTGCAGCATAAGTCTTGACAGCTAGCGGTGCTTTTGTTTCATCATAATAATCTTTTGGCTCGTATGATGTATAGTACAGACCTGTATCGCTGTCTTCTATGATTTTATTTAATGTATCTACCTGTACAGTCAATGTTGCAAGAGAGTCACCGTAGAAATCTGTATAGTATAATTCAAGTGATACGCCTGTTATTTTATCCAAATGTTCAGGTAGTTCAAATTTTTCCGGACAGTTGATTTGTGTTATAAAATCGGCTGAATACTGCCCGAAGTCCGGATCTGTGTATTTTCCCATATAAGCTTTGTTTGTACGTGAATATACTGAATCCAGTTTATGTGTTCTTGAAGTAACCTTATACGTATCAGAGAAAGCTTCTATCTTGTCCAAATTCGAAACAAAATCTCCGACTCCTGTAGTGGAATCATCACAGCTATAGAGTAATGCTGTAAATGTAAATACAGCTAACAACTTGAATTTCATACTATATGTAATATAATGGTTATAAAAATGAATCAATACAGACTTATCCATATTGATTCATGGTAAATTAATTATTCTACACCTTCCAGTACCTTATCATACAGTGTGTTGCAAGCGTCAGCATAAGCTTCAAATCCTTGCTGATTTTCTACAACCGGTATGTTAAGGCTTCTAGCATAATCCAATAACTCTGGGTTTACATTTTCGCCATTCTGTACAACACCGTCAGAATATGCAATTGCAAGTTTGCACAATTCATTATAGTTTACCGGATTATTTATCATTTTCAAATCATCTGATGTGATTTCTTTGAACTTCAATTGTTCGTTGAAGTTTTCCACGAAATTTGATTTGAAACCATCATCATAGATAGAGAATACTACTTTTGAGTCGCGGAATGAAGGTTCGTCGTAGTATGCTTTCTTGATATATAAAGGTACTACAGCACTCATCCATCCATGGCAGTGTATTACATCAGGACACCAGCGAAGTTTTTTCACAGTCTCCAATACTCCTCTTGCATAGAAGATAGCTCTTTCTCCATTGTCTTCGTATTCATTTCCGTTTTCGTCAGTTGTCATAAGTCTGTGCTGGAAATAATCGTCGTTATCAATGAAGTATATCTGTCTGCGTGCAGCCTGAACAGATGCCACCTTAATTATAAGAGGATGGTCTGTATCGTCTATTATCAAGTTCATTCCAGACAGGCGGATTACTTCGTGCAACTGATTTCTACGTTCGTTTATGATACCCCACTTAGGCATGAATGTACGTATTTCACGACCTTTGTCCTGAATTGCCTGTGGAAGATTTTGTCCGATAAGCGACAATTCGCTTTCCGGTACGTAAGGAGTAATTTCTTGTGTAATGAATAAAACTTTCTTAGCGCTCATGTTATTATTAAATGCTCAAAATGTTTTGCAAAGGTACAAAAAAAAGGGTATATTAAAAAATGCAGTTTCAAATAAATCCTTATAGTATGTTAACATGTTTTGGTTTTATGCGAAATAATTCATTTTACAACCGTTTTTCAGCTTGTTGGTGAGTTAAAAACGACACTTTTTTGTATTTATCTTTCATTATGTGGTAAATAATGGTTTACTTTGCACCCGATTTCAGGAACTATATAATAGCTCTGTATATAGACTTAATATAGAATAGTATAAACTATAAGAAAGAAATGAAGTTAATTCAGACAATCAGTGAACTGCGCAGCGAGTTGCAGGCAGTTCGTAAGCAAGGAAAGTCAATAGGTTTAGTCCCTACTATGGGTGCTTTGCACGACGGACACGCTTCTTTGGTAAAGCGTGCGGTAAAGGAAAACGACGTGGTAGTGGTCAGCGATTTTGTCAATCCTACTCAGTTCAATGACAAAAATGATTTGTTGAAATACCCAAGAACTTTGGAAGCCGACTGTGATTTGCTGGAGAAATATGGTGCAGCATTTGTTTTTGCTCCTTCGGTAGAAGAAATTTATCCTGAGCCTGATACACGTCAGTTCAGTTATGCTCCGCTTGATACTGTTATGGAAGGTAAGTATCGTCCGGGACACTTTAATGGAGTTTGCCAGATTGTAAGTAAGCTCTTCATGATAGTTGAGCCTGACAAGGCTTATTTTGGTGAGAAAGATTTCCAGCAGCTTGCTATAATCCGTGAGATGGTACGCAAGTATCCTTTCAATCTTGAGATTGTAGGTTGCCCTATAGTGCGCGAGGCTGACGGTTTGGCTTTGAGCAGTAGAAACGCAAGACTTTCTGCAGAACAGAGAGTTCAAGCATTGCAGATTTCGAAGACTCTGTTTGATAGCCTGGAGTTTGCAAAACTGCATACGCTTGCCGAGACAAAACAATATGTGGAGGACAGAATAGCTGCATCTGAAGGTTTGCGATTGGAATACTTTGAGGTAGTTGACGGTGATACATTGCAGACTGTTTCTTCATGGGATGACAGCAAATATATTGTGGGATGCATCACAGTGTTCTGTGGCGAAGTCAGATTGATTGATAATATTAAATATAAAGAATAAACCCAGTAAAAACTATGATGATAGAAGTATTGAAGTCGAAGATACACCGCGTCACAGTCACTCAGTCTAACCTCAATTACGTTGGCAGTATCACAATTGACGAGGATCTGCTTGATGCTGCAAATATAATTGCCGGCGAGAAAGTGCACATCGTTGACAATAATAACGGTGAAAGATTTGAGACTTATGTAATAAAGGGAGAGCGTGGCTCAGGATGTATATGTCTGAATGGGGCTGCAGCACGCAAGGTACAGGTAGGAGATATTGTGATAATAATCTCATACGCTCTTATGGATTTTGAGGAAGCCAAGACGTTCAAACCTTCAGTGATTTTCCCTGATACTTGTACCAACAAGTTGGTGTAATTTTATACTTGCTATATATGCAGAAAAAACGCTTTGACGTTTTACATAAAACGTCAAAGCGTTTTTTCTTAAATGCCTAATCGTTTTTTCTGTTATAAGGCCTTCTCTTTCAGGATACCTGTTCTGTATGCTATGAGAAGTTTCTTCAAGTCTTCAATTTGAATTTTCAGCTCCTCGCCTTTATCAGTATCTTTCACCATCATACGCTTTGTACTTAGCTCTACTATCTGAGTTGTAGATTTGATGTCTTTACCTTCCTCTATGGCAGCTTGCGTAGAAGTGAAAGGTTCATGCTGTACGAGCTGGAAACCTCGTGAGTGATATACCAATGTATATCCGGCTATAC
Source organism: Bacteroides sp. ET336 (assembly GCF_024733815.1). Taxonomy (NCBI): domain Bacteria; kingdom Pseudomonadati; phylum Bacteroidota; class Bacteroidia; order Bacteroidales; family Bacteroidaceae; genus Bacteroides; species Bacteroides sp. ET336. Next base: position 4,227 of record NZ_JANRHK010000030.1, read on the forward strand.
CGGTTTCAGGCTGGTATGCTTTAGAGAATCCTCCGTCAATAACCATAAGTTTTCCGTTAGCTTTTATAGGCTTTTCACCCTGGACGGCTTTTACAGGAACGTGTCCGTTTATGATATGGCGGTGTTCACCTTCTACGTTGAACTCATCAAGAATCATGTCGCACACGGCTTCATCATTTCTCTTCGAATAGTAATATCCCTTTATCTCCTTATGGGTTTCCTTGTCTGTCAGGAAGTATCTTTCGAAAGTGGCCATCTTGCTCTTGTCGAATGCAGGAGAGTCCTTACCGCACCACAGATACCATACATAGTCTATGGCAAAATCCTTTTCTTCATTGTCTTTGTCGGCGAAATAGGCAGTACGTATAAGCTGACCTACTTTATTGAGCAGTTCCTTGCCTTTGTATTTCTTGTCGCCTATACTTATTTCTTTCAGACTTCCGTCTTCGTTAAGAGGCATTGAGGCATGGAAAAGGAGGTTGGAGTTGCACACATTATACATACATCCGTATCTGAACAGACATTTCATGTGTTTGCGGAGCTTTTCGCTTCTTGTGAATGAATCATAAAGCTTGTTCACCACATCAGCCTCTTCTTCCGTAAGCCTGTATGGATCATTAGGATTGACAGTAGGCATGAGGCAATCTCTCATCTCATATTCCTTGTCACCCAATTTCAAGACTTTTTTCTCGAAATCAATATGATGGAGGAGCATTCTGTCTTCCATCTCGAATTCCGGTCTGCGTTTTATTATTTCGGCCTCCAGCTTGAACTGTATTATACATATGGCCTTATGCATCTGTGCTATCATGCGCAGTGTCTTGTCGCTGTACTGTGCGTCATACTCTTTTGGATAGAACTGGGTGCATGGATCGTCAGCGTACGCTTCCATTGCGAATGTAGCGAGCGGAAGCAGGTTGATGCCGTATCCGTCTTCTAAGGCAGGCAGATTGCCATATCTCATTGCCAGACGCAGAACATTTGCTATACTGCATTTGTTTCCTGCAGCAGCTCCCATCCATAGTATGTCGTGATTTCCCCACTGTATGTCGAAGTTATGATAGTTGCACAGTGTGTCCATTATGATATGTGGGCCCGGACCTCTGTCGAAAATGTCTCCAAGAATATGAAGTGAGTCGATGGTAAGTCTTTGTATAAGATTGCAAAGGGCGATTATGAAATCATCAGCTCTGTCTGTTTCTATTATAGTGCTGATAATTACATTGATGTATGCCTGCTTGTTCTGCGTAGTGCTGCTTTCATGCAGAAGCTCCTGTATTATGTATGAGAATTCTTCAGGCAGTGCCTTTCTTACTTTCGAACGTGTGTATTTCGACGATACGTTCTGGCATACACTTACCAGTTGGTTCAGTGTAATCACGTACCAGTCGTTCATATCTTCTTCTGTTTCCTTTACCCTGATCAGTTTTTGTTCCGGGTAATATATCAAAGTACATAATTCTTTCTTTTCAGCCTCTCTAAGAGTGTTACCGAATATCTCGTTTACTTTTCTTTTTATGGCGCCGGAAGCATTTCTCAGTACGTGATTGAATGCTTCATATTCCCCATGAAGGTCTGCCAGAAAGTGTTCTGTTCCTTTTGGAAGATTGAGTATGGCTTCGAGGTTTATAATTTCAGTACTTGCGGCAGCTATTGTCGGGAAACTTTGTGACAGTAGTTCCAGATACCTTAAATCGTTTTTGATTTCCTCTATTTTTGCCTTGTTTGTTACTGTCATGGCTTTAGATTTATTTTATAATTGGTTTATTTCTATAAAAATAGCATCAATATGATTTGTATCATTATCACTCTGGTGAACATACCCAGCGGATATACCGTAGCATAGCTTACCGCAGGATTGTCATTCGGGATAATGTCGTTGGCATAATTCAGTGCCATTGGGTTTGCCATGCTGCCGCAAAGCATTCCGCAGGTACTTCCGAAGTCAAGATGGAATATTCGCATTGATACAATTGCCATTATCACTACAGGGATGAATGTGATGGCAAATCCTATGCCTATCCACAGCGCACCTTCAGGTCTCATTACTGTTTCGAAGAAATGCGCCCCGGCATCCAGTCCCAGACATGCCAGATATAATGAAAGTCCGATACCTCTAAGCATGAGATTGGCGCTTCGAGTAGTGTATGTCACCAGGTGCAGGCGCGGACCGTATGCACCAATCAGTATTCCTATTATAATAGGGCCACCGGCAAGGCCTAATTTTACAGGCGAGCTTATTCCCGGTATGCTGATAGGTATTGCCCCGATGATAAGGCCAAGCACTATACCTATGAATATAGATGCCATGTTAGGGTCTTTCAGTGTCTTTACTGTATTTCCAAGCACTTTTTCTACGTTCTGTATTGCTGCAGCTTCGCCTACTACTGTCAGTCTGTCTCCCAGTTGAAGTACAAGCCCCGGTGTGGCAAGCAGCTGTACTCCGCTTCGTGTCACTCGGCTGATGTTTATACCGTAAGAATTTCTCAGTCTGAGACTGCCAAGTTTCTTTCCGTTTATCTCCGGTCGTGATATGACAACATGCTTTGAAACCAGCTGGCTGTCTATGGCATTCCAGTCAATATCTTCCTTATTCCAATCCCTGTTTTCCTGCTCTCCGAAAAGTATAGTCAGGGTAGGGGCGTCTTTCTCTGTAGTGATAACCAGTATCCTGTCGTTTTCCTTCAGAATCTTTTCTGATGTTGGGATACTTACGTTTCCGTCTCTCCAAAGTCGTGATATGACAAATTTAGGATAGCTCAACTTTGCTATATCCTGTATGCTCATGTTGAATATTGCCGGATTGTGAATCTGGAAAGTAGCGATGTATGTGTGATTGGTGTCGTCGTGGTCATGACTTTCCATGTCTTTGGGTCTTACCACCAACTTTCTCAGTACTACTATTGCCAGAATTACTCCTACAACTCCCAAAGGATATGTGATGGCGCAACTCAGAGCAGCTCCGCTGGTCGGCTCGCCCAGTTGTTTCAATGTTTGCTGTGCCGCACCTAGTGCCGGAGTGTTTGTAGTGGCTCCGCACAAAATACCTGCCATATCCGAAAGTGGAACGGATGCGGTCTTGCTTATTATTACAGCCATTGCTGTGCCTATCAGTATCACTCCAAGTCCCAGCATATTCAGTTTGTATCCTCCTTTATGGAAGGAACTGAAGAAGCCTGGACCAACCTGTAGCCCTAATGAATAGACGAATAAAACCAGTCCGAAACTTTCTGCGTAGATAAGCATTCGCGGATCGATGGAAAAGCCTAAATGACCGGCCAGAATCCCGATGAAAAATACGAATGTCACTCCCAGCGAAACTCCGAACAGATGGAGTTTCCCAAATCCCAATCCTATAGCTGTGATAAGCGACAATATAATGACAGCCTGTAAGGCTGAATGCTCAAAAAATAAATCTGTAAACCATTCCATGCCGCAAATTTACACACTTTTTTTGATGAATGTTTATATTATGTTATTTTATTTTTGGCAAGGATTGATAAAAGTATTTCTCTTTATAGTAAAAAAATAACCCTTCCACACTGTGTTGTACAGTAATGAAAGGGTTGGGTTGGTTTAAAGAAATGTATTATTTAAGCGACATAAGTCCCATGACATTAGTCACTTTTTCTGCAAGTTCATCTGTTGGAACAGACTCTATAAGTTTCATCATCAGATCTGTTACGTCTGCGTTCTTGTCAAGAGTAAGAACCTTGTTCAAGTCGTCAATAGCTTCTTCATAGTGTTTTGTATTCATATACATCTCAGCCCTGGTCTTGAAACTTTCGGCATCGTTCGGATTCAGTTCTATTGATTTGTTGATATCGCATATTGCATTGTCCCATTTTTTCAGATTTCCCCAAAGGATACTTCTTGTGTAATATGCAAATGAACGGTATTCCTTGTCGTTTTCCGGAATTAACTCAATGCTTGAGTTTGCAGCTTTCATAGCCAATACTATGTCGTTGCATGCATTGCAGATGAGTGACATATAACAATGCGCATATCCGTTTTCAGGATTACACTCTATTTCTTCGTTTAGAAGTTTATAGGCTGTTTCTATATCACCGTTGTTGAGTGCAGTCACTCCGTTGATATAATTGTCAGATTCCGGACGGTTGATATTTTCTGCGTATGAAGTTCCGCAGAACAACATTATAAATAATAATGTGATAATAGTTTTTCCAGTGGTTTTCATGTCGCTATTTAATTTTAAAGTTTGGTCGCAAAACTATAAAGTTTTATTTTACCTGCAAAGAAAAGCGGACAAAAAATACGATAATATATAAAAAACTTCTATCTTTGTCGCATCTAAATAAATCTAAGACTGAAAATAAACCTTGTTTTGCTATCCGGTGATGGCAATTTATATAGAATGAAAATTTTTAAAACTTGTTATAACCATGAATTCATTAAATCAAATCATTGAAAAATTTCCGGAAATCAAAAATGTTGAGTCAGTCAAACCTTTGACTGCAGGACTTATCAATCAGACTTATCTTGTCACTACACAGGAAGGTATTCCAAACTTTATACTTCAGTGTATAAATCATAATATCTTCAAGAATGTCGATTTATTGCAGAATAATATCGAATGTGTAACAGGACATATCCGCAAGAAACTTGAAGCTGCTGGTGAAAAGGATCTTGACAGGAAAGTTCTTCGTTTTGCTGTAACAGATAATGGTAAGACATATTATTTTGACGGTGAGAAGTATTGGCGCGCATGCGTGTTCGTTGAAGGTTCTCTTACACTTGATGCCGTTACACCTGAATCATCATATCTTGTCGGACTGAAATTCGGTGAGTTTGAAGCTATGTTGTCCGATCTGCCATGTCAGCTCGAGGAAACAATCCCTGATTTCCATAATATGGAGTTCAGAATGAAACAGCTTCACGATGCTGTTGAGGCTAACGCTGCCGGACGCCTTGACAAGGTGCGCGACCTTGTAGCTGAGATAGACATGGATGCTTACGACATGTGTTGTGCGGAAAGATATTATAGAGAAGGTAAACTTCCTAAACGTATATGCCATTGTGATACTAAAGTCAGCAATATGCTCTTCGACAAGGAGGGAAATGTCCTTTGTATCATCGACCTTGATACAGTAATGTCAAGCTTTGTATTTTCTGATTTCGGTGATTTCCTCCGTTCTGCTGCAAATACAGGTCAGGAAGACGATGAAAATCTTGATAATGTCAAGTTTAATTTTGAAATCTTCAAATCATTTGCAAAAGGATATATTGAATCGGCAAAATGTTTCCTCACTCCGCTTGAGATAGAACTGCTTCCTTATGCCGTAACACTGTTCCCTTATATGCAGGCTGTACGTTTCCTTACAGACTATATTAATGGAGACACTTACTATCAGACTAAATATCCGGAGCATAATTATGTAAGAACGCTTGCGCAGTATAAGCTTTATAAAGAAACTAAGGCTGCAATGGGCGAAATGAAAGATTATATCAATTCTCTTATATAATTAAGTGTCGCACGCAGGTGTTATGTAAAGTTACATCTGCGTGTGAGTATAATCTTCATTATACATTTGCTCTGTTTCAACTGGAAATATGAAAAGAACTTTATCCTTTATATTCCGATATTGCTGTCGGATTGTTCATTGGATATGGTTCTTTTTTGTGTTTTTTAATCATAATGTCGTAGAAGTGCTTCTGAATTGGATTTTTTTCACAAAAAAAATCCCGTTAACGATAACGGGTATTGAAAAAATGTTGTACATTTGCTCCGTATTTGTAAAGTGTGGTTTGCAAAATGAATAATAATATAAAACACCTTGGTATTGTGGAAAGCATAGACGGCTCTCATGTGAGAGTTAAGATTCTTCAGAGCTCGGCTTGTTCGTCGTGCAGCGTGAAAGGTCACTGTAATGTTTCGGAGACTAAGGAAAAGATAATCGATATACATGATAAGGAAAGTGCTGATTGTTGTTCGGTAGGACAGCAGGTAATGGTATGCGGCACTACCTCGATGGGTATGAAAGCCGTTTTACTGGCATTCGTATTGCCTTTCGTTGTGCTCTTTGTTGCCTTGTTTGTTACTATGAGAATTACAGATGGAGATGAGGCTACATCTGCTTTAGTCTCTTTATGCACCCTTATACCTTATTATATAATAATATATCTGTTGAGGAACAAAATCAGTCGCACATTCTCATTTACATTGGAAACAATAAATAATTAATAAACTAACTTTAATTTATGGATTTAATTTTAATTGCAGTAATTTCATTGGGAGCCATCGGCTTGGTTGCAGCAGTAATTCTGTATGCAGCATCTAAGAAATTCGCTGTGTACGAAGATCCGCGAATTGCTCAGGTAAGCGAAGTGCTTCCTCAGGCTAACTGCGGTGGATGTGGTTATCCTGGATGTTCTGGTTTTGCCGCAGCTTGCGTTAAAGCCGGTTCACTTGAAGGTAAACTGTGTCCTGTAGGCGGACAGCCTACAATGGAAAAAGTAGCTGCCATTCTTGGTCTTGAAGCTGCCGCTTCGGAACCTAAGGTAGCTGTAGTGAGATGTAACGGTACATGTGCCAACCGTCCTAAACTTACTCAGTACGACGGTGTACGCTCATGTGTAGTGGCTAACTCTACTTACGGTGGTGAGACAGGATGTACATTCGGATGTCTTGGATGTGGCGACTGTGTGTCGGCTTGTACATTCGGTGCCATCAAGATGAATCCTGAGACAGGACTTCCTGAAGTAGATGAAAGCAAGTGTACTGCCTGCGGTGCCTGTGCCAAGGCATGTCCTCGTTCAATCATCGAAATCCGTCCTAAGGGTAAGAACAGCCGCCGTGTTTACGTTCAGTGCGTCAACAAGGATAAGGGTGCCGTTGCCCGTAAGGCTTGTGCTGCTGCATGTATCGGTTGCGGCAAGTGTGTCAAGGTATGTCCGTTCGAGGCTATCACTCTTGAAAACAATCTTGCTTACATCGACCCTGCAAAATGTAAGTCATGCCGCAAGTGTGAGATGGAATGTCCTCAGAATGCGATTATTGCTGTGAACTTCCCTCCAAGAAAGGCAAAACCTGCTGAAGAAACAGCTCCAAAGGCAGAAACTGCTGCTCCTAAAGCAACTGTAGCTCCAAAGGCAGAGCCGGTATCTCCTAAAGCAGAACCAGTAGCTCCTAAAGCGGAAACTGCTGCTCCAAAGGTTGAAAAACCTGTATCAGAACAGCCAAAAGCAGAAACTCCTGCACAGGAAGCTCCAAAGGCAGAAGCATAATTAATCCGATTAGTAACAATATTAAACGATATAAACGTGAAAACATTTAGAATAGGTGGAGTCCATCCGGCAGAAAACAAGTTGTCGGCAGGCAAGGCGATAGAAACGCTTGCCCTCCCCAAACAGGCTGTTTTCCCTTTGTCTCAGCATATAGGCGCACCGGCTACAGCCATCGTAAAGAAGGGTGATGTAGTGAAGGTTGGTACTAAGATTGCCGAAGCAGGCGGTTTCGTTTCGGCTGCTATTTACTCTTCAGTATCAGGTAAGGTGAACAAGGTGGACAGCGTTATTGATGCCAGCGGTTACCGCAAACCGGCTATCTTCATCGACGTGGAAGGCGATGAATGGGAAGAATCAATCGACCGCAGTACAGAACTGATTAAGGAATGCAACCTTACCCCGGAAGAAATAGTAGCTAAGATCAAGAACGCAGGTGTAGTAGGTATGGGTGGTGCATGTTTCCCAACTCATGTCAAACTTACTCCTCCTCCAGGATGTAAGGCTGAATGCGTTATCATCAACGCTGTAGAGTGTGAGCCTTATCTTACTGCAGACCACCGTCTGATGCTTGAAAAAGCTGACGAAATCTTGGTTGGTGTACAGATTTTAATGAAAGCCGTAAAAGTTGACAAGGCTTACATCGGTATTGAGAACAACAAGCCTGATGCTATCAAGCTGATGACAGAAAAGGCAGCTCAGTACAAAGGTATTGAAGTTGTTCCTCTGAAAGTTAAATATCCTCAGGGAGGTGAAAAACAGCTTATCGATGCTGTTATCGGCCGTCAGGTTCCTGCCCCTCCAGCAATTCCTATCAATGTAGGTGCCGTAGTTCAGAACGTAGGTACAGCATATGCTGTTTACGAAGCTGTACAGAAGAACAAACCGTTGTTCGAACGCGTGGTTACAGTTACTGGTAAATCACTGAAGAATCCTTCAAACTTCCTGACACGTATGGGTACACCGATGAGCCAGCTTATCGAAGCTGCCGGAGGTCTGCCTGAAGATACAGGAAAGGTAATCGGTGGTGGTCCTATGATGGGTAAGGCACTTGCCAATACTGAAGTTCCTATCTGCAAGGGTAGTTCAGGTGTTCTTATCATGAACGATAAGGAAGCTTCACGTGCAGAGGCTATGCCATGTATCCGTTGTGCAAAATGTGTAAACGCATGTCCTATGGGACTTGAACCGTTCCTTCTGGCTACATGCTCTGCTCATGGCGACTGGGAACGCGTAGAGAAAGAAATGATTATGTCATGTATAGAGTGTGGTTCATGTCAGTTCACATGTCCTTCACGCCGTCCAATGCTTGACTATATCCGTTTAGGTAAAGGCAAAGTAGGTGCGATTATCCGTGCACGCAATGCTAAAAAATAATCAATCGAAATTTATCGAATAACTATGGCTAATAAATTAATAGTATCTTTATCACCCCATGTACACAGCGGCGACAGCGTACAGAAAAACATGTACGGTGTAATCATAGCCTTGATACCTGCTTTGCTCGTGTCATTCTATATGTTCGGTCTTGGGGCTGTAATCGTTACGCTCACATCTGTTGCAGCGTGCTTGTTCTTCGAATGGGCGATTACCAAGTTCATTCTGAAACGCGAACGTACAACCATACTCGACGGTTCGGCAGCACTTACAGGTCTGCTTCTTGCCTTCAACCTTCCGTCAAACCTTCCTTTGTGGATTATCATCATCGGTGCCCTTGTAGCAATCGGTATCGGTAAGATGACTTTCGGCGGATTGGGATGCAACCCTTTCAATCCTGCATTGGTTGGACGTATCTTCCTGCTTATCTCTTTCCCTGTACAGATGACTTCATGGCCGGTAGCTGGTCAACTTACAGCTTATACAGATGCAGAAACAGCAGCTACTCCACTCGCTCTTATGAAAATGGCTGTAAACGGTGACGCTGCTGCTCTCGAACAGCTTCCTTCTACTATGGACCTGTTCCTCGGTAACAATCCGGGATGTATCGGTGAAATCAGTGCATTGGCATTGCTGTTGGGTCTGGTATATATGTTGTGGAAGAAAATCATCACATGGCATATTCCAGTGTCTATCATCGCTACAGTATTCGTATTCGCTACACTGCTGAACCTGGTTGACCCTGCAAAATATGCCGACGGACTTACTCATCTGTTCACCGGTGGTCTTATGCTGGGTGCCATCTTTATGGCTACAGACTATGTTACATCGCCTATGAACCACAAAGGCATGATTATCTACGGTATTGCCATAGGTTTCCTAACAGTACTTATCCGTACTTTCGGTGCCTATCCGGAAGGTATGTCGTTCGCTATCTTCATCATGAACGCATTCACTCCGCTAATCAATACTTATTGCAAACCTAAAAGATTCGGGGAGGTAGTAAAGAAATGAAAAAGCTAGAATCATCATTGAAGAATATGGCTCTCGCCCTGACAGGTTTCTCTGTAGTGGCAGGAGCAATATTGGGCTGGGTGAATAAGGTGACTGCCGAACCTATAGCACAGGCCAATGCAAAGACATTGAGCGACGCTATAGCAGTAGTAGTTCCAGGTTTCGACAATAACCCTGCGGAAGCTCCTGAAACAATCGATGTTGACGGTGTTTCATATAAAATTTACAAGGCTACAAAAGGTGGCGAGTTTATTGGTGCTGCAGTAGAATCTTCATCTATGGGATTCGGTGGCGAACTGAAAGTCCTTGTTGGTTTCGATGTTGAAGGAAACATCATCGACTATTCATTGTTGAGCCACGCAGAAACTCCGGGACTGGGTTCCAAGGCTGCCGACTGGTTCAAGAAAGGTGCCAAAGGCGATATCACAGGCAAGAATCCTGGCGAAGCTCCTTTGGTTGTGTCAAAGGACGGTGGTCAGATAGATGCCATCACTGCTTCTACTATCACTACAAGAGCATTCCTTGCTGCAGTGAACAGCGCATACGGCGCATACAAGAACCAGCATGTTGACGGTACAAGCGGTGCAACTCAGCAGGCTGCTGCCGAAGAGAAAACTGAAAATGTAGAAAACAAATAAACAGGAGAGGAGTAAGATTATGAATAATTTTAAAGTATTGATGAACGGAATCGTTAAGGAAAATCCTACTTTCGTTCTCCTTTTGGGTATGTGTCCTACTTTGGGTACAACATCTTCTGCCATCAACGGTATGGGTATGGGACTCGCTACAATGTTCGTGCTTATATGTTCAAACATTGTAATCTCTTCTATCAAGAAACTTGTGCCTGACATGGTTCGTATTCCTATCTTCATCGTGGTCATAGCATCATTCGTGACAGTATTGCAGATGGTAATGCAGGCATACGTTCCTGCCCTCTACGCTACTTTGGGTCTGTTCATTCCGCTTATCGTGGTGAACTGTATCCTTCTTGGCCGTGCTGAGGCTTTTGCTGCAAAGAACAATCCTATAGCTTCACTGTTCGACGGACTTGGTATGGGACTTGGTTTCACTATCGCGCTGACATTGCTCGGCGGTGTACGTGAATTCCTCGGAACAGGCAAGATTTTCAATATCGCAATCATGCCGGAAGAATACGGTATGCTGATATTCGTTCTTGCACCGGGTGCCTTCATCGTATTGGGCTATCTGATTGCTATTGTAAACCGCTTGAAGAAAGCATAACCCTTAAAAGAGTTTTTATATGGAATATATATTGATATTTATTACAGCTATATTTGTGAACAACATCGTGTTGTCACAGTTCCTTGGTATCTGCCCTTTCCTGGGAGTATCAAAGAAAGTTGAAACAGCTATGGGTATGGGTGCGGCAGTAGCATTCGTGTTGGTTCTTGCGACTATCGTTACTTACGTTATCCAGAAGTTTGTCCTCGATGCTTTCGGACTGGGATATCTTCAGACTATAGCTTTCATCCTTGTCATCGCTGCATTGGTTCAGATGGTTGAGATTATCCTTAAAAAGGTTTCTCCATCTCTTTATCAGGCATTGGGAGTGTTCCTGCCTCTTATTACAACTAACTGCTGTATTCTTGGTGTTACAATCCTCGTAATCCAGAACGACTTCGATTTGCTTACAGGTGTTGTTTATGCTTTTTCTACAGCATTAGGTTTTGCACTTGCTCTTATAGTATTTGCAGGAATCCGCGAGCAACTCAGCCTCGTAAACATACCGAAAGGTATGCAGGGAATGTCTATAGCCCTTGTTACAGCAGGTTTGCTGGCTATGGCATTTATGGGCTTCTCAGGTGTCGATAAAGGTCTTGCAGCATTGTTTGGAATATAATACGGAAACAATATTGTATCTTTGAAAATCCGGTATCTCCCCAGATACCGGATTTTTTTATATATTTTCCATTAATTTGATAGCATTCTGAATATTATTTATTATATTTGCTCGAAATAAGTCTAAAACTTTATTATACAGAAAAATATAAAAACCTTTAATTATGAAAAAAAGAATTCTGGTTGCCGGTGGTACAGGCTACATCGGTTCTCACACAGTTGTTGAATTGCAGAACAACGGTTATGAAGTAATCATCGTAGATAATCTTTCAAACTCAAGAGCTGATGTAGTTGACAGCATCGAACAGATTACAGGCATTCGTCCAGCTTTCGAAAAAGTAGATTGCCTTGACTATGAAGGTATGGATGCTGTTTTCACAAAATATCCTGGTATAGAAGGTATTATTCACTTCGCAGCAAGCAAGGCTGTAGGCGAATCTGTACAGAAACCTTTGCTTTATTATCGTAACAATCTTGTTTCTTTGATAAATATACTTGAGCTGATGCCTAAGCATGGTGTGAAAGGAATTATCTTCTCATCATCATGTACAGTATATGGACAGCCTGATGTATTGCCTGTAACAGAAGCTGCTCCAATCAAGAAGGCAGAATCTCCATACGGAAATACAAAGCAGATCAACGAAGAAATCATCGACGATACAATTGCTTCAGGTTCTCCTATCAAGGCTATCAAACTTCGTTATTTCAACCCTATTGGTGCGCATCCATCTGCACTTATCGGTGAATTGCCTAACGGTGTTCCACAGAATCTTGTACCGTTCCTCACTCAGACAGCTATGGGTATCCGTGAAAAATTGAGCGTATTCGGTGATGACTACGATACTCCTGACGGCTCTTGTATCCGTGACTACATTTATGTAGTTGACCTTGCTAAGGCTCACGTAATAGCAATGAACCGTATCCTTGAAGGTAAGCAGAAACAGCCTTCAGAAGTATTCAATGTAGGTACAGGTCGTGGCTTGTCAGTTCTTGAGCTTATCAATGCATTTGAATCATCTACAGGAGTGAAACTTAATTATCAGATTGCTCCTCGCCGTGCAGGTGATATCGTTAAGGTATGGGCAGATCCTTCTTATGCTAATAATGAACTTGGCTGGAAAGCTGAAACTTCTATCGAAGACACACTACGCTCTGCATGGAATTGGCAGGTACATTTGCGTGAAAAAGGAATCATGTAATTAAATCAAATAGAATAATAAAACTAATTATAAATAAAACTATCTGAATTGTGTGAATGTATGCGAATATATTCACACAAGTCTGTGCAAACCACAGATATAGTAGTTTTGTCGTGTTTTATTTTGTGTTTGTGTTGTGGCTGTTCTTCGACGTGAGTCGGAGGGCAGCTTTTTTTTCAGTATTCAATTTAATAAACTGGCAGATATGGATATAGTATTGATCGTTTTTTCGGTATTGTTTATGATTATCGGTCTTCTGGGTTGTATTCTTCCGGCTCTTCCCGGTCCACCGCTTTCATATATAGGTTTTCTGTTGCTTCATTTCACTGATAGGGTTCAGTTTAGTACTACACAGATTCTGATACTGTTGCTTCTGGTTGTAGTAGCACAGGTTATCGATTATTTTATTCCTGTCTTGGGAAGCAAATACAGCGGAGGGACCAAATGGGGGAGTTGGGGCGCTTTTATTGGTTCTGTGGTAGGATTGTTTTTTCTTCCTTGGGGATTGCTTTTAGGTCCTTTTCTCGGAGCAGTGGCAGGCGAACTAATGGGTGATGCCGATATGAAATCAGCATTGCGTTCAGGCACCGGTGCACTAGTAGGATTTCTTTTAGGAACAGTTTTAAAGCTAGCATTATGTATGTATTTTATAGTTCTTCTGATACGTGTACTTATTTGAAATGATATGTTTTCCGTTATCGCACACAATGTTTTTATATCCAATAAATGATATAAATCAAGAAAAGCGGCATTTTTGTTAAAAACATGTTCTTCAATATTGTTTTTATCAATTTTACCCTTACCTTTGCATCGTGGTTGTGAAACCAGTAAGACTTATAAAACTATAAGTTACACAAAATATTAAGGTATTAGATTAGACTTAAGGTAATTATTTAAGGTATTAGGTTAAAGTTATTAGTTTAAAGGTAAAGAGGTTTTTCAAGGAATTAGTTTTTTGGATTAAGGTTAAGAGAGAGAGATTTTTAGTTTTCAGGATTTAGGGTTAGGTTTTAATAGGTTTTAGGATTAGTTATAGGTAAAAAGTAAGAAAAGGGATAACGTAAGACTTGAAAAACAAAAGATGAAAAGAACCCTTAATTGGGGGGTTCTTTAGATGGCCGGCGGCATTCACAGATATCTGAATGGCGCCTTTTTTGTCTCCGTATGTTTCCGTTTTAAAAAATAGTCGCTATATTTATATAATATAGGATGCGGTTCGGCATAGCCAAATCTGAAAAAACATGTTTTTTCATTTGTCTATATTCTCACCTTTCGCTATATTTGGGAAAAGCGATTAAACTTAAAATCATATTCTTATGGAAACAGGATTATTTTGGATAGTGCCTGTAGCCTCAATTCTGGCTTTGGTACTTGCCTGGTATTTCTACCGGCAGATGATGAAAGAAAGCGAAGGAACACCTCAGATGCAGAAAATTGCATTACATGTTCGTCAGGGAGCAATGTCATATCTGAAACAGCAGTATAAGGTTGTTACTATAGTTTTCATTGCCCTGGTGATATTATTCTCCATTATGGCATACGGTTTCAATCTCCAGAACCACTGGGTTCCTGTGGCTTTTCTTACAGGAGGTTTCTTCTCTGGCTTATCAGGCTATCTGGGAATGAAAACCGCTACCTACGCTTCTGCACGCACTGCCAATGCTGCGCGTACTTCTCTGAACAGAGGTCTCAGAGTGGCTTTCCGCAGCGGTGCTGTCATGGGACTTGTGGTTGTCGGTCTCGGTCTGTTCGATATTTCTTTATGGTATATTCTTCTTGACAGGGTTATTGATGCCGATTCTTCCAATCCTACGGCCAAACTCTGTATGATTACCACCACTATGCTCACATTCGGTATGGGAGCCTCCACCCAGGCGCTGTTTGCCAGAGTTGGAGGAGGTATATACACAAAGGCTGCCGATGTGGGAGCCGACCTTGTGGGTAAGGTTGAAGTGGGAATACCGGAAGACGATCCGCGTAACCCGGCTACCATAGCTGATAATGTGGGCGACAATGTAGGCGACGTGGCAGGTATGGGGGCCGATCTGTACGAATCATACTGTGGTTCAATCCTTGCCACAGCTGCTCTTGGTGCTGCAGCTTTTATCGGTACTGGTGATACTGAAATGCAGTTTAAGGCAGTAATTGCACCTATGCTTATCGCAGCCGTAGGTATCATACTATCTATAATAGGAATTTTTGCAGTACGTACACGCGAAGATGCCGGAATGAAGGATCTGCTCAACTCCCTTTCTGTGGGTACAAACCTCAGTTCAATTCTCATAGTGATTGCCACATTCTTTATCTTATGGATGCTCGACATGAAAAATTGGGTAAACATATCGTTTGCAGTAGTAGTAGGTCTGATAGTAGGTATAATCATCGGACGTTCCACAGAGTATTACACATCACAGTCTTATAAGCCAACCCAGAAACTTTCCGAAAGTGGAAAGACAGGCCCTGCCACAGTCATTATCTCAGGTATAGGTCTTGGAATGGTTTCCACTACTATACCTGTTATAGCAGTCGTGGCCGGAATTATATTGTCCTATTGGCTTGCTTCAGGATTCGATCTTTCTAACATTGGCATGGGCTTGTACGGTATAGGTATAGCCGCAGTAGGAATGCTTTCAACCCTTGGAATAACACTTGCCACTGATGCATACGGACCTATAGCCGACAATGCCGGAGGTAATGCCGAAATGAGTGGTCTTGGAGCAGAAGTCCGCAAGCGTACAGATGCACTTGATTCTTTGGGTAATACTACAGCAGCCACAGGAAAAGGCTTTGCAATAGGTTCAGCAGCACTTACTGGACTGGCTCTTCTTGCATCTTATATAGAAGAAATTAGAATAGGTCTTGAGAGAATAGGTAATACAGTTCTTGAGTTGCCAAACGGAATAAGTGTAGCTATACATGATGCCAGCTTCACTGATTTCATGATATACTATGATGTAACCCTCATGAATCCTAAGGTACTTTCCGGAATGTTTATAGGCAGTATGATGGCATTCCTGTTCTGCGGTCTCACTATGAATGCCGTAGGCCGTGCAGCAGCCCATATGGTAGAAGAAGTGCGCCGTCAGTTCCGCGAGATAAAGGGGATACTCGAAGGTAAGGCAGAACCTGATTATGCGCGCTGCGTACAGATTTCTACCAAAGGAGCTCAGCGTGAGATGGTATTCCCTTCAGTATTGGCAATAGTAGCACCAATAGTTACCGGACTCTTGTTCGGAGTATCAGGAGTTATAGGTCTTCTTATTGGAGGATTGTCATCAGGCTTCGTGCTTGCGGTATTCATGGCAAATGCAGGAGGAGCATGGGACAATGCGAAGAAATATGTGGAAGAAGGCAATTTCGGCGGAAAGGGAAGTGAGGTACATCGTGCCACGGTTGTAGGAGATACAGTAGGCGACCCTTTCAAAGATACATCCGGACCGAGTCTGAATATTCTGATAAAGCTTATGAGTATGGTTGCCATAGTCATGGCAGGGCTTACAGTGGCATGGAGTTTGTTATAGGATAATCAACATATATATTAAATTTATAAAC
>NZ_JANRHK010000031.1:0-20220 GCF_024733815.1 Bacteroides sp. ET336
GATCCCCGAGGTAGAGATACTTCGGGGATTTTTTGCGTTTATACGGCTTATTTTAATGAATTATTCATTTGTTTTTTCATTGTTTTCGGTGAATATGATGTATATTTATCAAAACAAATACTTATAATTATGTTACATATAGAAAAGGTAGAAAAATCATCGGAATTTATATTGGAATCCGTTTCCAAACTTATTTCCCAACTAACATCCGGAGATGTGTATTTTACAAAATCAGATATTGATAATATTATATCTTCTGAGTGCAGCAATCTTTATCTTCTTTATAATGATGATATTATTGTAGGTATGTTTACATTGGCGCATTATATAACTCCTACAGGGAAGAAATATTGGCTTGAAGATGTTGTAGTATCTGAGGATATGAGAGGACAATCATTGGGAAAAAGGATGGTTGAGGAAGCCATCAGAATAGTTTCCAAAGACGGAAAATCAAAGTTGATGCTGACTTCAAAACCATCCAGGATTGTGGCAAACAAACTTTATCAATCTGTTGGCTTTCAGAAAAAGGAAACTAATGTTTATAAAATGGATTTCGATAAATAAGAATGCTTGTTTTACAATATGATTAAGAGAATCTCTGAACTGGATTTTTTGAAATGTATTTTCATATTGTTAATGATTGCATTTCATCTTGTATATATTGGAGATAGTTATCCATATATTAAGAATATCGTTTATACGTTTCATATACCGGCCTTTCTTATAATTTCCGGATATTTAATGAACATAGAAAAGCCATTACTCGGGTTTTTAAAAACAATTTTCTGGTTGACTGTACCATATCTGATAATGGAAAGCGGTTATATCGTTTCTGCATCTTTTTTGCCTATCAGAGAGCATATAAATAACTTGACACTGGATGTATTTATTAACAAGCTGTTTTTAAAGCCTATTGGGCCATATTGGTATTTACATACGATGATAATATGTTATATTGTAAGTTATCTGTTTTTTATAGGATTTAAGTCACACCGTTTTTTATTGTCTCGAATAATAGTTTCTTCGCTTGTTTTATGTGGATTATCTGTATATTTGGGGATTATTTCTTTGTCAAGTGTGTTTTATTTTCTTCTAGGATTTATAATAAGACAGTCTTCTGTTGATTTTTTATCTTTCTTTAAATCTTCATGGATGTCTATAGTAGGTTTCTTGGTCTTGATTATAGATCCCGGTAATCTGGATAGGTTTACAATAGGAGGAATATTGATAACTTATCTGGCTATATCTGCCCTTTTAGCTATTTATAAAGTATTGCCACGTTTTATATCATCCTTCTTGAATTATATTGGGAATCATAGTCTATTATTATTCTTGTTTTCCCCATTGTTTACTATATTGGTCAAGCCATTGGTCGGCATATTATCATTTGATTCAAGTGGATTGATTTTTCTGATAGTATCTCTTATTATTAACATAGGTGGATGTTTTTCAGTAGGAATGGTAATAGATTACTTGGGTATTACACCTTTTATTTTTGGTAAAAGCAGAATAGTAGAATCCTTTAGGTAGTACAGATTTATATTTAGCTAATCTTTTGTTTGTTATTCTTGATGTGTATTACTATTTTTGTGTTATATAATAGATGATATTTCAAGCGTAATAAAATTTAATAACATTATATAGCCTAATGAATAAGACAGTTTTAAGAGGTTGGATTTGGTGTAAGAGATTCCGTAAGCGATGTGGATACGGTGTGCATTCTCCATCTGACTTTTTCTTTATAACATTTGTAATATATGAGAAATTGCCATTTTACGCTTATTCTCAGTTACACCACCTTCGTCGATTAGTTGCGCATTTGTCAGGGCATAGAGAAAAGGTTGATAAATTGTTTTTTCGTTTAGTAAATTTTTTACGCCCCAAAACAATAATAGAGTTTGGTACTGGTTCCGGAATGTCAACCAGATACATGTCTGAGGCTAATAATGAAATGTGTATTTATACATATTCTGACGGAGAGTTGGAAACGCAAGTAGAACGTTTATTGACCACAAAAAAAAATATTTATTATTTAGGCAGTTCGGAAAAAAACAAAATTGATCTTATATTGCAATCCCATGAAACTCCTGTTTTGTATCATATAGCTCATACATCTGATTATAAAGAGGTGTATGAGAAAATAATATCAAATGTGTCTGATGGAGATTGTTTGGTTATTTCTTATCCTTATAAAGATAAAAATAAGAAATTATGGTGGCAAACAGTAGTAAAAGACGATAGAACCGGCGTTACATTTGATTTATATGATATAGGAATTGTTTTTTTCGATAAAAAACGGGTAAAGGAAAATCGAATAGTTAATTTCCTATGATGTAATGTTTTCAGTCGGAATACACTCATTCCCATTATTTAAATATATATATACCATGAAAAAGAGTCTGATTTATACAAAAACTGGTGATAGCGGAACAACTTCTCTTGTAGGAGGAACACGTGTAAAGAAAACCCATCTTCGGATAGAGGCATATGGAACTGTTGATGAACTCAATGCAACTTTAGGTATGCTTATATCTATAATAAATGATACTGAAGAAAAGAGCAATTTACAATTCATTCAGCATAAATTATTCTCTTTGGGGGCATATTTGGCTACTGAACAGGTAAAAACAGAATTTAAAACAGATTCTTATATATCTGATGCTGATATAGAAAAATTAGAAAAAGCAATAGATTTAATTGATAATTCTCTTCCGGCGTTAAAAGGTTTTATTCTTCCCGGAGGAGCATATCAGTCATCAGTTTGCCACTTGTGCAGAACTATTTGCAGAAGGGCTGAAAGAAGAATTCTGGATATTGAGGAAAATAGTATTCAGGAAATTGATATTAATTGCAAACGCTTTGTAAACAGATTGTCCGATTATTTATTTGTTTTGTCAAGAAAATTAAATCATTTAGCATCTGTAAGTGAAATTTATTGGGATAAGACTTGTAAATGAATTTTTTTGTTATACATTTGTGGCTCAAATAATGAAAGTAAAACTTTTAAAAATATATATGCTATGTATTGGACATTAGAATTGGCCTCAAAATTGGAGGATGCTCCTTGGCCAGCAACAAAAGACGAATTGATTGATTATGCTATGCGTTCAGGAGCTCCACTTGAAGTAATAGAAAATCTTCAGGAAATGGAGGATGAAGGTGAAATATATGAAAGTATTGAAGATATTTGGCCTGATTATCCAAGTAAGGAAGATTTCTTCTTCAACGAGGAAGAATATTAGTGTGATTGTAAGCACAAAGATACTATTAAACCCCTGTAAATCAGTAAGATTTGCGGGGATTTAATTTGTTTTGACAACATCGCTTAACCGCCTCAAATGGCGTGGCTTGTTTTGATAAAACAGGCTTTTTCATTGAGACCTGCCTATTGTATGATTTAGCAGTGGCAAAGATTGCAATTTTTATGTTTCTGTCCTCACTATTAAAATTTTTCAATATAGAACTTGCATCACTTGTTTGTGTGGAATTGAGGGAGGGGCCATTTAATTTAGGATACCTTATTTGACAAATACGGTAACTTCCATCTTCACATACCGGCTATGCCCAACGATGAATCAGTCATCCTGTTTATGAGAAAGACAGCAATGGGTGAGAATCTTGCCTGTTTCAGGTCTCCGAAAACGATCGATCCTGACAGTAATCTGTCCCAGACGAATAAAAACTCTCATCGGCATGCTAGCCTGCCGATAAATTACGATATAAATTGATATCTTCACAAGATTAATAGGTCTGAAGACTCACTCCTGACCTACTAAATGAAACCTTACATATATTGCATTTATATTATTTTTTTATGGTTAAATGTTTTTCTATATTTAAAGATATATGCATTGGTATCTTTATCAGCATTTTGTCTTTATCTTTCTTTTCTTGTTCTTCCGAATTTCAGGATAATTACCAGGACAGGGATGACGGATATTTGGATATATTTTTTTCAAAAGAGGGGACAAGGGCTGATCTTGCAAATGATGGTTCCGGAAGTTTTACAGAGGGCGATAAAGTTGGGCTTTACATTCAATGCGATAAAGGTCTTTCTTATCGTGAACTTACATATTCGGGAGGACAGTGGATGCCACGTCTGAAGCGTAATGATTTTGGTGAAGGACCAATATCTTTGTCTGCTCATTATCCGGCAACCGGAGAACAACAGAATCCAGAGACTTATCAGCTGGATATGGCATTAGATCAGACTGGAGACGGTTTTTATAATTCAGATTTGCTGTTTTCAAAAACAGTCGTCAAATCAGGAGTATACGAAGCTGAAATGAATTTCGGGCATGCTCTTCACAGAATCAGGGTCTCTATCTCTGGCAGTATGACTTCGTCAGAGGTTAAAGTCAGGAGTCTGACACAGGGTAATTTCAATCTGCTTACTGGTGAAGTCAAAGTGAGTGGAACCGATTTCAAATGGATTACCCCATTCAAGGATGAAGAAGGAAATTTTTCCGCTGTGATTATTCCTCAAAGTGCGATCCCTTACAGGGGTGATGACGGACTTCTGCAGATTGTTGCAGAGGGTAAGACAGCGTATTTCAATGCTCCTGAAAAGATAGAAGAGAATAATGAGCTTACATTTTTCGAACCTAGAAAGCAGATCTCGATAAACCTTACTCTGAGACCAGGCAATTCTGAACTTGCTGGAAAGACATTGTGGGTATATGGATTGAATGTGCCTGATTTTCCGGGGAAGGAGAATCTTATTACATATAAGCTCGGTGAGAAATATGGTTTGCCTCAAGGCCAGTGGATCAGATATGACAATCGCAACTATGAGGAGCAATATCTCACGTGGGCTGAAGGATGTGGCTGGTATGACTGCAACAAGTCATATGAAAACTATGAAGACGATTCCCAAATGTGCTGGGCGGCATCTGCATCAAATGTTGTGTCGTGGTGGATGTGCTTGAATAAAGAATACCTTGCGGCATACGATGAAGATTATGGTTCTTCAGTGACGACCGGTTCAGGTACTTTCAAACGTCCGTCCTATGATTTCAAACCGCTTTACCCTAACGGAGTTGGCAGTTGGGACGGTTCTCTTCCGGAACCAGATTATGTCACAGTCAACAGGTCGGAGGTTTTCCAGTTCTTCAAAGATCATTTCCCGAATTTTGGTAACGACGATCCTAAAGGAGTTGAATGGTTTTTTACCGGGGCTTATCTTGGGGGCGATATCAATGGGTTTAAAGGATTCCTTCCTGAAGTATTCACGAGAAATAATGCCTTGACGGCAAGGTCCCCGCACAACCCAGATAGAGAACAGTTCAATACATTTGTTACAGATGCCCTCCTCAACAAAAGGGCTATCGGTCTAAATGTGTTTGATGTTGCCGGTCCCAAAACAGGGAATCATGCTATGACAGCTTGGGGAGTCGAATATGATGAAGCAGGAGATATTGCCTATATATACTATTGCGACAACAACTTTGCGGAACAGGATCCTAATGGTGCGGTGATTATCAGACAGCAGATAGTATATGCTGTCGATAGTTACGGTAAAGAATGTACTTATTTACAGCAGTTGAAACCGGAGGATCCGGATACTAGAGTGGGGAAATTCCTGATTACCTCTGTATTTTCTGCTGATCTGGGAAGAGATATATGGAAAAAGAAATATCCTAATGTGGTTGTAGAAAAATAATACATAATCTCCCCTTAAGAATGTCTTCATCTACTGGTATTCAACAATTTAATCTATAAAAGTCTTTGATAAATCTGCAAGTTTCTTATCTTTAGGTTAATAAACTTGCAGATTTTATGATTAAATATAGCGATCAATATTTGCCTGTTTATCTCACCACAATTGCCTCAGATGGTGTTGTTATTTCATTGATGATAATATAATGTATTGATAATCAATAAGTATAAATTTATTCAACGAGGAAGAATATTAATAGCCTACAGATTGGTTAAATACTTTATTTTCAGCGCGACAAACAATGGGAATTTATTTGTCGCGCTGTTTCGTATTACTACTAATCCTTAACTTTCGAGAGGCTCGTCATATAAAGCAGATTATAGAAAAACTACAAAATTTACTGTATATTTGTATAATATGATATAAAGATGTATTTTTGCACACAGATACAGATGGTGTGCAATAGATAGAACAGTATGACAGTATTAAAGACCAGAGCCAAACTAGTGGATGTAGCCAGGCAACTTTTTGCAAAAAAAGGAGTTGAGGATACTACTATGAATGATATTGCTATTGCTTCCAAGAAAGGGCGTAGAACTCTTTATACTTATTTCAAGAGTAAGGAAGAGATATACATGGCTGTGGTTGAGGCGGAAATAGAAATGCTGTATGAAACATTGAGGAAAGTAGCACAAAAAGATATTTCGCCTGAGAAGAAAATTCTGGAACTGATATTTACACATCTGGAAACGACTAAGACTATCGTTTATAGAAATGGTACTCTAAGGGCTGATTTCTTTCGTGACATATGGAAGGTAGAGGCAGAAAGAAAGGATTTTGACATAAAGGAAGTTGCTCTATTCAGGAAGATTCTTCAGGAAGGAAAAGATTCCGGTATCTTTGATATTGACGATGTAGAGATTACAGCTTCTATCCTTCATTTTTGTATCAAGGGTATAGAAGTTCCTTTTATCAGGGGGCAGATAGCCGAAGAACTTGATGACGAAACATCATGGAGATATGTCAAGAAAATAGTTTACGGTGCCTTAGGTTGTAAGGCAGACGATTAAAAAAATGACAGTAATATTTAAAACGAAATAATTATGGGATTATTAACTGGAAAAACTGCTATCGTAACTGGTGCTGCTCGTGGTATCGGTAAAGCTATAGCATTGAAGTTTGCTGCAGAAGGAGCAAACATTGCGTTTACTGATTTGGTAATCGATGAAAACGGATTGAACACAGAAAAAGAAATCGCAGCTTTTGGTGTTAAGGTTAAAGGCTATGCTTCGAATGCTGCAAATTTTGAAGATACTGCAAAGGTAGTTGAACAGATCAAAGAAGAATTCGGTTCAATTGATATCCTTGTAAACAATGCAGGTATTACAAAAGACGGATTGATGATGCGTATGAGCGAAGCTCAATGGGATGCTGTCATTGCTGTAAACTTGAAATCTGCATTCAACTTCATTCATGCTTGTACTCCAATCATGATGCGCCAGAAGAGTGGTAACATCATCAATATGGCATCTGTAGTAGGTGTACACGGAAATGCAGGTCAGTGTAACTATTCTGCATCTAAGGCAGGTATGATTGGTTTGGCTAAATCTATTGCTCAGGAACTTGGTTCTCGTGGTATCCGTGCAAATGCTATCGCTCCTGGATTTATTATCACAGAAATGACAGCACAGCTTTCTGATGAAGTTAAGGCTGAATGGAACAAACGTATTCCTTTGCGTCGTGGCGGTACTCCTGAAGATGTTGCAAATACTGCATTGTATCTTGCTTCTGACTTGTCTGCATATGTTTCAGGTCAGGTTATTCAGGTTGACGGTGGTATGAATATGTAATTTTCATATACGATATAGTTTGGGCACAGGCTTCGTTGGTATAATGAAATCTGTGCCTGTTTTTTTTATAAATATATTCCTATGACTGTAGTTTACGAAGACAATCATATAATAATAGTAAATAAAACTGCCTCTGAAATTGTCCAGGGTGATAAAACCGGAGATACTCCTCTTTCCGAGACCGTAAAACAGTATTTGAAAGAGAAATATAATAAGCCTGGCAATGTGTTTATCGGGGTTACTCACAGGTTGGACAGACCTGTAAGTGGTCTTGTGGTCTTTGCCAAAACGAGTAAGGCACTGAGCCGCCTGAATGATATGTTCAGACAGGGCGAAGTGGAGAAAACTTATTGGGCTATAGTAAAGAACGCGCCGGCTGCGGAAGAAGGTACTTTGGTACATTATATGATTAAAAATGAAAAGCAGAATAAGTCCTATGCATATGATAAGGAAGTGAAAGGATCCAAAAAAGCTATTTTGGATTACAGGCTTATCGGTCATTCGCAAAATTATTTTCTGCTTGAAGTAAATCTGCATACCGGACGACATCATCAGATACGTTGCCAGTTAGCAAAGATGGGATGTCCTATTAAGGGGGATTTGAAATACGGATTTCCACGCTCTAATCCCGATGGAAGTATTTGCCTACATTCGCGTAGAGTAAAATTTGTACATCCGGTGTCAAAAGAAATTATAGATGTAACAGCTGACTTGCCTTCCGGAAATTTATGGAATGGTTTTGGTATATAAAAATAAAAGAGCATGCTTCACAGCGTGCTCTTTTCCGTTTTTAACACATAGGCATCTTCATTATCATAAGATTGTAGTTTTGTATATATTGATACACAATCTCAGAAATTCAATTCTATGGGGTTGGGTTTTGTGTGTTTAGCTTAGTCTAATCTTATTCATTCACTGATATATTCGCAAATGTTATGCCATAAATACCGAATAAATATTTAAATCTGTGTATAACAGGTGTTTATAAAAAATATATTCCACATCCGTGTGAATACAAATGTGGAATATATTGTGGAAAGTGTGTATTTTTTCTACACTTTATTGTGGAATATTATAGTGTTTGAGCTTATTGTATAGCGTTTTTCTGTCTATACCCAGTATAGCGGCAGCTTTCGATTTGTTGTTGCCTGTTTGTTTAAGTGCATTAATTATCAGTTGCTTCTCGGCTTCTTCCTTATTTAATGTAGATAATATCTTACCGCTTTCAATTTCATCAGAATGATGTTCTGTCAGTTCTTCTCCCAATTCTACAGGTGTAATGAAATCACCACTGGCCAATAGGGTAGCTCTTTTGACGATGTTTTTTAGTTGTCTCAGGTTTCCTGGCCATGAGTAATTCTGCAAAATAGAGCTTGCCTGCGAATCGAAACCTATAAGGTCTTTGTCAAGTTCCTTGTTTGCCTGATCAAGAAAGAAATTTGCGAACAGCAGTATATCTTCTTGTCGCTCTTTCAAGGATGGCATTCGTAATGTAAATTCATTTATACGATGATACAGGTCTTCCCTGAAATTACCTTTGGCAATGGCCTCTTTCAGATTTTCATTTGTCGCGCAGACCAATCTTACATCAACTTCTATTTCTTTTGTTGATCCGATTCTTCGTATTCTTCTTTCCTGCAGAGCTCGCAGCAATTGTACTTGGACTTCATAGCTAAGATTTCCAATTTCATCAAGGAACAGTGTTCCTCCATTTGCTTCTTCAAAAGCTCCCACCTTGTCTGATAGCGCACCGGTAAATGAGCCTTTCACATGTCCGAAGAATTCGGATGCAGCCAAGTCTTTGGGTATGGAACCGCAGTCGATTGCTATAAAAGGTTTTTCATTTCTTTTGCTGAGTTGGTGAATGCGGTGTGCCACGTATTCTTTACCAGTTCCACTGGCACCGTTTATCAATACAGACATCTGCGTAGGAGCCACTAATCGGACATAACTGAAAAGTTTACGTGCCGCTTCGCTCTCTCCTTCAAGGAAGTTGCTGTTCTTTTCTTCTGTATTTGACGTTTTCTTGTTTTCCTGTTTGTTGTCTGCTGCTTTTTTGTTTGTCGAAGCTCCAAGTGCTTCGTTTATTTTGTTCAGCAGTTCGTCTGGTTGGATAGGTTTTTTTATGTAGTCAGTTGCACCAAGCTTCATGGCTGTAACTGCATTCTGGATTTCTCCATAGCTTGTCATCATGATGAATGGTGTATTGATTTCTAGCTCCCTCATCCATGTAAGGAGTTGCATTCCGTCCTGATCGGGAAGTCTTAAGTCAGAGAGAATCAAACTGAAATCTCTTGATGTTATTAGTTTTCGTGCTTTGGCGCATGCGCCTGCAGTTTCTACGTCAAAGCCCTTTTTACCCAACCAAGTCTTGAGCATTGTGGAGAATGTGAGGTCGTCTTCAACAATTAAAATTGACGGAATCATATATTATAGATGTTTTTTTATTTTACAAAGTTAATCTTTATATTCCATCTAATTGGCTTTGCTATTCTTATTTTTATAAATATTATCTAATGATATATGCATAAATACCTTTTTTTGTTTTTGTTATATGTTTGCTGTTATAGTATGTTCAGGCATTTGTTACTTTTTCTTTTTCTTATGATTTATTCCAATACTACTTTTGTTAAGAATTAAAATTCTGTCTATCTTTGTTTCCGTATTTGTATGATTATACTCCAAAAATAGATATTTGAAAAATGAAAAGAATCTATTCGCTTTTATGTGTATTGTTTGCTGTAGCAATGTGTGTCAATGCTCAACCGCAAATATCATTCGACAGTAAATCCAAGGATATAGGATATATTTTGTGGCGTAATCCTGTGACTGTTAAATACTCTTTTACCAATACCGGCGACAAGCCTCTTGTTATATCAAACGTTACAGTATCATGCGGATGCATGCAGGCTGATTGGACCAAAGAACCTGTTGCTGTTGGTGCAAAAGGTGAGATAACTGCCGTATTCGATGCCGAGGCTATAGGAAAATTCTATAAGGAGGTAGGTGTCTATTGCAATGCTTCAAACATTCCTCTTTATCTTGATTTTACCGGTGAGGTTACTGCCGACTCAAAGGATTATGCTTTTACACATAAATACAGTTACGGTGCCGTAAGAACAAATGAAGACGAAATCGTGTTCGACGATGTCAATAAGGGAGATAAACCTCAGTTTGAAATCCTTGTGGCAAATACCTCGAATAAGGCATATAGTCCTGTATTAATGCATTTGCCTCCATATTTGTCGGCTAAGGCAGAGCCTGAAGTTTTGGGCTCGCAAAAGAATGGAAAGATAACGGTTACACTTAACACTGAAAAACTTCCAAAACTTGGAATTACACGTACCACAGTGTTCTTGTCCAGATTTATGGGCGATAAAGTTAGCAGTGAGAATGAAATACCTGTTTCTGTAGTCCTGTTGCCTGATTTTTCTGTTCAGACTGAATTCCAGAAAAACAATCCTCCTGTAGCCGAAATAAGCTCTAAGGTTTTGGAATTCCCGGGCTTGAAATCCAGACAGAAGAAATCGCAAACTGTAATTATTACCAATAAAGGAAACTCTAATCTGGAGATATTGGACTTGCAGGTATTTACTATGGCCCTGAATGTCAAGCTGAATAAACATATTATCAAGCCGGGTGAATCTGCAAAGATGAAGGTAACAGTCCTGGCAAGTAATCTGTCACGCTCAAAAGGTAAACCTAGGGTACTTATGATTACAAATGATCCGAAGAACCCTAAGATAACCATTAATGTAAATGCACAAGTAGTGAAATAATAGATATATCGGATATTGTCCGATATTGAGATTTTAACCTTTAAAAATATTACCATTATGGAACATCCGGAAAACAACGAAGAATATAAGGGATTGACCGTCAATCAGGGAGTTGAACAGCCTTCGATTGTAAATCCTTATATAAACCTCAGAAACAGGCCTAAAAGACGTCAGTTCTCTGTAGATGAATATGTGGAAGGTATAGTAAAGGGTGATATAACCATGCTTAGCCGTGCTGTTACTTTGGTGGAAAGTGTCAGACCTGAACACCAGGCTATAGCCCAGGAAGTAATAGAGAAGTGTCTGCCTTATTCCGGCAATTCGATAAGAGTCGGAATCAGTGGTGTTCCTGGAGCCGGTAAGAGTACTTCGATAGATGTATTCGGGCTTCATGTACTTGAAGAAAAAGGCGGTAAGCTGGCTGTATTGGCAATAGACCCTAGCAGTGAGCGTTCCAAAGGTAGTATTTTGGGTGACAAGACCAGAATGGAGAAACTGTCCGTTCATCCTAAATCATTTATTCGCCCTAGTCCGTCAGCAGGATCGTTGGGAGGAGTGGCGCGTAAGACACGCGAAACGATAATTCTGTGCGAAGCTGCCGGATTTGATAAGATTTTTGTTGAAACGGTAGGTGTAGGTCAGAGTGAGACAGCGGTTCACTCTATGGTAGATTTCTTCCTGTTGATACAGCTTGCCGGTACCGGTGACGAACTTCAGGGAATAAAGCGAGGTATAATGGAAATGGCCGACGGAATAGTAATAAACAAGGCCGACGGAAATAATATAGAAAAGGCCAAGCTTGCAGCTGCACATTTCCGTAACGCACTTCATCTTTTCCCTGCTCCTGAATCAGGATGGACACCTCAGGTTCTGACATATTCCGGATTCTACAATATAGGAGTAAAGGAAATATGGGATATGGTGTATGGATATATCGACTTTGTCAAGAAGAACGGATATTTTGATTACAGGAGAAACGAACAGGCAAAGTATTGGATGTATGAAACCATAAACGAGCATCTTCGCGACAGTTTCTATCAGGATCCGTTGATAGCAGATATGCTCGAAATAAAGGAAAAGGAAGTCCTTAACGGACAGGCTACATCGTTCACGGCAGCCAAGAAGTTGCTTGATGTTTATTTTAACCAATTAAAGAAGTAAAAAGATTTTTATATAAGATATGCAGGATTTTGTTCATTTACATGTTCACACCCAATATTCAATCCTTGACGGACAAGCCTCTATACCAAAGCTGGTAGATAAGGCTATAGCCAATGGAATGAAGGGTATTGCTGTAACTGACCATGGTGCCATGTTCGGTATCAAGGAGTTTTTCAATTATGTAAACAAGAAAAACGGAGGAACAAATGGCGAAATCAAGGATTTGAAGAAGAAAATAGCTGCTCTGGAAAAAGGAGAAACCGAATCTGAAAATCCTGAAGAGGAACTGGCTGAATGCAGAAAACTGTTGCAGGCGGCACAGGACAGACTGTTCAAGCCGATTATTGGATGTGAGATGTATGTGGCACGTCGCGGACTTAAAGACAAGGATGGTAAGCAAGACCAGAGCGGTTACCACCTTGTAGTATTGGCTAAGAACCTGAAAGGGTATCATAATCTTATCAAGCTCGTTTCTAAGGCATGGACAGAAGGGTTTTATATGCGTCCGCGTACAGACCGTGCAGAACTGGAGAAGTATCACGAGGGGCTTATCGTTTGTTCTGCTTGTCTTGGAGGTGAAGTTCCTAAAAAAATAACGGCAGGACAGCTTGAAGAAGCTGAAGAGGCTATACGCTGGTATAAGAACCTTTTCGGTGATGACTATTATCTTGAGCTTCAGCGCCATAAAGCTACTGTGCAAAGGGCAAACCATGAAGCTTATCCGTTGCAGCAGACTGTAAATGCGAAACTGCTGGAATATTCCAAGAAATATAATATAAAGCTTGTCTGTACAAACGACGTGCACTTCGTCGATGAAGAGAATGCCGAAGCTCACGACCGTCTTATCTGTCTTAGTACAGGAAAGGATCTTGACGACCCTAACCGTATGCTATATACCAAGCAGGAATGGATGAAGACTCGTGAAGAGATGAACGAAATCTTTGCCGACGTACCTGAAGCACTTTCAAATACTGTTGATATATGCAATAGCGTAGAATTCTATTCTATTGACAATCCGCCTATTATGCCTACCTTTGCTATTCCGGAAGAATTCGGAACAGAGGAGGAATACCGTAAGAAATTTACTGAAAAAGACTTGTTTGATGAGTTTACTCAGGATGAGAACGGTAATGTTGTAATGGATGAGGCTTCGGCCAATGCCAAAATCAAGAGGCTTGGCGGTTATGAGAAATTATACCGTATCAAGCTTGAAGCCGATTATCTGGCAAAACTGGCATACGACGGAGCGAAACGTCGTTATGGTGAGGTTCTCAATGAAGAAGTAAGCGAGCGAATAAAGTTTGAGTTGCATATTATGAAGACCATGGGTTTCCCTGGTTACTTCCTTATTGTGCAGGACTTTATCTCTGCCGCAAGAAACAAGCTTGATGTGTCTGTAGGTCCGGGACGTGGATCTGCAGCAGGATCGGCTGTGGCATACTGTCTTGGTATTACACAGATTGACCCTATCAAGTACGACCTTCTGTTTGAGCGTTTCCTTAATCCGGACCGTATCTCTCTTCCTGATATCGATGTTGACTTCGATGATGACGGACGTGGACGTGTCCTGAACTGGGTAACAGAAAAATACGGACAGGAAAAGGTTGCACATATCATCACATACGGTACAATGGCCACTAAATTGGCTATCAAGGATGTGGCACGTGTGCAGAAACTTCCGTTATCGGAATCGGACAGACTGTGTAAGCTGGTTCCTGACAAGATTCCTGACAAGAAACTGAATCTTCCTAATGCTATAGCATACGTACCTGAACTTCAGGCTGCGGAGGTGTCTACAGACCCTGTATTGAGAGATACCATCAAGTATGCGAAGATGCTTGAAGGTAACGTACGAAATACCGGTGTGCATGCCTGCGGTACTATCATTTGCCGTGACGATATCACTGATTGGGTTCCTGTAAGTACGGCCGATGATAAGGAAACAGGCGAGAAGATGCTTGTCACCCAGTATGAAGGTTCTGTAATCGAGGATACCGGTCTTATCAAGATGGACTTCCTTGGACTGAAGACACTGTCCATCATAAAGGAAGCATTGGAAAATATAAAGCATAGCAAGGGTATAATATTGAATATTGACGAAATACCGATAGACGACCCTGCCACATATAAGCTGTATGGTGACGGACGTACAATCGGAACATTCCAGTTCGAATCTGCCGGAATGCAGAAGTATCTGCGCGAACTTGAACCGTCAACATTCGAGGACCTTATTGCCATGAATGCGCTATACCGTCCGGGACCTATGGATTACATCCCTGACTTTATCGACCGTAAGCATGGACGTAAGCCTATTGAGTATGATATACCAATCATGGAGAAATACCTTAAGGATACTTACGGTATTACGGTATATCAGGAGCAGGTCATGCTTTTGTCGCGTCTGCTTGCCGACTTTACCCGTGGTGAGTCTGATGCCCTCCGTAAGGCGATGGGTAAGAAGCTCCGTGACAAGCTGGATCACATGAAACCTAAGTTTATCGAAGGTGGAAAGAAAAACGGTCATGACCCTCAAGTACTTGAAAAAATTTGGGCCGACTGGGAAAAGTTTGCTTCTTACGCCTTCAATAAGTCTCATGCCACATGTTATTCGTGGGTTGCTTATCAGACCGCATACCTGAAGGCTAACTATCCTTCGGAATACATGGCTGCCACAATGAGCCGAAATATTGCCAACATCACTGAAATTACAAAACTGATGGACGAATGTAAGGCTACAGGTATTAAGGTCTTAGGCCCAGACGTGAATGAAAGTGAGCTGAAATTCTCTGTAAACAGTCGCGGTGACATACGTTTCGGTATGGGGGCAGTTAAAGGAGTAGGAGAATCTGCAGTACAGTGTATTCTGGAAGAACGTAGAAAAAATGGCGAATACAAGAATATATTTGATTTTGTTCAGCGAGTGAATCTTTCTTCATGCAACAGAAAGAACATAGAAAACCTTGCTTTGGCAGGTGGTTTTGACAGTTTCCATGGAATAAAGCGTGAAGACTTCTTCGTAAAGAATGCAAAAGAAGAAACCTTCGTGGAAGTTCTTGTAAGATATGGAAACAAATATCAGGTTGACAAGGCTGCTGCCACAAACTCTTTGTTCGGAGGTGAAATGGCTGTAGAGATTGCTACACCTGAAATTATTCCTGCACCTGCATGGAGCGACTTGGAACGACTTAACCGCGAGCGCGAACTTGTGGGAATATATCTTTCTGCCCATCCGTTGGATGAATATGCAGTAGTACTGGAGAATGTTTGTAATGTACATATGGACGAACTGGCGGATTTGGTACCTCTGCAGAACAGAGACCTCATACTCGGTGGAATAGTTACCGGAGTGCGCGAGGGATATACCAAAAACGGAAAGCCATACGGTATTGCAAAGGTCGAAGACTATTCCGGAGTAGCAGAATTTGCATTTTTTGGCAATGAATGGGTAGAAAAGAAGAACTTTTTCAGCGAAGGAATGTTTTTATATATGCATGGCAAATGTCAGCCAAAACAATGGAAACAGGACGAGTGGGAAGTTAAAATCAATACGATAGAGCTTTTGCCTGATGTCAAGGAGAAAGTAATTGAGAGAATAACCGTCAAGGCTCCGCTTTCATCTATAGACGATGAATTTATCACGGAGTTCGGTTCCATAGTGAAACAGAATCCTGGAAATGCGGAACTGTTGTTCTACATTATGGACGATGACGGGCAGATGTATGTGAATCTTTCTTCACGTTCTATCAAGGTTTCCGTACAAAAAGATTTGATTAATTATTTAAAATCGCAATCACAGTTGGACTATAAAATAAATTAATCTATATTTGTTGCGAATAACGACAAACTAAAGAATATATAAACTTAAAAAATTAAATAACATGGCACTTAACATTACAGATCAGAATTTTGAAGAGATAATGGCAGAGGGTAAACCTGTAGTATTGGACTTTTGGGCAACATGGTGTGGTCCATGCAAGCAGATTGCTCCATATATAGAAGAACTTGCTGACGAATATAAGGATACTGTAAACATCGGTAAATGCGATGTTGACGAAAACTCGGATCTTCCTGCGCAGTTTGGAGTACGTAACATCCCTACAGTACTTTTCATCAAGAACGGCGAAGTGGTTGAAAAACAGGTTGGTGCAACTACCAAGCAGGCTTTGGCTGAAAAACTGAAAGCTATCCTCTGATAGTAACGGACTTTTATTAATCATTAAATACTGACAACTATGGCAACAGACAACGAATTCTTGTTGGAAGACGAGGATGATGAAAAGACGATTGAGTTTATCAAGAACTATTTGCCTCAGGACTTGAAAGAAAAGTTCACAGACGATGATTTGTATTATATATTCGACCTTATAGTAGAGTATTATACAAACAGCGGATGTCTTGACGCTCAGCCGGATGAAGAAGGATATATTAATATCGACCAGGATGAGATCGTTAATTATATAATTAAGGAATCTGCAGAAGACGGTATGGGACCTTATGAACCGGACGATGTATTCTTTGTTGTTCAAGGCGAAATGGAATACGGAAACCAATTGGGTGGTGTAGAATAAAAAACTCTTCATATAAAAAATGCTTCAAGGTATTTTCATATACTTTGAAGCATTTTTTTTTGTATAATAGACTTATGCCCATATATCTGTAGATTTCAGTATCTTCATTGTGGTGAAGAAGAAAAAGTGATTTCCGGATTAATGCCCTTTATTGTTTCTAGCATCATATCTCTGTTTTCCGGAGCCAGATATGTTTTCTTTCCGTTCTTCTCAATAATAACTGTATCATACGGAATATTCAGAGTGAATCTTTTCTTCTCTTTCAGAGCTATTATTTCCTTTATATCAAATATATTGATGGATCTGTATTTGAAATCTCTAATGCTTAGGTATTCATCGGATATGCTATATTCTATGTGATATATTCGAATGCATGACGACAGGGCCATGAATATGAAACATGATATGAATGGAATAAGATTGTCAACGTTTCTTTCTGAC
Source organism: Bacteroides sp. ET336 (assembly GCF_024733815.1). Classification (NCBI taxonomy): domain Bacteria; kingdom Pseudomonadati; phylum Bacteroidota; class Bacteroidia; order Bacteroidales; family Bacteroidaceae; genus Bacteroides; species Bacteroides sp. ET336. The sequence goes on from NZ_JANRHK010000031.1 coordinate 17,459, forward strand.
AATAGTACCAGAACAATACATAATACTATCGCAGTGACAGAATACATCATGGACATCCATACACAACCCTTTGCCTTTTCCGACATTTGTGAACTGAAAGTTTTCATATCGCCTGCTGTTTTAATTGTTTTTAAATGGTGTTTAAACGCTATTTAAATGGTGTTTAAACATCTTCTAAGTCTTACAAATATATGGAAAAAACATGATTTATACATCTTTTAGCATTAAAAATGCAGCATTTACGTTTATAAATTGTTTCTTTACTCAAGTTTCTGATTTAGATTTTAGGCAGTTTGTGCATATGCCTGTAGTGCTTCCAGCCTCTTGTTGTTTTCGATAAGCTGACGCATCAGCGTGTCCTCATCTGCTCCAGTGAGTTCTGCAACTATGCCCACCACTTCAACAATTATTAGCCATATTTTCTCTACAACAGTCAGTTCGTAGGCTCCTGTATACACATCCTTGAAAAGTCCTCCTATGGTTTCGTAATCCAGACTTCTTTTCAGTAAGGCCAATAAGTTATACCGTATCATGACCAGCGAAACATGTGCCAGTTGGGCAGTGAAGTCCCGTGCGGAGCAATCGGCCAGCCCAAGCAGTCGTTTGCTATCGGCAAAGAAGACTTCAATGGCCCAACGCATGGCGTAGATTTCGTATGCGCGCATGAAATCAACCGATGTATCGGTAGTGAGCAGCATTCTCCATCCCTCAGCTTTGCCGCGCCGGCAGAAGAACAGACGGACCTGCCGTGTGCCCAGTTTCACATCGGTCATGGCATAGTGAATATGGTAACGTCTGCTGTACCTTATCTGTCTTGAGGATGAAAGCCTGCTGAGAATGGATCTGGCTGAAAGGTCTCCCCATGAGGTGGAATACTTTGTATTACCCATTTTCGCCATGCCAAGCAGATGAAACTTCTTATGGCAGCTGCATACAAAATCCACAAGCCCGGTATTTGTAAACCAGCTGTCCACCAGCAGATAATCAAAAGGAATCCTGTAGCGGATAGCGGCCTTGACCATCTCTATCAGCTTCTTGCCCTTACCCATGAAGTATTCTTCTTTACGTCCGGCTGCGTGGGAGCCTGCATCGCGTTTACGCTCATAGCGCCTTTTGCGTTGTTCGGCCGTCATCCCCTGTTCCTTGCCTTCCACTTTACCCTTCTCGCCATGAAGGGAAACGTCGAGCATGAACTGGGTGCGACCATCGCTCCAGCACAGCATGAGGGCCTTATACCCGAGAATACACTTCTGATGTATATGAGAGAAAATATAATGGTAGGGCGATTTTAAGTATAGAGGCGTATGATATGCTTGCCCGTAAAAGCAATATATCAAGAAGTTTGAAATCCAATGTGCGTTCCATAACCGAATATAACGGTGTGGACAGTTATATAATGGCCCATTTTATATACAGGTATGATTTTATGCGAGGTAAAAAAAGCAGATGAGGAATGCCATGCTACTTTATGTATGTGAAGTTGTTCTTCTGAAATAAAAATAAAAAACAATTTCGTCGCCATGAAAAAACTTCGTATATTTGCACCCGCTATGGTGAAGTATCTGTTTCTTTTATACATCGCATTGGGGATATACCTGATTTCGGGTGACTATTCCACCGTATATGACAGTCAGGAGTATGAAAATACTTGTGTGGCTGAATGGCAAAATGATACGGTGATAATCAATCATATATTCAGAGGTTTGTCCGAAAAAAAGGAGATTGATAACGAAAGAGTAAATTTATTGTTTCAATTTTGTATCGCAAATAACAATGTTTATAATAGCGGACGTTTCACTTTGTCTTATAAGTTGTTAAAGACTTATTCTAATGCTTTAGGCATAACCCATTTACGGAAAATATTCTTGCCGGAAGAAAAGGTGACATCTTATTTCTCTTTTTTACTCTTCACTCGTTACTCGGACAATTATTATATTTATCAAATCAAACGTATTTTGATTTAGCATAAATTATAAGGTTGGTGGGCCGTTTTTTTATTCATATATGTTTCCTGAAGATTATTGATACGGGATTATTGTTCCTGCCTGCCGCAATATGAAAATTAAATTCTTTTTTATATGCTAATATCAATTTATTTACATGGATTTTTTACTGGATTTTATCTTTAATATAGATCGACATTTGATTGAAATAGTCCAAACATACCATGCATGGACGTATATTATATTATTTTTAATTATTTTCTGTGAAACAGGTTTGGTCGTTACGCCATTCCTTCCCGGCGATTCATTACTGTTTGTTTCAGGTGCTATAGCCGCTCTTCCCGGTGTGCCGATTGAAATCAATATCTTGGTTTTGGTACTTTTTGTCGCTGCCATTTCTGGTGATTCTTGCAATTATATTATAGGCCATTTTTTTGGAAAAAAGTTGTTTGGCAGGAAAAATTCTGGCATATTCAAACAAGAACATTTGGATAAGACTCACGAGTTTTATAAAAAATATGGAGGTAAGACAATCATCATAGCACGTTTTGTGCCAATCGTTCGTACTTTTGCTCCGTTTGTGGCAGGAATGGGGAAAATGCATTATTATTTTTTCATGATATATAATGTGGCAGGTGGTGCTTTATGGATTGCGTTATTCTGCTATGCCGGATATTTTTTCGGAGACCTGCCTTTTGTACAAAATAATTTGAAACTTCTTATAGTGGCAATCATTGTTATTTCCATATTGCCTGCCATAGTGGAAGTAGTAAGAACCAAATTGAAATTAAAGAGATAAATTATAAAAACTAATTAATC